>JAOTUB010000005.1 GCA_029864095.1 Gammaproteobacteria bacterium | reverse complement strand
CGAGCACGCTGGTCTTGCCGGACGCGTTCGGGCCATAAATCAGGTTGTTTTGGGGGTCCGCGTCGAGTTCAATGCTCGCCAGGCAGCGAAAATTGCGCGCCGTAAACTGCTGAATTGGCACAGCGCCCCGGCTCGGGCGCTCCTACAGGCGCATCGGCATGACAACAAACTTGCTGTCGTCTTTGCCGGGCTGCCGGATCAGGCAGCTTGAATTTCCATCGAGCACTGACAGCGTCACTTCGTCGCCGTCGACGGCTCCCAGCGCATCGAGCAGATAATTGACGTTAAAGCCGATTTCGATGTCCTCCCCGCTGTACTCGACCTCGAGCTCTTCCTCGGCCTCTTCCTGCTCCGGATTATGCGCCTGCATTACGACCCCGCTATCGCGGATTATGAGCCGAATACCCCGGTATTTCTCATTGGACAGAATCGCGGTGCGCTGTAGCGCGCCCTTGAGCGCGCTGCGATCAGCGGTCAGCTCGTTGCTCGACTCTTTCGGGATAACCCGCTCGTACTCCGGAAAACGACCATCGATCAGCTTCGACGTGAATCGAATTCCTTCCAGCTGAATTCTTACGTGGTTTGGCCCTAGCTCTATGTTCAGGTCGCCTTCCCCACTCATCAGCCGCTGCAGCTCAAGCACACCCTTGCGCGGCACGATGACCTGCTGTTCGTCCAGTGCTGCGCCTGCAAGCTCTGCCTGGCAGAGCGCCAGCCGATGCCCGTCGGTCGCCACGGCGCGCAGGTACTTGCCGCCTGTTTCGAGCAACATCCCGTTTAGGTAATAGCGCACATCTTGTTGCGCCATGGAAAAATGTGTTTTTTCGATCAATCTACCCAGCACAGCCTGATCAGCCGTAATCGTCTGCCCGGCTTTGATGTCCTCGACACTCGGGAATTCCGCCGCCGGTAATGTCGCCAGGCTGAACTTGCTCCTCCCGGAGCGAACAATCGCTTTCTCCCCGCTCACACTGATATCGACGTCTGAGCCCTCCGGTAACGCTCTGCAGATATCCAGAAGCTTACGGCCAGATACCGTAATTTCTCCGCCGGTTTCAACACTGACCTCGGTCTGCGCAACGAGCTCGACTTCGAGATCCGTTGCGGTTACAGACAGTTCGTTGCCTTTCGCTACTAAGAGCACGTTCGAAAGGATAGGCATCGTTTGTCGGCGTTCGACAACGCCGATCACAGCCTGAAGAGGCTTCAGAAGCACATCCCGAGCAGCGCTTAACTTCATAGATTCCACCTGTTAATAAATATTGGATATTATTCTATTATTGTTATTATTAGGCACTAACGCTCCTGTGGATAAAATTGTTTTTGCCTTATAAAACAATATATTACGCAAAAAAAACAACGCTCAAAGTCAGTGCAGCAACGGCCGTAAGCCTGTGTACGGGCTGTGGATAAATTCTCGCTAACCACTTGTCCACGAGTTATCCACATTATCCTGTCAGAGTTCTCAACAAATTCAAATAATCATCGTCTATGCGCTTGTCCGTCTCACGAAGCGCCGCGATACGCCGGCAGCCGTGCAGCACCGTAGTGTGGTCTCTTCCGCCAAAAGCGTCGCCGATTTCGGGAAGGCTGTGGTTAGTCAGCTCTTTTGCGAGCGCCATAGCGATTTGCCTGGGGCGGGCGATAGAGCGGCTGCGCCGCTTCGAAAGCAGATCACCGACGCGAATTTTGAAGTATTCCGCAACGGTTTTCTGAATATTTTCAATAGACACGAGCCGCGCTTGCAAAGCGAGCAAATCTCTCAAAGCCTCTTTGGCGAAATCGAGATCGATCGGCCGCTCGGTAAATCGCGAGTTGGCGATTACACGGCGTAACGCGCCTTCGAGTTCGCGGACGTTGGAGCGGATTCTCTTTGCAATAAAAAACGCGACCTCTTCAGGTAAGTTGATGCCCTCGGCACTCGCTTTGCTCATCAGGATTGCGACAGAGGTCTCGAGTTCCGGCGGTTCGATTGCGACCGTCAGACCCCAGCCAAAGCGGGATTTCAGGCGCTCTTCGAGACCATTCACCTCTTTTGGGTAACGGTCGCAGGTCAGAACGATTTGTCGCTGTCCCTCGAGTAGTTCGTTAAAGGTATGAAAAAACTCTTCTTGCGAGCGTTCTTTGCCGGCAAAAAACTGTATGTCGTCGATCAAGAGAGCATCCAGCGATCGGTACGATCGCTTGAATTCCGAAATCTTGTTGTGCTGCAGCCCGCGAACCATATCACCGACAAAGCGTTCCGAATGGACGTAGGCGACACGCGCGGCCGGCGCCGACTCGAGCATCGAGTTCCCGATCGCGTGCATCAGGTGCGTCTTGCCGAGTCCGACACCACCATAAATAAAAAGCGGATTATATGATTTGCCAGGATTTTCACCGACCTGTGTGGCAGCGGCGCGCGCGAGTTGATTGCTCTTGCCCTCTACAAAGCGCGCAAATGTAAATGCCGGATTGAGGCGCGGTTCGATCGACGTCGCAGGCTGCACGCTGACAGGTGCAGGCGCTGCCGGCCGGGCACTGGTCACCACACGCGGCACGCGTCGTGAGCCGACCTCCACAACGAGCTCCACCTGCTGCCCGTGATCGTCGACCATTTCGACGATTCGCGCGAGATAGTGATTTCGCAACCACTCGACAACAAACCGATTCGGCGCAAGCAAGCGCAAGACCGACCCGTCTTCGACGGCTTGCAGCGGCCGAATCCAGGTATTGAATTCCTGCTCGGGGAGCTCCGCCTGAAGGTCACGGACGCACCGGTTCCAGAGCATCATCTCGGCTGCCAATTGAGTCCCCAAATATCGTGCGAAGCATCGTTATTAGAATGAAGACCGGGCAGTCTATACCGTCTGTTAATGCGCCGCCAGACAAGCGCGCCAAACAGCACGCATCGCGCGCTGGCGCAGTGTTTGTACCAGTCTATTGACACTGTCGGACCATCTGCGTACCCTTGCCGCCCTTCCGGACTGCAGGTCATTGAGCGGCTTGCAGAAAACCCAGGTACCAGGCAAATGAAACGGACGTATCAACCGAGCAAAATCAAGCGTGCCCGCACACACGGTTTTCGTGCCCGCATGGCGACAAAAGCCGGGCGCCTTGTATTGAAGCGCCGCCGCGCAAAAGGCCGCGCCAAGCTCACGCCCTGACCGGCGGCGCAACCGCCGGCGACAAAGCCCTCTCCCTTGGCTGGCAGCGCTAACTTCCGGCTTCAAAAAGAAAACCGGTTGCTTAATGCTGCTGGTTTTGGTCGCGTGTTCAAAAAAGCGACGCGCAGCCAGGACAAATGGTTTACGGTGCTTTGCAGAGACAACAAGATGAACGTTGCCCGGCTCGGGTTGGCAATTTCGAAGAAGAACTGCCGCGAGGCAACCGGCAGGAACAGAATAAAACGCATCGTCAGAGAGTCGTTTCGACAGCATCAGGCGGAGCTGGCCGGACTGGACATCGTCGTCATCAATCAGCCGGGGTCCAGCACAGCAACAAACCAAACGCTGTTCGGCAGCCTGCTCGGCCACTGGCAGAAATGCCGCGAGGCTGATGGCGGCGCAGCGGCGTGGGAATAGGAACGTATGGATAACCAACGACTGCTGATTTGGGCATTTTTTGGAATGATGGCCTGGCTGACCTACCAGGCGTGGATGCAGGACTACGGCCCAAGACCTGTTGCGGCGCCCGCGGTAACCGAAGCGCCGGGAATTGCAGCATCGGACGGCAGCATCCCGGAGTTGACCGATACAGCAGTCGACGCGCCTGACGTTATGCCATCGATCGATTCGCCACGAGCCACGGACGCGTCCGTGAGCGCACCCGTCATCCGCGTAGCCACCGACGTGCTCGAGCTTGAGCTAAGCACGCAGGGAGGCACCGTGCAGGGGGCCGTGCTGCTAAAATATCCAATTGCCAAGGACCGACCGACCGAGCTCGTCGAGCTTCTGACTGCCGACATCAACGAACTTGGCCTGATTCGATCGGGGCTGCGCTCGGCCGGCGAGGGGCCCGAAGCCAACCACCGCGCGCTCTTCAACAGCAGACAGACGAATTATTCGCTGGGCGGCGACGATGAGCTGCTTGTGCCGCTGACCTGGTCGGATGGCGCTGGCGTGACCGTGGAAAAGCGCTATCGGTTTGCGCGCGGCAGTTACAAGGTTGTCGTCGAGCAAGAGGTTACGAACGGGAGCGACACGCCGTGGCGCGGTGCCGAGTACGCGCAACTCCAGCGGCGATCGTTCGAACAAAAACGCTCGATGTTCGACGTCGACTCGTATTCCTTTGATGGTCCGATCGTTTATGACGGCGACAAAGCGGAAAAGCTTAAGCGCGACGACCTTCTCGATGACGGGCCGTACGCGTTTGCTTCGGAGCGCGGCTGGTTTGGCGCCATACAACACCACTTCGTCAGCGCGGTCGTGCCGCAGGCCGACACGAGTCAGCGCTACAACGTATCGGTTCGTGATGCGGTAGCTACCGCCAGCTCGATAGGGCCGACGCAAATCGTTGCACCTGGCGAATCCCGGACGTTCACGACAACACTTTTTATCGGGCCCAAACTGCAAAGCCAGCTCGAAGAGATAGACCCGACCCTGAAGCTCACGGTGGACTATGGCTGGCTGACCATCCTGTCGCAACCGCTGTTTTGGCTACTCAGCAAGGCACATAGCCTGGTCGGCAACTGGGGCGTGGCAATTATCGCTGTCACGTTCCTGATCAAACTGCTTTTCTACAAGCTAACCGAATCGAGCGGCCGCTCCATGGCCAAGATGCGCAACTTGCAGCCACGCCTCAAGGCATTACAAGAGCGTTACAAGGACGACCGCCAGCAGCTCAGCCAGGCAATGATGGAGCTGTACAAAAGAGAGAAGGTCAATCCGGCGGCAGGTTGTTTGCCCATCCTTATTCAAATGCCTTTCTTCCTGGCGTTCTACTGGGTGCTGCTCGAAAGCGTCGAGATGCGACAGGCACCGTTCGCGCTCTGGATTACGGACTTATCGGTCAGAGACCCCTTCTTCATCTTGCCGCTCATCATGGGCGCAGCAATGTTCTTTCAGCAAAAACTCAACCCGCAGGTCGGTGACCCGGTGCAGGTCAAGGTCATGCAGGTCATGCCGGTTATCTTCACGGTGTTTTTTGCGTTCTTTCCGGCGGGCCTCGTACTCTACTGGGTCACGAACACACTGCTGTCGATTGCCCAGCAATGGAAAATCAACAAGGTTGTCGAAGCTCAAGCGAAACAGAAAAAAGGCAGCAAGAAGCCAGAGGCCGACTAGCCGGAGCGTCGCTATCAGCCAAGCGTCGAGCGAACCTTTATTTCGCCATGCAACGTCCTGTGCACCGGGCAGCGATCAGCGATCTCGAGCAGGCGCTCTTCCTGCTGCGGCGTCAGATCTCCGTCAAAGGAGATGCTGCGGCGAAACTGATCGATTCTGCCTTCCTTGCTTTCACAATCGACGCAGTCTTCGGCGTGAACCTTGCCGTGCGAAACGCGAACCGTCGTAGAGCGAAGGTTGAGCTTCTTGTGGCTTGCATACATCTTTAGCGTCATCGTTGTGCAGGTTGCAAGCGCAGCCGATAAGAGGTCGTAGGGCGTCGGGCCAAGGTCGGTGCCGCCAACGGCGACAGGCTCGTCTGCAAGTAACGCGTGCTTCCCGGCGCGAACGTCAGTTCGAAAACCGTCTGTGAATGTGCGTGCGATAACTTCGCCGCTGCCGGCAGCGAGTTCCGTGGGTGGCACCAGCGTCGGCAGGTACCGCGAAGCCCACGCGGCGAGAACACGGCCCGCATAGAGGGAATCTTCATTGGAGGAAAGCAGATGGTCTGCCTTGTCGAGGCTGACAAAGCTCTTCGGGTGCTTTGCTGCGGCGAATAGCGCGCCCGCATTGTCGATCTCGACAACGGCATCGAGCGGGGCGTGCATGATGAGCAGCGCTTTACGCAGTGAGCCGATCGCCACCGGCAGATTGTGTTGCCGCAGGTCATCAAGGAACTGTTGTCGAACAGTAAATGGCCTCCCGCCGAGCGTTACCTCGGCGTAACCTTTTTCATCGAGTTCGTCTCGCGCATCTCCAAACATGTGGGCAACGTGTGCAGGTTCGGATGGCGACCCGATGGTCGCGACAGCCACGGCAGAGGAGAGGCTCGCCGCGGCTTGCAGCACCGCGGTGCCACCGAGGGAGTGACCGAGCAGGATAGCCGGCGCTGCATAGTTCGCGGCGAGAAAAGCTGCGGCCGCGAGCAGGTCCCTGACGTTGCTCGAAAAATTCGTCGCGGCGAAGTCTCCCTCGCTCTGTCCCAGGCCGGTGAAGTCAAAGCGCAACACGCCAATGCCCGCCGCGGTCATTGCGCGGCTGATGTTTGTCGCGGCCTTGAGGTTTTTCGAACACGTGAAACAGTGGGCGAACAGGGCGTAGGCGCGCACGTTCGTGGCTGGCAGGTCGAGGATCCCGGCCAGTTTCTGGCCCTCGTCATTTTCGAACTCTACCTTCAGATTCTGCATAGCATCGATTCCTGTGGTCTCATTGGCACATGACAAGCGCCCCTGACACGATCGTCGCAACGGCAACACCAGCGGGAACGGCTGGTGTGGGGATTGTGCGACTGTCCGGCAGCGAGGCCGAGCGCATTGCGCGAGGCATGCTCGGAAGTTTACCCGAACCGCGTTACGCGACGTATCGGACATTCCGCAACGCTCGCGGCGAAAAGCTCGACTCCGGAGTGGCGCTGTATTTTCCCGCACCGGCGTCGTTTACCGGCGAAGCGGTGCTCGAGCTGCACGGACACGGCGGGCCAGTGGTCATGTCGCTGCTCGTCGATGCCGCGATCGAATTCGGCGCCAGACTTGCCGAGCCCGGGGAGTTCACGAAGCGCGCGTTTCTCAACGGCAAGCTGGATCTTGCGCAGGCGGAGGCGATTGCGGACCTGATTGGCAGCGGCACGGCGCAGGCGGCCCGGGCGGCACTGCGCTCGCTGTCGGGTGCCTTCTCCGGCGCGGTCGATACGCTCGCAGAGCGGCTCGTGCGATTGCGTATGCACGTGGAAGCGGCGATCGATTTTCCCGAAGAGGAAATCGACTTCCTGTCGGATGAGGCGCTGTTGTCGCAGCTCGAAGATTGTCGCAACGCGTTTGACGAGCTTCAGAATCAGGCAGCCGTCGGACGCGTGCTGCGCGACGGCTTCCGTGTCGTGATCGTCGGCAAACCCAATGCCGGCAAGTCGAGTTTGCTGAACAAACTCAGCGGCGAGGAATCGGCCATCGTTACTGAAGTGGCGGGCACGACTCGAGACGTCCTTCGCGAACAGATCAATATCGACGGTCTTGCGGTGGAGCTTGTGGATACGGCCGGTTTGCGCGACAACCCGGACCGCATCGAAGCAGAAGGCATAAGGCGCGCGCGTGAGGCACTGACAAGCGCAGATGCCGTGCTTTGGATACAGGATGCGAGCGACAGCGACGATGCCGCGATGGGCGAGGAGGTTCCGGATGGCGCGAAGGTGACGGTCGTTCGCAACAAAATCGATCTGACCGGTGAGGAGCCCGGCGCGGCGAGTGACGGCGCGGCGGTGATTAATCTGTCCGCAAAAACAGGAGCCGGTATCGATGCGCTACGCGAGCGGCTCCGTGCACTGGCCGGCTACGAGAATCTCGGTGAAGGAGCGTTCACAGCGCGTAAGCGCCACATCGATGCGCTAAGTCGGGCGGCTGCGCATTTTGTTGCCGGCTGCGCTGCCCTGGACGAGTCCCGCGCTGGCGAATTGCTTGCCGAAGAGCTGCGGCTCGCGCATGAAGCGCTTGGTGAGATTACGGGGGCGATGTCTTCGGACGATCTTCTCGGCCGGATCTTCGCCGATTTCTGCATCGGCAAATAGGCGCCGGGGGATCAGGGCCGAAAGCGCGGTTCGGTGATCGCAATCTCCGTAACAGGGCCGTATTTCGCGATGTCGTTGCGAAGCAGTTCGGCGTCGCCGAGGACGACGAAAACCAGATTATCCGGTTCAGGATAAACGCTGCCGATAACAGACTGTATGGCCTCCGGGCTGGCCGCGAGTATGGCGGCGCCGTAGTCGTTAACGAACGCGGCATCGAGGCCGTGCGCTTCCAGAAACGCAAACTGAGCGGCGAGCTGCGCCGCCGTTTCCAGACGCGGCGGAAACTGGCCGAGAATGTAATTCTTGCCCGACTGAATGGCCTCTTCGTCGAAGCCGGTCTCATGCAGCTGCGCAAGCAGCGCGAGCGCCAGATCGATCGCTTCGATAGTCGTTTCGGTCCTGGTATACGAGTTGATCGAGACCGAGCCGGGCCTGGACGGACGCAGCAATACCGAGCGCGCGCCATAGGTCAGCCCGGCCTTGGTGCGCAACTCGGCCATGAGCAGCGACGTGAAGCGGCCACCGAACAGCGTGTTGGCAATATCGAGCTCCGCCCGTTGCGGGAAGCCGACAGCAACACCCACATTGCCTATCCAGAAGTAGCTCTGCGTTGCGCCCGGTTTGTCGACGAGCAGTACGCGGCGACCCTCCTCGGGGACGGGTGCTTCGAACTCGGGTAATGGCGCGGCGGCCTTCTGCCAGTCGCCGAATGCGGCAGACAGGGTGTCGCTCATTGCGGCGGCATCGAAGTCACCCACGACGGCGATGATAAGGCGGTCGGCGCCGACGTGCTCGCCATAATACGCGCGTAGCTCACGCTGCGAAATTTTCGCCAACGACTCCTCGTTGCCATCGACCGGATTGCCGTAAGGATGTTCGCCAAACAGCGACGCGTTGCCGTACGCCGGTGCAAGCGGCCGCAGGTCGCTGTCTTTCGCTGCCCGAATGAAATTGATCTTCCGGTCGCGAAGCTTTTTCATTTCGGTATAGCCGAGCGTAGGTGCCCGCAGCATGTCGACGAGGAGTTCGAGCATCAGGTCTGCGTCGCGGGCGAGGAACTCACCCGAGATCGTTATCGACTCGAGCCCCGCGCGGGCCTCGAGCGAAGCACCGACGGCGCCGATCGCCTCGGCAAATGTCGCTGCATCCCGGTCACCCGCACCCTTCTTGAGCATGCCGGCCAGCAGGCTGGACATGCCGGACTTGCCGGAGGGGTCCGTTACGGCGCCGCCGCGGATGATGGCTTCAACACCGATAAGCGGCACGTCGTGCTTTTCATCCAGGATAAATACAGCGCCATTGTCGAGCTCGACGCGGTGTACATCGGGCAGTGTCACACCCTGGCCGAGCGCCGTGCCGGCGCACAAACAGGCCGAGAGCGCTAGCCAGGCTGGGCGCAGATAAGTCATTGCGCACCCTCGGAGTCCGGCGCCTGCAGCACGCCAACGGTCATGTTGTTTGCGCGGAAGACTTTCGCCGCGACGCGCTGCAAATCCGCGGCGGTTATGGCCTTCATCGCCGCGGGCAAGTCGAACAGCCTTTCGTAATCGCCGTGGAATACTTCGTACTGTCCGAGCGCCTCAGCCTTGCCATCGATCGTCGCAAGGCCGCGCCAGAAATCAGCCAGCATAATGTTCCGCGCTTTGGCGAGCTCCGCTGCGGTTACGCCGTCTGCGGCGACGCGCGCGAGCTCTTCGAGGACGCGTTGCTCGACGACACGCGGATCGCCGCCAGGAGGCAGCGTCATATACAACCAGACCAATCCTGGATCAAAGCCCTCGTCCTGATAGCCGTCAACCGAAACGGCGATGCCGGCGTTTTCGACCAGAAGGCGGTGCAGGCGCGACGATTCACCGCCTGTCAGGATGTTGAGCAACAGTCTCATCGGCAAGGTGCTGGCGTCCGCGGCGCTGCCCGCGTGAAACGCTATATGCAACAGCGGCGTTTGCGCCGGCGCCCGCACAACGACGCGCCGCTCGCCCTGTTGTTCGGGCTCGACCGTTCGCACCGGTGGCGGCGGATCCTGCGCTGGAGCCTCCGCGAAGTATTCGTCGGCCAGCGAGAAAATCACCCTGGGCGTTACGTCACCGGTGAATACGATCGTGCGGTTGTTCGGCGCGTAATACGTTCGGTAGTAATTGATCAGATCTTCCTGTGTCCATGACTCGATGTCGGACGGCCAGCCAATCACGGTAAATTGATACGGGTGTGCGACATACGCGGTTGCCTGTACCTGTTCCGCGAGCTTCCAGAAGTTATCGTTGTCGATGCTGGAGCGGCGCTCGGAAAAAACGACTTGCCGCTCGCTTTCGACGACCTCGGGAACCAGCGCAAGGTCTTGAAACCGGTCCCCCTCGAGCTCGAATACCACCTCGAGCGCAGAGCGCGGAAACCAGTCCTGAAAGACCGTTACGTCAGATGACGTATAAGCGTTGTAGTCGCCGCCGGCGGCCTCCAGCACCCGAAGAAACTCGCCAGGCTCTCGCTTCTCGGTGCCAAGAAACATCATATGTTCGAAAAAGTGCGACAGGCCCGTGATGCCGGGATATTCGTTACGGCCGCCAGCGCGAACGAAGTTGTACATGACGACATTGGGGATGTCGTGATCAGGCCAGACGATGATCTTGAGTCCATTGTCGAGCGTCAGGCTGCGGATATTGGCCGGCGCCTTTTCGGACAGCGGGGCGTCACCTTCGGGGATGCCAGGCAGGATGAACTCGAACGTGGGCAGCAGCCGCTGGCCAAAGACGGCCAACACGCCGAGAACCACAAGCACGGCGACCGCTGCATTGAGTTTTTGGCCGGTTTTGTAAACGATAGATTGTGTCTGATCGACCTCGACGGCCTTTTTGAGGCCGGAAGGCGTGATTTCGTAGGTCCACGCAAACAACAGCGCAACGGGAAAGCCGATCGCGAGCACGAACAGAACGAACGTCTCGGTCCATACCGGCACGTCGGAGGTGGACTCAATCGCGCCGACAAACCAGATGATTAGCCAGCTTGCTATGGCGTAGAGCAGCGCAACCTTGAAGACGTTGCGGCGGCGAAGTTCGGCAAACACAGCCATAGCGGCATCCTAACCCAGCAGCCCCTCTCGCCGATACAGCCGTGCACAGATCCAGGTCAGCACAGCACCGATCGAAAGCGTGCTGGTTACCGAGATAGCGACATGCAGGATGTTCACGGGCTCGTTCTTGATCATGTCGACAAGCAACAGGTGCTGGCTCAGGCTGGGCACGAACATGAATTCGAGCTTGGGGCGCAGCATCAGAATGCTGACAACCAGGATAGGCAGCGTCGGCGCAACGAGCAAGACGCTGAGCCATGTTTGTGCCTCTTTATAGCTTTTTGTAAATGAAGCGACGAGGGTCATGAGCGAGGCCCCAAGCAATATGAACGGCGCCAGCACAAAGAATGCTGCTACGACGACGTCAGGACCGAAGTTCGGCGTCATGCCGAGCTTTTGCAGCGGCATGAACTTGAGCGCGACGAAGAATGAACACAGACTCAGAAATAGCGACACAGCCATGAACAGGCAGGTCGCAGCTATCTTGCCCAACATTAGCTGATCTCTCGTTACGGGCAAGGAAAGAATCGGTTCCAGCGAGCCGCGCTCTCGCTCACCGGCCGTTGTGTCGATAGCCAGGTACATGCCACCCATCAGCAGGGCAAAGATAAAGAAATAACTCATCATGCCAAGCAATATTGCGGAGCGTCCGCTAGGCGTTGAAACGTCGACCTCGTCAACGTTGATGGGCCGCAACACCAGGGGGCTCACGCCTCGTGCTATGAGACGGATGGTGGCGAGTTCCTGGCTGTATGACTGAAGCGCCGTTCGCACTCGACGCGCATCGCGCTCGGCCTGCGTATTCGCCTGGTCGGAGATCAGTTCGATCTTTGCCGGTATCGTGTCGGCAAGTTGTTCCCCGAAATTTTCGGGGACAACGACGATGACGTCTTGTGCGCCCGTCGTAACTGCGGCCATTGCAGCCGCGCGGTCCTTGGGGCCCTCGACAACGTCGATGTTGTGGCTTTCGAGATAGCGCATCAGGTTTGGCGCGTGCTGTTCGCCGATAACGGGCAGCTCCAGTATTCGCTCGGCATCGTCGAGCGAGCGCTCTATCGAGAGATTGATGACGAAAACAAACAGTATTGGACCGAACAGCGGGCCCATGATCAGTGCGGATGCAAGCGTCCGCCGGTCGCGAATGTTATCGATGACCTCTTTTATGAAAACCGTGATCGGCGTGCGCATCAGGCCGGTCGCACCATTTCGATCGCGCGCACGAAAGCGTCTTCGAGGCCGTCGCAGCCCGTCCGCTGTCGTATGCCGTCAGCGGAGTCGTCTATCGCCACTTTGCCGTTCGCGATGATCACAATGTCATCGCAGAGAGCCGCCACTTCCTGCATAACGTGGCTGGAAAAAAGCACACACCGGCCGTCGTCCTTTAGCTTCAGAATCAATTTGCGCAGCGAGCGGGTCGCCATGACATCGAGGCCGTTGCTCGGCTCGTCGAGGATGACGTTTTGCGGGTTGTGCACTAGCGCTCGGGCAAGAGCGACTTTCGTGCGCTGACCGTGCGAAAAGCCCTTCGTTTGGCGGTCAGCAAAGTCGCTTATCTCCAGCAACGTCATGATGTCCTCCACTCGCGCGTCGATGAGGTCTTTCTCGAGGCCGCAGAGCTTGGCGTAGTAAACGATGTTTTCGCGTGCGGTCAGGTGCGGATACAGGCCGGCGCCGTGCGGCAACGCACCGATGCTCTGGCGCGCTTTGAGGCTGTCGGCCACGACATCGGCGCCGTCTATCGATGCGCTGCCGCTATCGGGAGTCAGCACCGTGTATAAAATACGCAAGGTCGTCGATTTGCCGGCACCATTAGGGCCGAGTAATCCGGTGATCTTGCCGTCCGGGGCGCTGAAGCTCACACCGCGAACGGCGTGGACCTTGCCGAACGACTTATGGATATTGTCGACGATGATCACGGCGTGGGCCCCGAGAAATCCAGAAAAAACGGCATGACAAACGTGTCTTTCATACACGATGCATCAAGATCGGCAGCGTCCGCGGCAGCGACAAATCGTGCGATGAGTTTGGGCATGCAGCCAGCGGCTATCTGGCCATGTCCCTGTCTGTCGCCGATCAGGTGGCGAGCATTGGCAAGCTTGACGGCGGCAAGCTCCGCATAGCGCGGAGGTGTGATCGGGTCCGCATCGCCCGACAGCAGCAATACCGGAATATCGGTAGCAAGTGGCTCGGTCAAGCCATTGTCGATCGGGCCGCGTGGCCACACCGAGCAAATTGTCTCGAGCGCCTCGAGCTGCAATGCGCCGATGTAAGTGGCATCGAGCGCAGCAAAGTCAATGGCGCTCCTGTCAATGAACGGCAGGTCCTCCGTGCAGACGACCGAATTGTGCATGCCGAGCGCCAGGGCGTCAGCGAGACTGCTGACCGTCAACTGAAACTGCGCGGCGAGCGGCACGAAATTATTGTTGGCGGCCTCGTGAATGAGAAGTGGGACAATCGCCACAGAGCGCGGCTGATATGCCAGCAATCGAAGCGCGGCCGCGAGTTCGTTGTGACCAAAGTCCAAAGCCTCCCGCTTACCGGTAATCGGGTCCGACAGCTCCACTCGCACAGGCGCTTTTTTCAGCTGTGCGCGAAGCGACGCGAAATCCAGGTCGATTTCGGGGAAACGCTCGCTGCAGGCCGCATCGTTCAGGCAGCGGTCGAGGATCTCATCGAGCGCCCGCTGTGCCTCGGTCGCGATCTCGGGGCCCAGAGGAACCTGCGGCGGGACCACCCCGTCGAGAATGAGCGTGCGAGTCGAGCCGGGGTAGCGGCGCGCGAAATGCTGCGCGACACGCGTCCCGTAAGACGTGCCGAGCAAATTCAAAGACGGGTAACCCAGAGCAAGCCGCACCGCCTCGAGGTCACCGACAGCGATGCTGGTCGTGAAGAACCGCGGATCGTGCGGAAGTTGCTCCAGGCATGACCGGGCGAATTCGAGGGTCTGCTCGTCGGTGTACAGACCTTCGACGATATCGTCATCGAAGGGACAGTCCATGCGCGCCGAGCCGCCCGTGCCGCGCTGATCGACAAGCAATATGTCCCGATCGCGGCGCAGCGGCTCGAAAGCGCCTGCATACGCGGAGTAGAACTGAATGGCGCCGCCGCCCGGGCCGCCGGCGAGAGGCACCAGCGGATCCGGCTCGGGGTCGAGGTCGAGCGCCGGCACAACCGCAACGGCGAGTTCCAGTTGTCCGGACTCCGGGTCGTCGGGATTCACGGGCCGCAGCACCGCCCCGCACCGTGCTCTGATGCCGGGATAGCCCGGCCCGGCGCTGATGCGGCAGTCTTCCAGCTCGAGGGCTGGCGCAGCAGGGGCGCCGGCCGCTGCCATCAGCAAAAGCGACGCCAGGACCGTGTTTCGGAGCATAAAGAATTCGCCGTATCGTTGCGCGCTGCAATCTTGGCGAGTTGGCAGACACAAGTAAAGCCGGCGAGAAGCGCCCCACAGACCATATATGAAGCGCAGTTTGTGGCGACGATGGCGGGCAACGACTAGAATGCGCGGCCCGTATTGCTCAGTATTGCGCCATGCCCGAAGTCTTTGATGTCATCGTAATCGGCGGCGGCCACGCCGGCACGGAAGCCGCTCTGGCTGCCGCACGCAGCGGTGCGCGCACACTACTGCTGACGCACAGCGTCGCGACGCTGGGGCAGATGAGCTGCAATCCGGCGATTGGTGGCATCGGCAAGGGCCACCTGACCCGGGAAATCGATGCGCTCGGTGGCGCAATGGCTGTGGCCATCGACCGCGCAGGAATACAATTTCGTACCCTGAACGCGAGCAAGGGTCCGGCGGTCAGGGCGACTCGCGCGCAGGCCGACCGCGCGCTCTACAGGCGCGAGATTCGCCGCATTCTGGAGCATCAGCCGAATCTCGCGATTGCAGAGCAGTCGGTGGACGACCTGCTAGTGGCGGGGGATAACGTAACCGGTGCTGTGACGGCAGACGGAATCGAGTTTCGGGCGCGAGCGGTTGTGCTGACCGTTGGCACGTTTCTTGGCGGGCGCATTCTGATAGGTGGCAGCGAAACGGCCGGCGGTCGCGTGGGCGACGCGCCAGCGATCAGGCTTGCTGAGCGCCTGCGCGAAATGCCGTTCAGGGTTGCGCGGCTCAAGACCGGGACACCACCGAGGCTCGACGGCAAAACACTCAATTACGAAACGATGGCGGAACAGCCTGGTGATGATCCGATACCCGTGTTCTCTTTCCTCGGCCGGCGCAGCGATCATCCGCAACAAATTTCGTGTTACATCACCCATACGACGAGCGAGACGCATGACATTATTCGTGCGTCGCTCGATGAATCGCCGCTGTACACGGGCGCGATCGAGGGCGTCGGGCCGCGCTATTGTCCGTCGGTAGAAGATAAGATCGTGCGCTTTGCGGACAAGGCATCGCATCAGATTTTCGTTGAGCCTGAAGGGCTGACCACGGACGTCGTTTATCCGAACGGGATTTCGACGAGCCTCCCTGCCGAGGTACAGGAGCGGTTCGTGCGCACGATTCCCGGGTTTGAAAACGCGCGCATTACGCAGCCCGGGTACGCGATCGAATACGACTATTTCGATCCGCGTGACCTGCGGCCCACGCTTGAGACCAAGCTCATTGGCGGTTTGTACTTTGCGGGGCAAATAAATGGCACGACCGGTTACGAAGAAGCCGGCGCGCAGGGGCTGCTTGCCGGAATCAACGCATCGCGTCATGCGCAGCAGCAAGAGCAGTGGTTTCCGCGACGCGACGAGGCATACATCGGCGTGCTTGTCGATGATCTGATCACGCGGGGCGTGAGCGAACCGTATCGCATGTTCACGAGTCGTGCCGAGTATCGATTGACGCTGCGAGAGGACAACGCCGATTTGCGGTTGACGCCCGTGGGCCGCGAGCTTGGGCTTGTGGATGACGTACGCTGGTCGGCGTTAAACCGGAAACGCGAAGCGGTTGTGAGAGAACAGCAACGACTCGCGAGCACGACGCTGCGACCGTCGCTGCTTAGCGAAAATGACAAAAGTCTCGTCGGCAAGGAACTGCAGCGCGAGTGCACTGCTCTGGAGTTGCTGCGCCGCCCGGAACTCAATTACGCGACGGTGTCAGGGCTGTCGATGGTTGGCGCGCACGATGCGCACGGGCTCGAGAGCGATGAGCAGCGAGAGCAGGTGGAGCTGCAGCTGGAAGTCCAGGCCAAGTATGCCGGATATATAGATCGCCAGGAGCGGGAAATCGCGAAGCACGTCAAACAGGAATCGTTACGCCTGCCCGACGACATCGATTACGCGTCGGTAGACGGACTTTCCAATGAAGCCCGGCAACGACTCGAAGTTGCGCGACCCGTTACGCTGGGTCAGGCGTCCCGGCTGGAAGGCATGACGCCGTCGGCTGTGTCGCTGCTGCTTATCCATCTCAAAAAGCGACATCTCAGGAAATCAGCCTGATGAAAGCGCTTCGTCTTGGTGCATTGCTTGCCGCAAGCATTGTTCTGCTCGGCGCGCTGTTATTTGCGTGCAGCGATCCTGCCAGCGAAATCGCCGCGGAGTCGGTGCTGCACCGCGGGCTCTCATCCGACCCGGAGTCGCTCGATCCACACAAGGCGCGCAGCGTGCAGGCGGCGGAAGTGCTGCGGGATATCGGCGAGGGCCTGCTGGCGTATTCGGCGACGGGGGAGCTCGTGGCCGGCACGGCGTCTGAGTGGACCATTTCCGAAGACGGTCTGACGTACACATTCCGCATTCGCGAAGATGCGCGCTGGTCGAGCGGGGAGCTCGTAACGGCGCCGCATTTCGCGTTCAGCCTGCGGCGCCTCGTCAACCCGGCGACGGCAGCGTTCTATGCGCAGATGCTCGGCGATATTGTCAATGCGAAGGACATCATTAGCGGCGAATTGCCGCCGGCCGAGCTTGGTGTCGAGGCCATCGATGAGCGGACGCTTGTCATTACGCTCGAGCGGCCTACACCGTATCTCCTGAGCTTGCTGACAGCCCCGAGCACGTTTCCGGTTCACCCGGGCTCGATTGCCGAACATGGTGATGCTTTTACGCGGGCCGGAAACCTTGTGTCGAACGGCGCCTACAAACTCGATGCCTGGGAGCCGGGGTCGGTCGTCGAGCTGAGCCGCAATGAGTATTACTGGAACAATGCCGGGACGGCGATCGATAATGTGTGGCATCACGTCATTACGCAAGAGATGACAGAACTCAACCGCTATCGTGCCGGCGAAATTCAAATCACGGGCAGCGTACCTCCAGACAACTTCGCGCAGGTGCGGCAGGAGTATCCCGAGGAGCTGCATATCGCGCCGTACCTTGGCGTTTACTATTACGGCTTCAACCTGACCAAGCCGCCGTTCAGGGATAGCCCGCAACTACGCGAAGCGTTATCGATGGCAATCGATCGCGATGTGCTGGTCAACAGCATCACGGGCCGTGGCGAAGAGCCGGCATACAGCTGGGTGCCACCAGGGGTCGACAACTACGAGCCGCGGCGATTTATCTACGCGGAACAAAACCAGGAAGAACGCAACGCGCACGCAAGACGGCTGCTGCGCGAAGCGGGATACGGTCCTGATACTCCACTGCAAATCGAACTGCGCTACAACACCTCCGATACGCAGCAGAAGATCGCACTCGCGGTGCAGTCGATGTGGCGTGAAGTGCTCGGCGTTGAGACGACGCTCGTCAGCGAGGAGTTCCAGGTGCTGCTGGCCAATATGCGTGACCGCGAGGTGACGCAGGTATTCCGTTCCAGCTGGATTGGAGATTACAACGATGCACATACCTTCCTGAGCATCATGGAAAGCGGCAACCCGTCAAACATGCCAGGCTACGAAAGCGGAAAGTTTGACGATTTAATGCGGCAGGCGGCCGACCAGGTCGAGCCCGATCGCCGACGCCTGTTTCTTGAAGAGGCGGAGCGCGTGCTGCTCGCTGACCACCCTGTGATTCCACTGTATTTTTACGTCAGCAAGCACCTGGTCAGTCCCGAGGTCCAGGGTTGGGGAGACAATGTGCTGGATTATCATTACAGTCAGCATCTGAGTCTGGCGCCGACTGCCGCCACACGTTGATCGGAACACAGCCTTGCTGAGATACGCCCTGCTGCGATTGCTGGGTGCAATTCCGACTTTGTTCTTGGTAATTGTGCTCGCGTTTCTGATGGTGCACGCCGCGCCGGGCGGTCCGTTTGACGACGAACGTGTGCTGCCTGCAGAAATCGAGGAAAACATAGCGGCTGCATATCACCTCGACGAGCCGCTGCACAAACAGTTCATTCGCTACCTTTCCGGCCTCGTGCACGGCGACCTCGGGCCCTCATATCGTTACCGGGACCACACGGTTGGTGAGCTGATCGGCACGGCGTTTCCCGTGTCCCTGAAGCTGGGTGCAATGGCGATGTTGCTGGCGCTTGTCGTCGGCGTCGCCGCGGGGTCGTTCGCCGCGCTGCGTCGAAACACGCTGCTGGACCGCTCGGTTATGGCAGTTGCGATGACCGGGATATCGATTCCGATATTCGTCATTGCACCATTGCTCGTACTGCTGCTCGCGGTCAGGCTGCAATGGTTGCCGGCGGGCTGGAGCGGCAACGTAGGCGCCACAAAATTCGTATTGCCCGTCATTGCTCTGGCACTACCGCAGATCGCGTATATCGCACGTCTGACGCGGGCCAGCATGATTGACGTGCTGGCGAGTGACTTTGTCCGCACCGCGCGCGCGCAGGGCCTGGGTACGACGGCCGTCGTTCGGTATCACGCACTCAAGCCAGCCTTACTTCCCGTGTTGTCATACATGGGGCCAGCAGCAGCGGCTATTCTGACTGGGTCTGTCGTCGTCGAGGAAATCTTCGGCATTCCCGGGCTCGGGCAATTTTTCGTGCGCGGTGCGCTGAACCGCGACTACACGCTGGTGCTCGGTATCGTGGTTTTTTATGCGGCGCTCGTCGTGCTGCTGAACCTCGTTGTCGACATACTGTATGGCGTAATCGATCCACGGATTCGGCAACGATGAAGGCGCTTGTTGACATCTGGCATCGCGTGCGTCGAAGCCGCTCTGTCTTGGTGAGCGGCGGTGTCCTCGCCGGCATCGTGCTTGTTGCCCTGGTCGGCCCGCTTGTCAGCCCGCACGATTATCTGCAGACCAATTTTGATGCGCTGCTACAGCGTCCGACAGCCAGCGGGTTTCACCTTTTTGGCACTGACGATCTTGGTCGTGATCTTTTTGTGCGGTCGATGCTCGGTGTGCGGATCACCATCCTCGTTGCGGTTGTTGCGAGCATCGTTAGCCTGGTTATCGGCGTCGCATATGGCGCGATAGCCGGTTACGTCGGTGGGCGCGTCGACGCAGTAATGATGCGCTTCGTCGATACGCTTTACGCGCTGCCTTTCATTTTCTTTGTCATTCTTCTGATGGTCGCGTTTGAGCGCAACTTCCTGCTGATCTTCGTTGCGATTGGCGCGATTAACTGGCTCGATATGGCGCGCATCGTTCGCGGCCAGACCTTGTCGCTACGCGAGCGGGAGTTTGTCGACGCGGCGCGAATGACGGGCGTGTCGACCAGGGACATCATACGTCGGCACATTGCGCCAAACCTGATCGGGGTTGTCATCGTTTACGTGACGCTTACAATCCCGCAGGCGATTCTCGTCGAGTCGTTTCTGAGCTTTCTCGGCCTCGGCATTCAGGAGCCGCAAACATCACTTGGCGCGCTGGTCCACGCAGGCGTGAACCAGATGGAAGGTGCGTCGTGGATGTTACTGATTCCGGCGGCGCTGCTCGCGAGTATTTTGTTGTGCTTCAACTTTCTCGGCGATGCAATGCGCGACGTCTTCGACTCGAGGTCTTCACGGTGAGCCTGCTGGAGGTGCAAGAGCTGACGATTCGCTACGACGATACCGCCGTGGTTCGCGGCCTGAGCTTCGCGGTAGAAAAGGGCGAGTCGGTCGGGCTTGTCGGCGAGTCGGGGTCCGGAAAATCGCAGACCGCACTGGCCATCCTCGGGCTGCTGCCGGGCAATGCCGAGATCGGCGGGAGCATCAGGCTTGAAGGAGGCGAGCTGCTGGGCGTGAGCGAGCACATTCTGAATGCGGTGCGAGCGCAGCGCGCTGCAATCGTGTTTCAGGATCCGATGCAGGCGCTCAACCCGTTCCTGCGAATCGGCGAGCAGCTGCGGCGAATTCTTGTGCAGCACCGGCTGGCGGACGGCAAAGAAGCGCAGGCGCGGGTCATCGACATGCTCAAGCGGGTCGGGTTACCGGATCCAGAGCGGCAGTACCGAGCGTATCCTCACCAGCTGTCAGGTGGCATGCGCCAGCGCGCGATGATCGCGTCGGCATTGATTGCTGAGCCGGCGCTACTCATCGCCGACGAGCCGACGACGGCGCTCGATGTCACGGTGCAGGCGCAGATACTCGAGCTGCTGGAGGAAATTCGCGCGGACACCGCGCTGTTGCTCATTACGCATGATCTTGGTGTCGTTGCCGGCCACTGCGAGCGCATGCTCGTGTTGGAGCAAGGCGAACTCGTGGAGCAAGGCGCGACGCGTGACGTTTTTGCGCGGCCCCGGCATGCGCATACGGCACGGCTTCTGGCGGCCGCGCCGCGACTCGATACGATAAACATCCCGTTGCCCTCGACGGGGGAGGAGCTGCTGCAAATAGAGGCCGCGTCGGTCAGCTACAGGGAAACTGGGCGCGGGAGGCTGCAGGCCGTACGGGATGTCGATCTGACAATTCAAACCGGCGAGACGGTGGCGGTTGTGGGCGAGTCGGGCTCGGGCAAGTCGAGCCTCGTGCGGGCCGTGCTTGGGCTGATCCCAATGCAGTCGGGGCGCGTCGTTTTTTGCGGAACGGCGCTGCATGGGTCCGTGCAAGACAGGCCGACGGAAGTGCGGCGCGGTATGCAGCTCGTGTTTCAGGATCCGGTGGGATCGCTGAATCCGCAGATGCGAGTCGCGAACATCGTGGCCGAGCCGCTGTTGGTGCACAAACCCGAATTATCGGCAGTTAACCGGCAAAAAGAAGTGGCTGTAATGCTCGAGAGCACCGGGCTCGGCGAGGAATATCTGCAGCGCTATCCGCACGAATTATCGGGCGGCCAGGCACAGAGGGTTGCGATTGCGCGTGCGTTGATACTCAAGCCGAAAGTGCTCGTATGTGATGAAGCGGTTGCGGCGCTCGACGGTACAGTGCGGGAACAAATTCTGGCACTGCTGCGCGAGGTACAGGTCGACAGCGGCCTGGCGATCGTTTTCATCACACACGACCTGTCCGTCGTGCGCGCCGTCAGTCACCGCGTGCTCGTTATGTATATGGGCGCACTGGTCGAGCTGGCCGGCAACGCCGCATTGTTCGGGCGACCGCGGCATCCATACACGAGGGCCTTGCTCGAAGCTGTACCGATTGCGGACCCTGAACACGCTGGCGGCAAGGCGACCCTGGCCGGTGAGGTTCCGTCGGCGCTTACGCCGCCGAGCGGCTGCATGTTCCACCCGCGGTGCAAATATGCGCGCGACATCTGCAAATCCGAGGTACCAAGACAACGAACGCTGGACGGCACAACGGTCGCTTGTCATCTGGCGGACGAGATTTGAAGATAAGCAACAACCGGATCGATGCTCTCGTATTTCATGCCTACTGCATGCCTGGCATGGGAATCGGCATCGGAGCGCCGTTGACCGTGAGCAAACCTTTTTTGAACTCGGCGTTCATTTCGTAGACGTCGCCGTTCTTTCTGAGAACGCCCATGCCGATCGCCGCGTTGAATTGCGGGTCCGTTGCTGTCGCAATGTCGACGAGTTCAGCGGGCATGCTGACATCGAGGGTTGCGTCAAGCGCGAGCAACACGGACGGCCAGGCGAAGCGATCGAGATCAGTTTCTGCGAGCTTCAAGGTCAATCGCGTTGCTAACGTGCCCTGCGGCAACGAGATGTCGATCTGATCGAAATCAAGCTCGAAGCCTGAAGCAAGCAGTCGCTGCAGGTGGGGCTCCATTGCGATCATTATATCGTCGCCACTGATGTAGGCGCCCAAGTCGTCCAAAGCGCGCGCGAGATTTCCGAGTGCGGCGCCATCCATATCCGTGAGCGTAATGTCGATCATGACGTTTCCGGCTCCGAGGTTTGGAACCGGCAAATTGTCGAGCCGCACGCTGCCGCGGCCGGAAACACGATCACCGTCAAGCTTGGCGTCCGTGTCAACCGATAGCGGGCCAATGGTCTGCGCACCTTGTGCAGACAGTATGGTGACGGAAGCTACGGTGATCGTTGCGTCGCCAACGCTGAATCCGAATCTTGTCTGCCGCTGATTGCCTGAGAAAGTTATCTTGCCGATATCGAAATTATCGTTGACAGAGGCGAACGATAACGAGTCGACAGCGCCGTCAAAGCCAATGATGCTACTGGTCGGGCTGATCGTGACGACGATGTCGACGTCACCCCAGGTCGCGGTATCTCCATCTTCTGAGAATGAGCCGGTTGTGAGGATAAGGTTGGACTCAAGGTCGCCGGTCAGTCCGACCTTGCTGTAGATCGTGCCCGGCAAGTCATATTTGACGCCGTCCGGAAACTCGAGACTGAGGGTTGAGACAGCGCTGCCGAGGCCAGGCATCAGCGAGCCCCTGGCGCGAGCCATGGAGCTAAAGGGGACGAGGCCGTGATCGAGCCGCGTGTCGATTACCAGGTCCGGAATCTCATCGTCGCCCTGAACTGCCGCCATGCCCAGCAGTGCGTCGCGGAGTTCACCGTCGCGAATCGCGACGCGATGTTGTCCTTCTGACGAGAACCAGCCGCGGTCAAAACCTTGTGACGTAACCGTCACCTCCTGAGACTCGGCGGCGGCCCAGTCGAGATTCTCGTCCATCGATTGCTCTGCAAGGCGGCCGACGATTCCTGGCGAGACCAGGACGACAATTGCGAGCACGACAAGCAAAGCGACAAAGCCTTTTTTCACGGCACATCCTCATGGGCTGATTGCATAGGGGCGAGATGCTAGCATGCGACCCGGTGGCCTTCGGGCTGGAATTAGCCGCGTGTTGTCACTAACATAGCGCCCTCGAAACGTCCCGGCACATCCGCCCTAACATACAAGACATTGAAAAATATGGTGATTGGCAAGATGAAGATGGCCGTGATCGCTGCGGCACTGTTGCTCGCCGGCGCGACGCCAACGGCATTTGCCGAAGGCGATATGGCCCGCGGCGAGAAGCTCGGCTATACCTGTCTTGGCTGCCATGGGATTGAGGGCTATCGCAACGCCTACCCGTCCTTTCGTGTGCCCAGGCTCGGCGGGCAGAAAGCCGCGTATTTCGTCGCCGCCCTGCAGGGCTACCGGGATGGCAGCCGGCCGCACCGGACAATGGCCGCACAAGCCTCGAGCATGACCGACCAGGACATTGAAGACGTTTCGGCGTATCTGGCGAGCCTTTCCGGCGATACGGTTGCCGCGGGCGGTTCGACGGCACCAGGTCTCGAAGAAACGACAGCGTGTACCGCGTGCCACGGACAGAACGGCATCAGCGTTTCGCCGACCTGGCCAACGCTTGCGGGGCAGCACGAAGATTATCTTGTGCATGCCCTGAAACAGTATCGTGACGGCACGCGCAAGAATGTGCTGATGATGCCACTCGCTGCGGCGCTTACAGACAGTGACATCGCATTGCTTGCGAAGTATTACGCCGGGCTCGAAGGCCTCGAAACGTCGAAGGCCAATTAGGCGCGCGCCGTGCGAAAGCCGATGTAATGCAGGGACATCGCGCGCAAACGACAGCACTCAATGACGGCATAGTCGCCATCGATACCGAATACGCACGGCCGCTGCAGGATGCGAGTCACCTCATCAGGCACCGTGGCCGGGCCGCGTTCGTCGATACGGGCGTCAACGACAGCGTGCCGCAGCTGCTTGATGCATTGGCGCAACAGGATCTGGACGTTGGCGATGTCGACTACGTCTTTCTGACGCACGTTCACCTCGACCATGCTGGCGGCGCAGGCCTGTTGATGCAGCAGCTGCCTAATGCGCGTTGTGTCCTGCACCCGTACGGAGCACCACACATGATCGATCCGGCAAAGCTCGTGGCCGGAACCGAAGCCGTTTACGGCGCAGCGCGCACGGCCGAAATCTATGGACGCATAGAGCCTATCGATGAACGCCGGATCATTATTGCCGACAATGAACAGTGGTTCGATTTCAATGGCCGTGCGATGCAAACGATCTACACTGAAGGTCACGCGCGCCATCACTATGTACTCAATGATCCGGAGTCAAAAGGCGTGTTCACGGGGGACAGTTTTGGCGTCTCGTATCGGGAACTCGATACAGCACGGGGCGAAATAGTTTTTCCAACGACGACGCCTGTGCAGTTCGACCCGGTGGAGGCGCATAAGGCCGTCGACAGAATCATGGCGTGTGAACCGGAGCAGCTGTATTTGACGCACTACAGCCGCGTGCGCAATCTTGATCGGTTGATGACAGAGATGCACGAAGGCATCGACGCGTACGTCGCGATGGCGCGGCAACACGAGCACGACGAGGACCGTATTGAGTCTCTGCAAACCAGCATGTTCGAGTATTTTGCAAGCCGACTCGACGAGCACGGCTACAGAGGCAGTAGCGAAGCGATGCATTCGGTACTGGACATCGAGGTTGATCTGAATACGCAGGGCCTTGATGTATGGCTGCGGAGGAGCAAGTGATGGACAAATTTCGCGCTTATCGTATCGATGAGCAGGATGGCAAGGTTGTCGCCGGATTTCAGGAGCTCACGCTCGATGACCTGACCGAGGGCGACGCGGTCATCAAAGTCAGCCACTCGACGATCAATTACAAGGATGCGTTGGCGGCAACCGGAGCTGGCAAGATTCTGCGTCGCTATCCATTGAATGGCGGCATCGATCTCGCAGGAACCATCGTCAGCTCGGAAAACGCCGAGTTGCCGCCAGGCACCGCTGTGCTCGTTAATGGTTGCGGGCTCAGTGAGACGGTTGATGGTGGCTACTCGGAGTACGCGCGCGTCGGCAGCGACTGCATCGTGCCGGTTCCGGAAGGCATGAGCACGGCGCAGGCCATGCAAATTGGAACCGCGGGATACACAGCGGCGCTGGCGATTCATCGCATGGAGCAAAACGGCCAGCTGCCAGAAAACGGCCCGGTCGTTGTGACTGGCGCGACCGGTGGCGTGGGCAGCATTGCGATAGACATGCTGGATGGCCGCGGCTACGAAGTTGTGGCCGTCACAGGCAAGGCCACCGAACAGGACTATCTGAAAAGCATTGGCGCGCGCCGAATATTGTTGCGTGATCAGCTGGACCTCGGAAAGCGGCCGATGGAAAAAGCAGAGTGGGCGGGCGCGATCGACAATCTCGGTGGGGACTACCTGACCTGGCTCACCCGGACGACGGATTACGGCGGCAATATCGCGAGCATCGGGCTTGCCTCAAGCGCGGCACTGACGACAACCGTGCTGCCATTTATTCTGCGCGCCGTGTGTCTGCTTGGCATAAATTCCGTGGACACGCCGCGAGCGTTGCGCCTTGCCGTGTGGTCGAGAATCGGCGGTGATCTGATGCCGCGCCACCTCGATACGATCGGCAGCCGCACGATCGGCTTCGATGAACTGCCCGGCGCATTCCAGGCTTACCTCGATGGCACCGTCACGGGCCGCACGGTCGTCGCAATAACGTAGCTGCGGCCGCGACGTTGTTCATCTTCATGTCTCAATCCCGCCTGACGGGAGCTCGCGGCGCTGCGCTTTACTTCCGATGAGCAACGTCCCGCCCACGGCGACGTACGACGATCGTCCGAGCGATCTCGGCACCACACAAAATTAACCAGTCGGTCCATTTGGGAATCGTGGTCGGCGTGGTTTAGAATCGCTGTCCCGATAATTTTAATGCCCATTAAAATTAAGCTGAAACCACTCCGGAGGACACATGGCATGAGTGCAGGAGCCCGTTTCCGCGCCGCGCTCGACGCCGAGCGGCCGCTGCAAATCGTTGGCACAATCAACGCGTTCACTGCCTTGCTGGCAGAAAGGGCCGGGTTCAGGGCGATCTATCTGTCGGGGGCCGGCGTTGCGAACGCGTCCTTTGGCCTGCCGGACCTGGCGATGACGACACTGAACGACGTCTGCGAAGATGTTCACCGAATTGCGTCGGCGACTGACCTGCCGCTGCTCGTCGATGCCGACACCGGCTGGGGAAGTGCGTTCATGATCGGCAGGACGATTCGTGAGATGACCTGGGCCGGCGCGGCTGGTTGCCATCTCGAAGATCAGGTTGCGGCCAAACGCTGCGGTCATCGGCCGGGCAAGGCGCTCGTCGATGCTGCAGAAATGTGTGATCGCATCAAGGCGGCAGTCGACGGCCGCATCGATGATCAGTTCGTCATCATGGCGCGCACCGACGCGCACGCGGTTGAAGGACAACAGGCGGCACTGGATCGTGCCGCGGCTTATGTCGAGGCAGGCGCCGACATGATATTCGCTGAAGCGCTGACGACTCTCGAGGAATACCGGCAGGCCACGGACGCTATAACGGTACCGGTGCTGGCCAATCTGACCGAGTTTGGCAAGACGCCGCTGTTTACGACCGATGAACTGGGCCAGGTCGGTGTGCGCATGGCGCTGTATCCACTCAGCGCTTTCCGAGCCATGTCCGCGGCAGCAGAAGATGTCTACACCAACCTGCGCCGGGCAGGCACGCAAGCCGCATCATTGGAGAAAATGCAAACGCGCATGGAGCTGTACGACATCCTCGGTTATCAAGCCTACGAAGACAAGCTCGACGAGCTTTTTGCCGAGCAGGGAATCAAGACCGCAAAAGACTGACGCCCGTCATAAAAAAACGGGCAAGGAAGAGACTCATGGCAGAAACAAAAAAAACAGGTGGGCTGGCCGGCGTAACGGCGGGCAAAACAGCATTATGCACCGTGGGCAAAGAGGGCGCAGGCCTGACCTACCGCGGCTATGACATTTATGATCTGGCGGACAACGCAACGTTTGAGGAAGTTGCGTACCTGCTGTTGCACGGTAAGCTGCCGACTCGCGCGGAACTGGACAGCTACATCGCAACGATCAAATCGCTGCGCGGCCTGCCCGACGCGCTCAAGACGGTGCTCGAAATGGTGCCGGCCAACGCGCACCCGATGGACGTGCTGCGCACGAGCGTTTCGTTCCTGGGCAACATCGAGCCCGAAGGCGATTTCTCGAATCAGCAGCACGTCGCAGATCGGCTGCTCGCCTGTTTGCCGTCAATGCTGCTGTACTGGCATCGCTACCACACCGATGGCACGCGCATCGACACCGAGACGGATGATGACAGCATTGCCGGACACTTCTTGCATTTACTGCACGACGAGCCGCCCCCCGAGCTACACCGGAAGTCTCTCAACACGACCTTGATTCTGTATGCCGAGCACGAGTTCAATGCATCGACATTTGCCGGCCGAGTCATAACGGGCACGCTGTCGGACATGCACTCGGCAGTCAGCGGCGCGATCGGCGCGCTGCGTGGTCCGCTGCACGGAGGCGCCAACGAAGCGGCGATGGGGCTGATTCAGAAATTCGCTTCCGCAGAAGAAGCAATCGCAGGCGTGCTCGGCATGCTGGAGCGCAAGGAGCTGATCATGGGCTTCGGTCATCGCGTGTACACGACGTCGGATCCACGTAACTCGGTCAACAAGGCCATGTCGAAGAAGCTCGCTGAAGAGGCCGGCGACATGCGGCTGTATGAAATCTCGGAAGCGATCGAGAAAGTCATGTGGGACGAGAAAAAGCTGTTTGCGAATGCCGACTTTTTCGCGGCAAGCGTGTATCACTTCATGGGAATTCCGACCTATTTGTTTACGCCGATATTCGTCTGTTCGCGAATCACCGGCTGGGCTGCGCACATCATGGAGCAACGCGCAGACAACAAGCTGATTCGTCCCGCTGCCGAATACATCGGCCCGCCGCTGCAGGAGTGGGTAGCTATCGAAGACCGCGCCTGAGCGCGTCAGACAGCAGTACCCGGAGACATCATGTCCAGCATAGATATTCGGTCGGCGCAGCGAGCCGACTGGGATAAAGAACTCGTCGACATTGCGGATTTCGTTTGCGACATGAAAATCGACAGCGACCTCGCGTTCGAGACGGCACGCTACTGCCTGATGGACACGCTCGCCTGCGGTTTTCAGGCGCTCGACTATCCGGCGTGCACCAAGCTGCTCGGCCCGGTTGTGCCCGGCGCCACGCTGGCCGGAGGCGCCCGGGTACCGGGCACGTCCTACGAACTCGAGCCCGTCATGGCCGCGTTCAATATCGGCGCCATGAATCGCTGGCTCGACTTCAATGACACCTGGCTTGCGGCCGAGTGGGGCCATCCGTCCGATAACCTCGGCGGTATACTTGCCGTTGCCGACTATCTGAGCCGGCAAAACAGGGCGGCAGGCAGGGAACCGCTCACGATGCACGACGTGCTCGATGCGATGATCCGCGCGCATGAGATCCAGGGCGTGCTGGCACTGGAGAACAGCTACAACCGGGTTGGCCTCGATCACGTACTGCTCGTGCGCGTTGCCTCGGCCGCGGTGGTCACACGCATGCTCGGCGGTGGCAAGGAACAAGTGCAGAATGCCCTGTCGCATGCCTGGATCGATGGCGGGGCTCTGCGCACCTACCGGCATGCGCCCAACACGGGGTCCCGTAAGAGCTGGGCGGCCGGGGACGCGACCAGCCGGGCTGTGCGCCTGGCATTGATAGTAATGACCGGCGAGATGGGCTACCCGTCCGCGCTGTCGGCGAAAACCTGGGGTTACTACGATGTGTTGTTCAAGGGCAAGCCATTCGGTTTTCAGCGCGGTTACGGCAGCTACGTTATGGAGAACGTGTTGTTCAAAATCTCGTTCCCGGCAGAGTTCCACTCGCAGACCGCCGTTGAAGCGGCGATGACCCTGCACCCCGAGGTCAGAGATCGAATTGACAATATCGACAAGGTCGTTATCGAGACACAGGAAGCCGGCGTTCGCATCATCGACAAGACCGGGCCCCTCGACAACCCGGCCGATCGCGATCACTGCATTCAGTATATGACGGCAGTGCCGCTGATCTTCGGGCGGCTCACGGCGGCCGATTACGAAGACGACGTGGCAAATGACCCGCGCATCGATGCGTTACGCGACAAAATGGAAGTGCGCGAGAACGAGCAGTTCACGAATGATTACTTCGACCCCGCGAAGCGCTACATCGGTAATGCCGTGCAGGTGTTCTTCAATGATGGCAGCCGCACGGATCGCATCGCCGTCGATTTTCCGATTGGCCATCGCGAACGGCGTGAAGAAGGCATTCCGGTGCTGAAGCAAAAGTTCATCGACAGCGTGTCGCCAAAGCTTGCCGCGAAGCAATGGGAAACATTGAACGCACTGTGCGTTAATCGAGATAGACTCGCGGCGACGGCCGTCGATGATTTCATGGCATTACTCGTCGTC
The DNA here is from genome assembly GCA_029864095.1 of Gammaproteobacteria bacterium. Lineage (GTDB taxonomy): Bacteria > Pseudomonadota > Gammaproteobacteria > Steroidobacterales > Woeseiaceae > UBA1847. Next base: position 40,889 of record JAOTUB010000005.1, on the reverse strand, counting down.
TGATTATCGGGAGGTTGGAATGAGAACAACGATCCTCGTAGTTCTGAGCGCTTTTTCTGCAGGCGGTATTGCGGGCGCGCAGGAGGTTTCCCGAACCGTGGTGAACAACGGCAATCTGCTCATGGAAGATGTGCCAGCCATCTCCGAAGAAATCGTGGACAGCCTCAACCGTTTTCAAAATGTACGCTCAGCTGGTTTTGCAGCGTGGCAGAAGGACGGTTCAGGGCTGTTTGTGAAAACACGGTTTGCCGACGTAGAACAGCTGCACCGGGTTGATATGCCGCGCGGTGCCCGGCACCAGCTGACCTTCTACAAAGAACCGGTCGGCGTTGTATCCGGTCAGCCGCAAGGGTCGAAACTCATTTTCACACGCGATGTCGGCGGCAGCGAGTTCACGCAAATCTTCATGCTGGACCCTGCTACCGGCAGCGCCGTCATGCTGAGCGATGGCGAATCGCGCAACGGTGCACCAAGCTGGGACCGCGACGGGCGGCGTATCGCCTACCCGAGCACACGACGCAACGGTGCATCGAACGATATCTGGCTCATGTATCCCGAGGATCCGGACAAGGCTGAAATAGTTCTCGAGTCCCCGGACGGCACCTGGTGGGGCCCCACCGAGTTTTCGGCGAGCGGCAACCGCCTGCTTGCGCTTAACTACGTCAGCATCGCCGACTCTCGCGTACACCTGATCGACCTCGATTCGGGAGAAGCAACACTGCTTGCTGGCGGCACAGGCGCACAGACCACGAATTACCCAGTGGCATTCGATGACGATAACGACGGTTTCTGGCTGATTACGAGTCAGGGCAGCAATTTCCAGAGACTGGCCTGGCAGGCAGTCAGACCCGGAGCAGGCGTCGAAATCGTCACAAACGATATTGACTGGGATATCACGAACGCGATCATCAGCCACGACCGACGACGCATCGCGTTCACGGTCAACGAGGACGGCATGTCGCGCGTGTATCTGATGGACACGCGCACGCGGAAGTATCGCCCTGTGGATAACATCCCGATCGGCCTCGCGTTCGGGCTGGGTTTCAGCCCGGATGATCGCAAACTCGCCATGACTTTGAACACGGCGTCGACCCCGTCCGATACGTTCGTGCTGGACCTCGGCCCCGAACCGCTGCAGTTCGGACAGCTCGTGCGCTGGACGACCAGTGAAGTGGGCGGTCTGGACACGACGCAGTTTCGGGAGCCCCAACGCGTAACGTACCCGACATTCGACAAGGTGGATGGCCTGCATCGGCAGATACCCGCCTGGGTTTACAAGCCGGCCGGTGACGGTCCGTTCCCGGTCGTCGTCTCGATTCACGGCGGTCCGGAAAGCCAGTCGCGCCCGGTCTTCAGCAGTACGTACCAGATGTGGATGCAAAAACTCGGTGTTGCGATTGTTGTGCCGAACGTGCGCGGCTCGAACGGTTACGGCAAGGAATACCTGAGCCTCGATAACGGCTTCAAACGCGAAGACTCGGTCCGGGACATCGGCGCGCTGCTGGACTGGGTAGAGCGGCAGCCGGATCTCGATGCCGATCGGGTGGCGGTATTCGGGGGCAGCTACGGAGGCTACATGGTGCTCGCCAGCGCCGTGCACTTTGGTGACCGGCTCAAGGCGGTCGTGGACATCGTCGGGATAAGCAACTTCGTGACGTTCCTCGAAAACACCCAGGACTATCGTCGTGACCTGCGGCGAGCAGAATATGGCGACGAGCGTGACCCGGAGATGCGTGCGCACCTTGAAAAGATCAGCCCGGTCAATAATGTCGACAGGATAAACGTGCCGATCTTTGTCGTGCAGGGGCAAAATGATCCGCGCGTGCCGGTTACCGAGTCCGAACAGATGGTCGATGCGCTGCGCAAGCAGGGCAACGCGGTGTGGTACATGAATGCGTTCAACGAAGGTCACGGCTATCGCAAGAAAGAGAACCGCGACATCTACCAGCAGGCAACGGTTCTGTTTCTTCGCGAGCACCTGATCGGCGAGGAGTAGACACTGCATCGCCTGAAAACATATCCGGACGACTGCGTCGAAAAATTCTCGACGCTGCTCGATGAGCTCGAGCGATGGAATAGCAAGGTCAACCTGACCGCAATACGTGATCGCGACGAGATGATCACCGGCCACTTGCTCGACAGTCTGGCCGTGCAGCCACTGCTGCGTGGCCGGCACGTGCTCGATGTCGGTACGGGTGCCGGGTTCCCCGGACTCCCGCTCGCAATCGTCGAATCGGATCGGGAATTCGATCTCGTCGACAGCAACAACAAGAAAGTGATGTTCGTCCAACACGTCGCCGGCCTGCTCGGCCTGAGCAACGTCAGGGCCACGAAAGCCCGCATTGAGGACTATGCACCCGGCTACCGCTTTGATACCGTGATTGCCCGGGCCGTGGCTGCCGTGCCGCGGCTCCTGGAGCTTGCCGGGCACCACGTTGGAGAGGACGGGGTGTTTGTTGCCCTGAAGGGCCGCGATCCGGCAGAAGAATTAGAATCGTTGCCCGACAATTGGCGATTTGACGTGACGGAACTCAAGGTACCGGGACTCGAGGCGGGTTCCCGGCACGCCGTGTTGATCGAGCACAGATAGGCTTATGGCGCGCATCATTGCAGTAGCAAACCAGAAGGGCGGGGTCGGCAAAACGACGACCTGCGTCAACCTTGCGGCATCGCTGGCGGCGACACAGCGCCGCTTGCTGCTGGTCGACATGGACCCACAGGGCAACGCGACGATGGGCTGCGGCATCAACAAGATGGAGCTGGAGAATTCGACTTGCGATGTGTTGCTTGGCGAAGCGACCGCTGCCGATACTATCATCTCGCCGCCTGAGGGTGGGTTTGCCGTGCTGCCCTCCAATGCGGATCTGACGCTCGCCGAGGTCAACCTGCTGCAGGAAATCGGTCGGGAGATGAAGCTCAAAAAAGCGCTCGCCCCGGTAATCGGTCTTTACGACTTCATCCTGATCGACTGCCCTCCGTCGATTAACATGTTGACCGTCAACGCGCTGGCCGCGGCAGATGGCGTGTTGATCCCCATGCAGTGCGAGTACTACGCCCTCGAAGGGCTGAGCTCCCTCTTGAATACGATCGAGCAGGTGCGGGATTCGGTGAACCCGGGTCTCGAAGTCTTCGGCATACTGCGAACAATGTTCGACCCACGTATAAACCTGTCCAACGAAGTGTCGATGCAGCTAGTCGAGCACTTCGACAGACAAGTATTCCGTACAGTCATACCGCGGAACATCCGACTCGCCGAGGCGCCAAGTTTCGGCCGGCCGGTATTACTGCACGATCGCGCATCGCGCGGGGCAATCTCATATCTTGCGTTAGCAGGGGAAATCTTGCGCAGGGAAGACGCCCGCGAGGGCCACCTGCGCGCAGTTTAGGAATTATGCAGATGACAGCAAAGAAAAGACTGGGCCGTGGCCTCGATGCACTGCTCAGCAAACCGGTCGCCGAGACCGCCGCCATACCTGGCGCACCGCATCCCGACCAGCTACGGCAAATTCCGGTCGATCTGTTGCAGCGCGGTCAGTATCAGCCCCGCGTCGATATTCGCCAGGACACACTCGAGGATCTTGCGAGCTCGATTCGTGCTCAGGGTGTCGTACAGCCCATCGTCGCACGGCCGATCGGCCACTTCGACGGCGTGCAGCACTACGAAATCGTCGCGGGCGAGCGCCGCTGGCGAGCGGCGCAAATGGCCGGACTGGATGAAATCCCGGCCGTGGTCAGAGAGGTTCCAGACGAGGCAGCCATTGCAACCGCGCTTATCGAGAATATTCAGCGCGAGAACCTGAATCCGCTCGAAGAGTCGCGTGCTCTCGAGCGCCTGATTCGCGAGTTCGACCTGACCCACGCCGAAGCGGCAGAAGCGGTCGGCCGATCGCGCGCGGCGGTCAGCAACCTGCTTCGCTTGCAGGAGCTCTCGGAGAAAGTGAAGACCATGCTCGAATCCCGGCAGCTCGAAATGGGCCATGCCCGTGCGCTGCTGGCAATCAGTAATGCGGTCCAACAACACGATGCGGCAAGACAGGTCGTCAAGAAAGGATTATCGGTGCGCGAGACCGAGCGACTGGTCAAACGTATGCTCGGCACCGCGACAGAGCCGAAGGCGGCGAAACAGCCTGAAACAGGCAGCGCGGATATTCGACGGCTGGAAATCGAGGTATCGGAAAAGCTCGGCGCAATAGTGCACGTCAATCACACCAAGAAAGGCTCGGGCAAGATCGTGATCAGCTACAACAGCCTCGACGAGCTCGACGGCATCCTCAAACACATCAAATAGTTCATTCTTAATTGATGTTGAGCTGATTCATCAGCTTGAGCAAAACGCCGTTGGTCCAGCCAAAGCCGTCCTGCACATCGTACTCGCCGCCTGTTGCCAGCGCCTGAGTGTGTTCGACGTCATATTTCTCGAATAACCTGCCGGTTCGGTTGTATATTTCGATATTGTCCGAGGCCCACCGCGTCCCGCCGAGTTCCGCCTCCGTGACGAAACCATAGTTGCGCAATCCCTCGAAAACGACCCACTGCAGCGGCGCCCAGCCGTTGGGCCGGTCCCACTGCTGTCCGCTCGTATGCAGCGTCGTCAGCCAGCCACCGGACGCGAGAAACTCGTTCTGGATTTTCGTCATCACGTGGGTTGCCTGCGCGGCGGTGGCGATCTCGAGGAACAAGGGGAACGCTGCGGCGAGTGATTGAACATTGGTTGGTTTCAGGCTTGGGTAATTGAGATCCGCGAAGAACGCCGCGTCGTCATCGAAGAAAAGGGTTTGCAGAAGCTCTTTGCGGTACGCCGCCCGACCCGCGAAACGCTCAGCCAGTGCGTTATCCGACCCTTCGTAGCAGCTGGCAAGGCGACACTCGAGCCGATATAGCAAAGCGTTCAGATCGACAGGGAGAATCTCGGTCGTTCGAACCGACTCAAGGGCAGCCGAATCATCGAGCCAACGCGTAGAGAAGTCCCACCCCGATTCACAAGCAGCGCGAATGTTCCGACAGTAGTCCCTTTCGTCACGGGCGGAACTTGCGGCGTGCTCGACATCTTCGGCATAACTCTCCTGGCGTGGTTTGTCGCTGTCATCCCAATAGCGATTGAGGTAGCCGTCACCGACCCTGACAACGCGGCGCATAACGCCACCGCTCTCTGGCAACGACTCGGCTCCTCGCATCCAAAAATCGTATTCTTTTTGCAGTTGTTGCACGTAGTTGTGGACTACCGACTCGTCGTCACGGACCTCGGTCAACAGTTCGACCATCAGCACGAAGAATGGTGGTTGTGATCGGGTACAAAAATAAGTGCGGTTGCCATTCGGAATGAAGCCGATCTGGTCGATCAGGTGGGCGAAATTGTCGACCATGTCTTCGATAGCGTCATAACGGCCTGCCTCGGCCAGGCCGAGCATCGTGAAATAACTGTCCCAGTAATAGATTTCCCGAAACCGCCCGCCGGGCACAATGTACGGTCGGGGCAATTCGATCAGTGACGAATTCGGATCGACGTGATCCGCGGCTCGGGAAAGAACGCTCCATAGCTGCTCGATACGATCACGAACGGGCGGCACATTTGTCAGCCCGGCCGCGACGTCGCCGTCTGCGGGCAGTGAAAAATGCTTGCGGACGAAGGACCTGACCTTATCCGGACTATCCTGATCGACGCCTGTGAAGGCTGCCAGAATTGCCGATACATCAGACTTGGGTGTAGCGTCAACGAAGGTCTTCGAGTCCGGGAATATGCGACGCGACTGCACCAGCTCGAACAGTTCGCCGTAAATCTCGTCTGGGCCTTTGAATTTCTGCATCTCCGGACCTCTACGCGTGCCCCAGTTCTTCGGCCTTGCGTTTGAAGAGGTAGAGAGTGAACAAAATAACGGCTATCGGTATTAGCGAGAAATAGAAAGCGGTCTGACCGCCGACTATTTCAAACAGGTAACCCGTGATGATCGACCCGGATGTTCCCCCGAGCGCGGAAAAAACGACGATCAGCCCGGCCATGGACCCGTGCTGATGCGTCGGCAGCGCGGAGAGTATGACGGAGTTGATGGCCGGGTAAATCGGAGCGATGCAAAAGCCGATCAGTGGAAAAACGAAGGCGGCCAAAGGCGCTGCGGCCAGAGTCGTCACCTCCGTGACCGACACCGATCGGGCCATTGGCAGCGCGACGAGTACGAGCGCGGCTGCCAGCAGCAGGCCGATTGTCAGCACCCGGTACCAGTCGAACTTTTTCAAAACGATTCCGGCTGTGAATCGGCCCAAAGCGGTTGCCGCTGCCAGAATGCTGGCCATCTGAATACTCAATGACGTCGAGAGATTGAGAATGCGGCTGTTGAACGTGGGCAACCACGACATGATGCTCTGTTCGATGAGGACGTACAGGAATGCACTGATGACGAAGATCAGCACAAGTGGCTTGATGCAAAGCGCCATCATGTCCACAAATTCCTGCGCCAGCGACTTCGGGGTGGCGCTTTGTGCCGCGGACTCGTCGAGCTTTGCAAACAGCAGTAGCGCAAACGCAAGAAACGACAGCACGGCAAGCACGTAATACACGGTCAGCCAGCTTGTCGATGCCGGATCCGAATCATCAACAAACGCACCAAAGATGAAATAACCTGATAGCACGCCAACCATGAAAAATGACTCGAGGAAATTCATGATGCTGACGTGTTCTTTGCTGTCTTTGGTAACCAGACCGAGCGTCGCGTAGACGGACACCTTGACCAGGGCAAAGCCGACGCCGGTTGCCGCAAACATCAGTTTGGTCATCCAAAACACGGGCAGCTGCGGCATCGCCAGGCAAACAACTCCTATAAAGCCGAGCGAGGCCAGCATTGTGCGTTTGTAGCCGACCCGGACAATGAAAGACGCGATCAGGAACGACGTTAAAGCGATCGAAAGGTCTTTGAACGCCTCGAGGACCGCGGCGGACGACTCGGTCACGCCGTAACTATTCTGCACCTGCAGGATCACGGTGCCGACGCTGTTCAACAGAATCGCGAACACGAAATAGTTGATGAACAGCGAGACCTTGATAGGCCAGTTTTTCATATCCGGTCCCGGCGGCGGCTGTCGACGACTCTAATTGGAGTTAGCAACAATCAAAGGATGGCCGCTGAGACAATGTCTCAGCGGCCACTGCTACTTAGTCGCCGAAATCGTAGCCGACGCTGAGTCGCCATGAGGTGCCGAAGATCGGCCGACCGTTCGGAGCGGTTGGATCACGAGGATCTCCTTCCGTGATACCGTCGGAGTCGTTCACGTTGTCTCCATGCAGCTGGAAGAAAAAGCCCGCGTCATGATAGAGCAGCACGCCGAGGTCGAACTTGTTGTAGCTCGGTAGCTTGACCGTGTTGGCGTCGTCGCCCCAGCGATCGTCAACCGTTGTATATGCCGCGTACACGGAACCGTCAAACTCCCCGACCGTGAAATTATACGAAGGAGAAATACGCGCTTGGAAATCCGGCTGGCGGCGCACCGCATTGCCTTCGTCTTCTACCGTGGTCGATTTCGTGATCTCGGCATTCTGCACGGTCAGCAGGAAGTTGATTGTGAACTCGCCGAAAATCAGCGTGCCGTCGGCCTCGACGCCGGTTGATTCCGTCTCAAAGGCTGCGGCAGGAACGGTAGAACCAACCGTCGAGCTGAAGTCGTCATTGGTGTTGTGAAAAGCGGTCGCATAAAGCTCAAGCCAGTCACTGGTGAACTTGACACCGGCTTCGAGCTGCTCGACCGCGTTGACTGTCTCCGAACCGCCACGAATGTCGTCGAAGTGCGGGAACAGGAAGCCGTCCGAGTAGCGCGCATAAACGCCGAGATCGTCATTGACGTCGAAGTTTGCCGCAACGGTCCACGCGGTCTCGTTGTCGGAGAGGTCCGTTATGACGTCGTTTGTGCCGTCGGGAAAACCACTGCCCTCGTCGTCCACGTAGTCCGTCTCGAACGACTCGCGGCGCACTCCTGCATCGATGCGCCACCGGTCGTTGATGTACCAGGAATCGGCAATGTAGAACGCCTCGGCGCTTGCGTCGCCGGATGATTGCAACCCGAACAGGAAGCCGGCGTCTCCACCGGCGGCAGCGATGTCAGCCGGTGTAATCGAGGAATCGAGCGGCTCGCCGTTCTTGATATTCTGCACCGGGATCGGATTGCCGAGCGTCCACCAGTCGTCCGCCGACCAGCGCGCCGCGTAATAGCCGAACGTCAGGTCGTGGTTCTCGAATTGTTTGTTGATGCTGATGTCGTTGATCTTGGCCTCGAGATCTTTCAACACGACCCAGTGGCCGTAAGTCTGTGCCCAATCCGAACCCGACAGCGTCGAACCGCTTTCCGTCGTGACGGGTCCACCAATCACCGCCTCGAGGTCCGATACCGAAACTGGGCTGCCAGACGGCACAAAACCGAACGTGTTTGCATCGCCGGACGTGTAAGTAAATTGATCGCGGAACGTCCAGCCATCGCCAAACTCAAACTCTGCGCTGCCGCCGGCCACGAGGCCATCCCAGCCACGGCCGTTGGCGAAGTCGAAAACCTTCGTGTCGCCGGCCGGGTTGATCGGGATCTCACGAAAGCGGGTTGCGTTGCCGAGCTGTGCGAATTCGCCTTTGTCGTTGCCCGTGTCGAGCGCGAACGGCAATATCCACTGACCAACATCGTCTGTCACCCTGGCGAACAGGTTGATCTCGCCGTCATCAAAGACGCGATTTAGGTTGATCGTGAATTGACTGCCTTCCTCTGCCGAGAACTGCGGGTCACGGATACCATCGGACGACGAGACGTAGCCGCCGACCATGTAATACAGGTTTTCCGTCAGCTCACCGCTAAGCACGCCGTCGAGACGCTGCAAGCCGTAGTCGGAGGTCGTGTACTTGATTCGGCCCTCGGTGTCTTCGCTGCCTTCCTTCAGATTAAAGTTCACGGTTACGCCAGGCTCGCCCTTGCCGAACACGGCATTCGGGCCGCCGCGCAGCGCCTCAACGCCGGCTATGGTTTCGTCGACGCGGAAAATCGAGGATTGCTCGAAAAAGGACAGCATCTCTGTCCCGTAGATCGGCGAGCCATTGATTGCGAGAGTGACAAAAGGCGCGTCGCTGCCGCCGGGCAGTCCACGCACATCAATATTAGCTCCGGCGACGCCGCCCGAGCTTTCCGCCCATACGCCCGGCACAGACTTGAAGAGGTCCGCGGTGCTTTTTGGAGAGAACTTGGCAATGGCTTCCGGATCGATCGTCGTTAACGCGAAGCTCGCTTGCTGCCTCTCCACGCCGCCACCACCCGGCGTGCCGATACTGACGATTTCTTCAATCACCTCATCGTTATCGGTGTCCTGCGCATAAAGCGCCGCGCCGGGACCGAAAGTGAGCACGACCGCAAGTACGGCGCCGTGCAAGAACTGGTTTGCCCTGAATGTGTTGATAGTCATGTGCACACCCCTGTCAGCTGGAGTCAATGAATGGACGGGAAGCACGACAAGGTGCGTCGTGGCCGGGTTGTGACAGAGATGATTGAGCAGTTCGACATCTCCCCCGAAACCTCCCTGCTTGAGCAAAAAAGCTACACCTATCTGAAACGCATTTCAAACATTTTGTAATGCGTTTCAGAAACACGTACTATTCCTCTATAATTTAATCACTTACATGATACTGGAAGTCCTGTGATATGAGCGATAAACGCGCGATAACCATGGACGATATTGCGAGGCTCGCCGAAGTTTCGAAACCCACAGTGTCGCGCGCATTGAGTGGTAGCCCGCTGGTCAAGGAGGCGACCAGGAATCGAGTCTTGTCGGTTGCGCGCAAGCACGGATATGCGGTCAATCGCAATGCGCAGAAGTTACGTCGCAAGAGAACGAATACGATCGCCGTGTCGCTGGACTTCCGATCCCACCAGCAGGGACACATCTCTGATCCATTCATGTTCGACTTGCTGGCCGGGGTATCCGAGGCGCTTGGCGACCGGAACCAGGATCTGCTGCTGTGTGCGCCGAACCACAACGACACAGACGCATTCCAAAACATACTTTGGTCGAGAGGTTCGGACGGATTCATCATTCTGGGACAAGGACATCGCGAAGAAATGCTTAACGAATTCGCTGCCACCGGCGCGCCGCTCGTCGTATGGGGTGCGGGCGCTGAGAGCGCGCCATATTGCGTCGTCGGCAGTGACAATCATCTGGGCGGTCGACTGGCAGGCGACTACCTGATGGACCGAGGATGCCGGCACATTGTGTTCGTCGGCGATACGTCCTTTCGGGAAATCGGGCTGCGCTTCTCGGGCTTCAGCAGCGCGGTCGCCGCGCGTAACCGGGATGTGAAAACCGACTGCATCGAGCTGCACAACTTTTCCTACGAAGCGGCTCATGACGCAGCGAATCACTATCTCGATGTCACGGAGCTTCGACCGGACGGTGTATTCGCTTTCAGCGATACGGCGGCAATGGCCTTTATCAGCGCGTTTCGTGAAGCCGGACTGCAGGTGCCCGGAGACGTGTCCGTCGTCGGCTACAACGACATTCCTTCGGCTGCCTATTTCACGCCGCGCCTGACCACGATCCGGCAGGATATCCACCAGGCCGGCCGGGTCCTTGTCGCCAAGTTGATGAGAATTCTCGATGGAGAACGGCCGAGTTCGGGCGTGATCAGGACAGAGCTAATCGTCCGCGAGACCTGAGTTGAGCGGGCTCCGTCGAAAGACACCATAAACGCCGGGAAAACAGAGCAAAACGGCCCCGAATACCGCCGCGAACCCTGTTGCCATGCCGGAGGGCTGACACTATAATGCGCACGCTTGATACAGGCCCGCCTGGATACCCCGCAACGACATGCGCCACAAGCCGCCGGTTAGCCCGCTGGACGTGGCGTTTTTAGTGCCGGAGAAAAGCAGAAAATGCTCAGGGTGCTAGTCGGACAAACAGGGGTCGGGGTGGTTCTGGCCGCTGTGTTTTGGGTGTTTTTCGGACATGTCGCGGGCTACTCGGCGCTGCTTGGCAGCCTGACCTGCGTCATCCCAAATGCTTTTTTGGCGTTGCGGCTTGTAGTACCACGCCGGGACCCCGGGGCAGAAGCTCTGATCCGGGCGGCATACATCGGTGAGCTCGGCAAACTGGCGTTAACGGTGCTGATGTTCAGCCTGGTTTTCGTCCTGGTGCGGCCGCTCGCGGCCGTGCCGCTGTTTACGGGATTCATCGGGGCGCAGCTCGTGACCTTTGCCGGCCTTTTGCTGCGGGACGAACAGGGACAAGACGGAAAAACGAGTAAGACGAATGGCGAGTGAAGGCGGACACGGCGCAAAAACCTCGGGCGAGTATATCCAGCATCACCTGCAAAACCTGCAGGTCTGCAAGGACACAAGCGGTGAGTGGGTGTGGAATCAATGTGCGGGTAACCCGATAGCGATCAACGTCGACTCGATGTTCTGGTCCATTCTGCTTGGGCTCGTCTTCGTCGTGTTGTTCCATGGTGTTGCGAAGAAAACCTCCGCCGACAAACCAAGCAGGTTCCAGGCGTTCGTCGAGATAATCGTCGATTTCGTCGACAGCTCTGTTAAAGATACCTTTCAAGGCAAGAGCCGGCTCATAGCCCCACTCGGCCTGACGATTTTCGTCTGGGTGTTCCTGATGAACCTGATGGACCTCGTGCCGGTGGACTGGATTCCGCTGGCCGCGGAAGCCGCAGGTATCCCGTATATGAAAGTCGTCCCGACGACGGACGTAAACGTGACTTTCGGCATGTCAATCGCGGTGTTCTTCCTGATCCTTATTTACACCATCAAGTATAAGGGCGTCACCGGGCTCATCGGCGAGCTGACGCTGCATCCGATTGCTCCACCGCTCAAAGGGCCGGGCATCATCGCGGCACCGTTCATCATCGCGTTTAACTTCATTCTCGAGAGCGTCGCACTGCTGGCCAAGCCGGTTAGCCTAAGCCTGCGACTCTTCGGCAACATGTTCGCGGGCGAACTCATTTTTATCCTGATCGCGTTACTTGGCCTGTGGCAGCTACCCCTGCACTTCGGCTGGGCCGTATTTCACGTCCTGATTGTGACGCTGCAGGCCTTTATTTTCATGATGCTGACCATAGTCTATTTGAGCCTTGCGTCGGAATCACACTGATTTTATTCGATTTAATTCAACAAGCTGGACTTGATCCTATCTAGGAGAAACTGATGGAAACTGTTATTGGCTTCACGGCGATCGCCGTCGCACTCTTGATTGGCCTCGGGGCGCTGGGCGTCGGTATCGGCATGGGCCTTCTCGGCGGCCGCTTTCTCGAGGGCGCTGCACGGCAGCCCGAGCTGGCGCCGATGCTGCAGACCAAGATGTTCATCGTCGTCGCGCTGCTCGACGCCGTCGCGATGATTGGTGTCGGTATCGCGCTGTTTTTCGCGTTCGCGAATCCATTCGTCGATCAGCTAAGAAACGCACTGGCCCCGGTTGCCGGCTAAGACAGAACCGTCGCCGTTATAGCGACAGGTTTCGAGAGATACACGTAAGGAGTATCTACAGGTGGATATTAATCTGACTCTCATCGGCCAGACGATCGCGATGATCGTGTTTGTCTGGTTTTGCATGAAGTTCATCTGGCCGCCGCTGCTGGCCGCCATCGAGGAACGTCAGGAGACGATCGCCCACGGCCTTGCCGCTGCCGAGCGAGGCGAACAAGCACTCGAAGAGGCCAACGCTCAGGCTGAGGAAATCGTCAGCGACGCACGCAAGCAGGCAACCGGCATTCTGGATGAAGCGCACGCGCGTGCAAATGTAATCGTTGCCGAGGGAAAGGCGGACGGCGTCAAAGAACGCAACCGGCAGCTGGGTGCAGCAATGGCCGAGATCGAGCAGGAAACCAATCGTGCTCGCGAGGAATTGCGCAGGCAGGTTTCGGCGATCGCGATTGCGAGCGCCGAGAAGATTCTGCAGCGCGAGATCGACGACAAGCAGCACGAGGACATTCTCGGCAAGCTCGCGCAGCAGCTGTAAATAGCAATGGCTGACAACACCACAATCGCCCGGCCCTACGCGCAGGCCGTCTTTGAACTCGCCGACGAGTCCGGCAAGCTTGACGCGTGGTCGCAGGTTCTCGGTATCGCCGGGGCGCTGCTGCAGGACGGGCAGGTCATTGAGTACCTGGGCGACCCCGAGTTCAATGACTCGCAGCGGCTCGAGTTTTTGTCCGGGCTTTTCGCCAAAGCCGGTGCCGAGATGCTCGGCGGCAAAGACACGCAAGGCACAAACTTCCTGAAGCTGCTGCTGGAGTACCGGCGAATCGCGGTTCTCCCCGAGATTTCGGGGCATTTCGAGGCGTTGAAAGCCGAGGTCGAGAATATCGTTGAAGTCACGGTGACCTCGGCGGCGCCGATCAGCAAGAAGCAGCAGGACACGATCTCGGGCGCGCTGCGGGAGCGGCTCGGTCGCGACGTGAATATCGTGACGGAAATTGACGAAAATCTCATCGGCGGCGCAGTAATCCGGGCCGGCGATGTCGTAATCGACGGTTCGCTTCGGGCAAGGCTGGAAGGCCTCGCAACCGAACTGGCCAAGTAAAGAGGAAAACAACATGGCACTCAAAGCTTCTGAAATCAGTCGGCTGATTAAAGAACGCATCGAGAACTTCGAGGCATCCGCAGAGGCGCGTGATGTTGGCACGGTCATCGGCGTGACGGACGGTATCGTCCGTATTCACGGCCTGGGCGATGCTCGCTACGGTGAAATGCTCGAATTCCCGCAACACACATTCGGCATGGCCCTGAACCTCGAGCAGGACTCGGTGGGTGCGGTTGTCCTTGGCGACTACAAGCACATTTCGGAAGGTGACACGGTCAAGACGACGAGCCGCATTCTCGAGGTGCCGATCGGCGAGGCGATGCTCGGGCGCGTGGTTGATGCCCTCGGAATGCCAATCGACGGCAAGGGTCCGATCGACACAGACCTGACAGCACCGATCGAAAAAGTTGCGCCCGGCGTTATTCAACGCCAGTCGGTCAGCGAGCCGGTGCAGACAGGGCTGAAGTCCATTGACTCTATGGTGCCGATCGGCCGCGGTCAGCGCGAGTTGATTATCGGCGACCGGCAGACGGGCAAGACCGCCGTTGCCGTCGACACGATCATTAACCAGCGCGGTACCGGCATCAAATGTATCTACGTCGCAATTGGCCAGAAAGCTTCGTCAATCGCGGGCGTTGTCCGAAAGCTCGAAGAAGAAGGCGCGATGGATCATACGATCGTCGTAGCCGCCGCAGCTGCGGATAGCCCCGCGATGCAATACATAGCACCGTATTCGGGCACGTCAATGGGGGAGTACTTCCTCGACCGCGGCCAGGATGCGCTGATCATCTTCGACGATCTCACCAAACAGGCCTGGGCGTATCGCCAGGTGTCACTGCTGCTGCGTCGTCCGCCAGGTCGCGAAGCGTATCCGGGTGATGTCTTCTATCTCCATTCACGCCTGCTCGAGCGCGCATCGCGTGTCAACGCGGCGCACGTCGAGGAAGTATCGGGCGGCAAGATCAAAGGCAAAACCGGATCGCTAACCGCACTGCCTATTATCGAAACGCAGGCCGGTGACGTATCCGCGTTCGTACCGACCAACGTTATCTCCATTACCGACGGCCAGATATTCCTGGAGACGGATCTTTTCAATGCTGGTATCCGTCCCGCGATCAACGCCGGTTTGTCGGTATCGCGCGTCGGCGGCGCAGCTCAGACGCAAATCATTAAGAAGCTAGGCGGCGGCGTTCGGCTCGCGCTGGCACAGTATCGTGAGCTTGCCGCGTTCGCGCAGTTTGCGTCGGACCTTGACGCCACCACGCGAGCGCAGCTCGAGCGCGGTGAACGCGTCACCGAACTGATGAAGCAGAAGCAATACAGTCCGCTCTCGGTCGCACAGATGGCGCTGTCCCTGTTTGCGGTCAACGAGGGCTACCTCGACAAGGTCGCAGTCAACAAGATTGGTGATTTCGAGAATGAGCTACATGACTTCGCCAAAGTCAATCACGGCGACCTGCTCGACTCGATCAACGCATCAGGCGATTACAACGACGAAATCGCCGCGAGCCTGAAGGCGGTTTGCGACGATTTTGCCGAGAAGGGTGCGTACTAAGCCATGCCGGGCGAAAAGGAAATCCGCACGAAGATCCGAAGCGTGAAAAACATGCAGAAGATCACGAGCGCAATGGAAAAGGTTGCAGCCAGCAAGATTCGCAAGGCACAGCTGCAGATGGAGGCGTCGCGGCCGTATGCGACACATATTCGTGACGTGATCGGCCACCTGTCGCATGCCAATCCGGACACCAAGCACCCGTTTCTGTTAGAGCGTGAAATCAAGCGCGTGGGTCTTATCGTTATCTCGACAGATCGCGGCTTGTGCGGCGGGCTTAACGTCAATCTGTTCAAGCGGGTCATTGGTGAGATTGCGGACTGGCAGGACAGGGAGGTCGAAATCGATCTTGCGCTCGTTGGCGCGAAAGCCGTGCAGTTCTTCCGGCGTCTCGGCGGCAACGTAGTCGGCACCGCATCGCATCTTGGTGACAAACCACAAGTTAACGACCTGATCGGCGCGATCAGGATCATGCTTAACTCCTACTCCGATGGCAAGATCGATCGGCTGTTCCTGCTGCACAACGAGTTCATAAGTGCGATGAGCCAGAAACCGGCTTGCGTGACTATTTTGCCGGTAAGCGAAATCAGTAAATCCACAGATGGGTTGCAGGAATACTGGGACTACATCTACGAGCCCGAGGCGGCCGATCTGCTCGAGGACCTCTTGATGCGCTACATCGAATCTCAGATCTATCGGGGCGCAGTCGAGAACTTTGCCTGCGAAATGGCGGCGAAGATGGTGGCGATGAAATCGGCTACGGACAATGCCGGCGAGATCATCGACAAGCTGCAGCTGCAATATAACAAGGCGCGGCAGGCAGCGATCACTCAAGAAATTTCAGAAATAGTCGGCGGCGCGGCCGCCGTCTCATGATAAGGACCTACACATGAGCACCGGAAACACTGTGCAAATCATTGGCGCTGTCGTCGACGTCGAGTTCCCACCAGAGCAAATTCCACATATATATGAGGCGTTGATAATCGATGACGCCGACATAACGCTCGAAGTACAGCAGCAGCTGGGCGACGGCATAGTGCGCACGATCGCGATGGGATCGTCGGAAGGGCTGAAGCGCGGCATGGCGGTCACGAGCACGGGCGGGCCGATCTCGGTTCCGGTCGGCGAAAAAACGCTCGGGCGGATCATGGATGTGTTGGGCAAGCCCATCGACAATGCCGGTCCAATCGGTGCGGAAAAGCTGATGCCGATTCATCGCCCGGCGCCGACGTACGAGGAACAGGCGGCAACAACTGAAATCCTCGAGACCGGCATCAAGGTGGTGGACCTGATCATGCCGATCTCCAAAGGCGGCAAAGTCGGCCTGTTCGGTGGCGCGGGCGTCGGCAAGACGGTCGCGCTCATGGAGTTGATTCGTAACATCGCCCACGAGCACTCGGGCTACTCGGTGTTCGCCGGCGTGGGTGAGCGCACCCGCGAAGGTAACGACTTTTTTCACGAAATGACCGAGTCGGGCGTTATCGACAAGGTATCACTCGTGTACGGTCAGATGAACGAGCCGCCGGGCAACCGCCTGCGCGTGGCACTGACGGGCCTGACGATGGCCGAGGCTTTCCGCGACGAGGGCCGCGACGTACTGATGTTCATCGACAACATCTACCGTTACACGCTGGCAGGCACCGAGGTGTCGGCCCTGCTCGGCCGCATGCCGTCGGCCGTGGGTTACCAGCCGACGCTGGCGGAGGAAATGGGTATCCTGCAGGAGCGCATCGCATCGACCAAGACCGGCTCGATTACGTCGTTCCAGGCGGTCTACGTACCGGCCGACGATCTGACCGACCCGTCGCCGGCAACGACGTTTGCTCACCTGGACGCAACGCTCGTACTGTCACGGCAGATCGCCGAGCTGGGCATCTACCCCGCCGTTGATCCGCTTGACTCTACGTCGCGTATTCTCGACCCGAACATCATCGGCCAGGAACACTATGACTGCGCACGCGGCGTGCAGGCGGTATTGCAGCGCTACAAGGAATTGCAGGACATCATCGCGATTCTCGGCATGGATGAGCTTTCCGAAGACGACAAGCTGATCGTTAACCGGGCACGCAAAGTCCAGCGCTTCCTGTCGCAGCCGTTCTTCGTTGCCGAGGTGTTCACGAACTCGCCGGGCAAATACGTAACGCTGGCTGAAACGATTCGCGGCTTCAATGGCATCGTCAACGGTGATTACGACCATATTCCTGAGCAGGCGTTCTACATGGTCGGCACGATCGACGAAGTCGTAGAAAAAGCCAAGACAATGAACCAGTAGCCACAGGACCGACTGGAGCAACAGAAATCATGACCGTTAGCGGTACGACAAGAGGTTCTTGATAAATGGCCACGATTCGCGTCGATATCGTATCTGCGGAAGGTGAGATTCATTCCGGCGAAGCGCTGATGGTATTCGCACCTGCAAAGATGGGCGAGATTGGCATCGCGCCACGTCACGCACCGCTGCTCACGGCATTGAAGCCCGGCGAAGTGCGCGTGCAGGACCCCGAAGGCAAAGAGCACTTCTTCTACGTCACGGGCGGTATGCTGGAAGTACAGCCGACCATGGTGACCGTGCTTGCTGATACGGCCCTGCGCGGCTCGCAACTCGATGAAGCCGCGGCGCTTGCTGCGCGGCACGCGGCTGAAGAGGCGCTGAAGGGTGCGTCCGAGCAGACCGACATCGCCCGCGCGACGCGGGAGCTTGAGGAAGCGCGTGCGCGCTACCAGGCAGCGCGGAAGCTCAAAGGCAAGGGCAGACGCTAGGTCCGCTCGAAGAGCGGCAGCACACCGAGCCGGTTCTTCATCTCCACTGGATTGTTATCACTGTCACGCAGCTCTCGCGGCGGGTCGAATGTCTGTGTCAGTGGCGTCACGACAAGCATCGTGACCAGCGATGCTGCCAGGCCGATAAAGTCGGCCGGCAACTCAGGGGCGACGAACAGCGTCATGATCCACGCGCTCAGGCCGACGCCCATTGCCGCAAGTGCGCCCGTGCGATTGGCCTTTTTCCACCACACGCCCAGAACGAACGGCACGATAATCGCTGCGAGCCCCAGTATGTTGGCATCGACCATCAGGTTGAATACGACCTTGATTTTCAGGGCGACAAATATCGCGATGATGCCGCATGCCGGGATCGCCAGGCGTGCTACGAGCAGGGAAAGTTTCGGTGACGGATCGTGCTTGACGAGCGGCAGAACGTTCTTGGCAAGCAAGCTGGCACAAGCCAGTAGCGCACTATCTCCGGAACTCATGATCGCAGCAAGCAAAGCGCCAACAAAAATAGCAACAGCAACCGGATGCAGATGCTCAATCGCCATGGTCGGAATAACCGATTCTGATGACGCGAGCCCCGGCATCGTCACGCTCGCAATGATCCCGATAAACACGGGAATCAAGCCGAAAATAAGGTAGCCGATGCCGCCGAGGTAAAACGAATTCTGCGCCACGCGCTCGTTCTTTGCGGCGGAAACTCTTTGGAACAGCGTTTGTGCCGAGACATCGACAACGCCGATGATCGTCCAGGCGCGCAGGTAGTTGAGCCACTGTTCGGGAGTATTGTCGACAGGAAACAGGCGAAACGTGTACTCGTCGAGGTGTGGGGACACAGCTCCCCAGCCACCAACGTCGACCAGGATAACGACCAGCAGCATGATCAGGCCGAGAATGATGATAAGCATCTGGATGAAGTCCGTCAGGGCGACCGCCCACATGCCACCAACGGCGGTGTAAACAAAAATGACGATTGCGCCACTGATAATGCCGACTTCGAGCGGGATGCTCGTCAGCGACTCGAAGATCAGGCCAAACGCGACCAGCACCGCACCGACCCAGGCAATATTGGAGAACAACGAAGAGGCCGTGATGGCCATCGCGGCAACGCGGCCGTAGCGCTGCTCCATGAAATCGGCCACTGTCATTACGCGAAGCCGACGAAAAATCCGTGCAAAAAAGAAGCCGACAAGGATCAAGGCGAGAGCACCGCCCCACGGATCCTCTATGACTCCGAGCATCCCTTCATCGTAGGCCGCACCTGCACCACCCATCATCGTGCTGCCGCCGAACCAGGTCGCGATGACGGTCATCGAACACAGCCAGACCGGCAGGCCCCGGCCGGCAACGACGAATTCGGTGATCGTGTGTGTCTTTTTCGATGCGTAGAAGCCGACGACGAGCATGGCAAGCATGTAGACGGCGACGCCCGCAAAAATGATCGTTTCTGTCGACATATTGATTGTTCTTGTTGTTGCCGAGCGGCAAGATTAGCATTGTTTGCCACCGAAGCGGCACGCCTCTGCCGCGGCTCTTGCGGTATCATTCGCAGGCTACGAAACAGGGAGTTTCCGGTTTGGGCCTAAGCATTATCATTCTCGCCGCCGGCCAGGGAACGCGCATGCGCTCGGACCTGCCGAAAGTATTACAGCCGCTGGCCGGCCGGCCGTTGCTCGGTTACGTACTGGATAGCGCCAGGGAACTCGGCGCTGACGATGTCTGTGTCGTGTACGGCCATGGCGGAGACGAAGTGCCCGCCAGGTTTTCGGGCGCAGGCGTGCGCTGGACCCTGCAGGCCGAGCAGCTTGGTACCGGACACGCGGTACAGCAGGCGATGCCGGAGACGCCCGATGATAACCAGGTGCTGGTGCTGTTTGGCGACGTGCCGTTGCTGACAGTCTCCACGCTACGCAAGCTTCTTGACGCAACGCCGAAGAATGAATTCGCCGTGCTCACGGTGGATATGGACGACCCGAGCGGCTACGGACGGATCGTTCGCGATGGTGACAAAGTCATTGGCATCGTGGAGCAAAAAGACGCAAGCGAGGCTGAAAAGGCAATCTCGGAAATCAACACGGGTGTGATGGCGTGCCCAGCAGGCAAACTGAAACGCTGGCTGAATAGACTAAGTAACGACAACGCCCAGGGCGAGTATTATTTAACTGACACAATTGCCATGGCTGTCGCCGACAGAGTAACCGTGCACGGCATCAAGGCAAGCAACTGGACAGAGGTAATGGGCATAAACGACAAAAAGCAGCTGGCCGAAGCCGAGCGTGCACTGCAGGCGCGGCTGGTTGACGAACTCATGGCCAACGGCGTTGGCTTCGCCGACCCGACGCGGGTAGATATCCGCGGCGATCTCGTGTGCGGTAAGGACGTGTTCATCGACGTGAACGCTGTTTTCGAGGGTGATGTGGCATTGGGAGATGGCACGCGGATCGAATCGAACAACCTGATTCGCGACAGCAAGCTCGGTGCCGGTACGGTCGTGCATTCCAATTGCCACATCGAGGGCGCAACCACCGGAGAGAATTGCGAGATCGGCCCATTTGCTCGCATGCGCCCGGGTGCGGAGCTGGCCAACAACGTCAAAGTCGGTAACTTTGTCGAGATCAAGAAGAGCACTGTAGCGGATGGCAGCAAGATCAATCATCTGACCTACATAGGTGATACCGAAATTGGGACAGGCGTCAACGTTGGGGCGGGCACGATCACGTGTAATTACGACGGTGCCAACAAGCACAAAACGACGATAGGCGACAACGCCTTCATTGGCTCCGGTGTAAACCTTGTCGCACCGGTTGAGATCGGCAGAGACGCGACCATCGGTGCCGGTTCGACAATCACAAGACATGCCCCGGAGGGTGAGTTGACACTAGAACGATCGAAGCAAACGACCATTCGCGGTTGGAAGAAACCCACGAAAAGCGGAGCAAGCTGAATGTGCGGAATTGTCGGCGCGATCGCCGAAAAGAATGTTGTTCCGACACTGGTCGACGGATTGCGTCGTCTCGAGTATCGAGGTTACGATTCCGCGGGCGTCGCGGTTGTCGGCGACGACAAAGTCATCGGACTTTGCCGGACCGTGGGAAAAGTCTCGGAGCTGGATGACAAGCTCGCGAAATCCCCGTTGACCGGGTGCCTTGGCGTCGCGCATACGCGTTGGGCAACGCACGGTGGAGTGACCGAAGCGAACGCGCACCCGCATCTTTCCGGCGGACGTGTCGCCGTTATTCACAACGGCATCATCGAGAATTTCCAGCCGATCAAGGAAGAGTTGCTCGAGATGGGGTACGAATTCGCGTCGGAAACGGATACCGAAGTTGCAGCACACCTTATTCACCATTACCTGCAGCAGGGACTCGACCTGGTGGAAGCCGTTGGCAAAGCCGTCAAAAGATTTGAAGGAGCGTACGCACTGCTGGTCGTTGATGCGGAAGACCCGGATCGGATTGTTGTCAGCCGCGTCGCAAGCCCGCTCGTTATAGGGCTGGGTGACGGCGAGAATTTTGTTGCCAGTGGTGTGCCCGCATTATTGCCGGTGACTAAAAAATTCATCTACCTGGAACAGGGCGACCTCGCCGAAATTCGCCGCGATGGCGTGCGAATCGTGGACACCGACGGTAAGAAGATTGTTCGCGAGGTACATGAAACCGACTGGGACAGCGAGTCGGCGGAAAAGGCACCGTACGAGCATTTCATGTTGAAGGAGATCTTCGACCAGCCGAGCGCGCTGGCGGACACGTTGTACGGGCGCGTCTCAAACCAGCGCGTCATCCCCGAGTCGCTGGGGCCCAAGGCTGCGGAATTGCTGCGGCATGTTGAGAATATCCACATTGTCGCCTGCGGAACCAGCTATCACGCCGGCTGTGTCGGGAAGTACTGGATCGAGTCGATAGCGGGTGTTCCGTGCCAGGTCGAAATCGCCAGCGAATACCGCTACCGCCATTGCGTCGTGCCGCCGAAAACGCTGTTCGTGACACTGTCACAGTCCGGTGAAACGGCCGATACGCTGGAGGCGCTGCGGCTTGCGAAGGAATCCGGCTATATTGGCACGATGACGATCTGCAACAGCCCGCACAGCTCGATGGAGCGCGAGTCGGATCTCGTCATGTTGACCCAGGCCGGGCCGGAGATCGGCGTTGCGAGCACCAAGGCGTTCACAACACAGTTGCTGTCGATCCTGCTGGTGACATTGATGATGGCACGGCATCGCGGCCTTACAGCAAAGCGGGAGCAGGAGTTCGTCGCGAACCTGACGCATGCGGCCGCGGCGTCCGACCTGGCGCTGAAAATGAGCGATCAGCTCAGGGGTGTCGCCGCAGACTTTGCCGACAAGAATCACACTCTGTTTCTCGGGCGGGGCCCAATGTGGCCGATCGCAATGGAAGGCGCGTTGAAGCTGAAGGAAATTTCTTACATTCACGCCGAAGCGTATGCCGCAGGTGAACTTAAGCACGGACCGCTGGCGTTGATCGACGATGAAATGCCGGTTGTCGTCGTCGCACCGAACAACGAGCTGCTCGACAAACTGAAGTCCAATATGCAGGTCGTGCGCGCGCGAGGCGGGCAACTGTACGTTTTTGCCGACGCCGAAACCGGCATTAAGAATGAAGACGGGATGAAGGTCATTCTGATGCCGCATGCGGACCGGCTCATCGCACCCATCGTCTACACGGTTCCACTGCAGCTACTCGCCTACCACGTTGCGGTACTCAGAGGCACCGACATCGATCAGCCGAGAAATCTCGCTAAGTCGGTGACCGTCGAGTAGCCTGAGCATGTCCGCGACCTGCTGGTCCTTCGTAATAAAGTTTTGAACTACCTAATAAAGTTTTGAACTGCACGAAGTCAGCGCGTTACCGGCGAGAACTAGAAGACGCATGAACCAATATTGGTTGCTAAGCTGACGACTGGCTAATATTTGATCAGCCAGATAGGCTCAGACGGCAAAGGACCTGGGCTCCTAATGTTTTGAACTCGCGCGGATGTGATGTTGAGAGCAGATTGGTAGTTCGTCTAATCTGCGGTCCTCTTGGCTACGAACCAGGCGGTCGGGAGTTCGAATCTCTCCGGGCGCGCCATCTCCGCCTCACGGGCCATGTGGTCCGTCGGGCATCCGGAGATCACTCGGGAGTCGCACACACAATTCGTTGCCGTGAATCCCTAGAACAGGGCGGATGAACCAACGGCTACGTTTCTGCGCGTAAGCGTCTCGGCACTCCCAACTCATCCCTAACTCGTGACGATTGGCGGGCGCGATTAGCCTGAGTAAGGATCGACTAGCACCGGTCCTGTATTTCGTGGCGCTATGCATCTGCCAATCAGCTACGGAAATGGAAAAATGCCAGGGATCAAGGACTTGCGACACCGGATTGCGGGGGGGGCCAAGCTCTTTTGTACATAATCTCGAAATCAAGAAACCTGTCCATCTCTTTCGTGACCAAGCGAATAGAAAGTTACATGACCAAAGCGCTGAAATAGAAAAAGTCCGACAACTTTCGAATAAAGTAAAAGCCATGATAATCAATAATTTATAGTCGAAATATCAAAATAAATGATCCAAATTACTCTTTCATTTAGTGAACAGTTCATGTGTTCGTCCAATTAGCCCTGAAATTAACACGATAGAAGGTTTGACGAAAAATCCGACGTGCAACGAAAATTCCAAGAAAATGTGGATAAATAGGCAACTTCCTGATACTTTCGGGTCTGACTTCCTTGACGGGGAAATAGATCTTCCAGTTTTGTGATCGAGAGAATCAGGTTATGACAGAAAAAGTAGATGAAATTGAAGCACTAAAGAGTATTTCAGATACCCTCAATAGACTGAATGATAAGGCAGCGGCCGAACGTTTGGTTCGTTGGGCATGGGATAAGTATGTCGGTGATACCGCAGTCTCGAGGCCGGCAGCCACCCTCAAAAAGGCTGCTAGGGCTAAGCCAAAACCAAAAGGTACCTCGAAACCCAAGAAAAAAGAAGCCCTAACACTCGTCAAGGATTTGAATCTCAACCCGAAGGATAGCCTTTCCTTGGCCGAATTTGTCGGGCAGAAACAGCCAAGCAGCATGAAGGCGAAAATCGCGGTGTGCGCATACTACTTGGCGAACCACGTGGATGCGGGTTCAGTATCGATCAATCATGTCTACACGTCGTTCAAGTGGCTGAAGTGGCGACTGCCAGCGGATCTCAAGAACATGATTCATCAAACTGGTTCCGCCGGATGGCTCGATTCAAGCGATCTTGAGAATCTACAACTGACGACTATGGGGGAGAATTTCGTTGAACACGACTTGCCTAAATCTTCCAAGTCGCAATAAGGCTGTGAACCCGCGCAGTCGAGTACTTGCGGCCTCGCGTTTGCATCGATAAGAGACACAGTCAATGGGATTGAAAGAATTAGTTGCGCAAAAGGCCGCAATGACGGAAGAAGCGATCGAATCAGTTGTAGCTGATTACGTTCGGTACGATATCGACGAATTGGAAATCGCATTTACACCAGATTTTGCTGGGTTGGGAAGCAAAGCGAAAATTCTCGTCTACCTGGTTAGCCTAAAAGGTTGGCCGTTCGTAACTGACGATGACGTACCGACCGGCGCGAAGCCCGCAGACATATCAGAAATGCTGGGAATAGCCGGAGGAACTGTAAGGCGGATATTGGTGGAGCTGAAAGATAGTCATCTCGTATCGGTCAAGAACAGCAGATATTCCGTCCGTCCCAGCCATCTCGATTCCGTAAAAAAAGCCATAACTGGTGCGGGTCAAGCCAATAAACCAGGAAATCGCCACAAAAAATCGGCCGAAAAGAAATCAGCAAAAAAAGCCAAGCCGAAGACAAGCAAGAAAACAAGCAACAAGAAGAACAAGGGACTTGGCGAAACGATTGATAAGTGGATCGCTCAGGGTTTTTTGACAACGGGCGTACCACGGCCGAGGTTCGAGACAGATTTCACGAGGAGGCAGTAATGGTCAAGCTCTCGACCATCCCGCAGTACGTCAACAAGGCCGTTCGCACGGACAGGACCTTGACGCGGAAAAAAGAGGAAGTGGACGGAAAATCAGTGTGGGTTTATAGGACGAAAAAGACTTAACACGCATGTCCAGCCAATTGCTAAACGACCTTTCGTCCGCCATCGATAGCGAAATAGCTACGGACCTGCTCAAGAGTTACGATGAGATTGTCACACGCTACAGAAAAAACGATCTCGATGGGTGTCTTTCCGCGTCCGGAAAATTCGTTGAGAATACACTCAGGGCACTAGAATTCCTACGAACAGGCAAAGTGCTGCCCGAAATCAAAAACGCGTCGAAAACCAGAGTAGCGCTAGAGAACGACACATCGCTGCCGGAGTCACTCCGTCTTCTTGTTCCACGCGTTGCGATGTCGATGGTCTACGACATTAGGAGCAAGACGGGAGCTGTTCACGTCAAAGAACTGGACCCACGTAGAATTGACGCATCGCTAGCCGTGCACGCTGCATCATGGATTGTCGCTGAATTTATTCGACAGTTTCATCTGTCAGATGAGGCAGAGGTTGAAAGTGCGATGGCTTCGTTGATGCGCACCTACACGCCGCTAATTGAGTCCATTGCCGGAGAAACCGTCGTAACTCATGCCGTGCCATGCGAACTTGAGATACTGTTGTTACTTATTGATGCTGGATCAACGGGACTTAGCCGGACTGAATTGGGCAGATCAACCCAGTATTCTCCTTCCACAGTCACACGGAATTTGCAGGCATTGACCAGTAAAAGGTACGTATATCAGACGAACGATGGAAGTTATCACGTAACAGGTCCAGGCGAAAAACGGAGCAGTGAACTTCTGATTAATCTCAACAAATCAACGTAGGACCCAATGAGTTGATGGCTGAAATTCCTGACAAAGTAGCTGCCGTTCAGCATATGCTTGCTAGCATCTTTACGGCGCAGAGAGCTTTGCGTGCTCTTGCTCCTGAGTACCGGTGGACCGGTCTTGGTAACCTGCTTGGTGACTTCGGCGAATTCGTCGCGATCAATCATTACGGCCTTTCTAAAGCACCCGGCGGATCGAGTGGCTACGATGCCTCGACGGTTGATGGTAAGACTGTTCAGATCAAGACCAATTATCATGCCAACCAAATTGGCTTCAGAGACGAAGCCGATCTACTGCTGGTTGTTGGTGTGAATCCCGATGGGACGTGGTCGGAAGTCTACTTCGGTGAATTCGCTGTAGTTCGCGACAACTCTCGATATTCGGCGCGTGACAATAAGCATATGATCGCGATCTCGAAGTTGAAAACACTCGATTCCTCAGCATCAAGCCAAGGGCCGCAATAGTGGCGTGTGCGCCGTCACCGCCTATGGAACAGATTTAGTTGTGGTTTAAAGGAGTGTTTTTGTTCATCCTAACCTGAGGAGTTGAGATGAAACAGAGACCGACAGGACGGCCATCGTCGTCAGAACAAACCATTCGAGACATCAAGCGCAAGACGCGCAAGCAATACGGTGCGGAGGAGAAGATCCGCATTGTATTGGATGGGCTTCGTGGCGAAGACAGCATTGCCGAGCTGTGTCGACGCGAAGGTATTGCCCAGAATCTGTACTACAAGTGGTCTAAGGACTTCATGGAGGCCGGCAAGAAGCGCCTGGCCGGAGACATTGTCCGTCAGGCCAACACTAGCGAAGTCACTGACCTGAGGCGTGAAGCCCGAGATCTCAAAGAGGTAGTTGCCGAGCAAACGCTGGAACTGCGCTTGCTCAAAAAAAGCATGCTCGGGGATGGGGAGGAACTCGAATGAGATACCCGGCCTCTGAGAAGCTTGAGATCATCCGATTGGTAGAACGGTCGCACCTTCCGGCCAAGCAGGCGCTCGATAGGCTGGGCATTGCTCGCACCACGTTCTACCGCTGGTACGCACACTATCGTTCCGACGGGGAAACAGCGCTGCAAGACAAAGCGCCTTTGCCGGCCCGGGTGTGGAACCGTATTCCCAACAATGTCCGGGCCCGATTAATCACGTTGGCACTGGACCGTCCCGAACTGAGCCCGCGTGAGCTGGCCGTTACTTTCACCGATAGCGAGGGCTATTTTGTCTCGGAAAGCTCGGTATACCGGCTTCTCAAAGCCCATGATCTGATCACCAGCCCGGCCTTCATTGTCATGAAGGCCGCTAGCGAGTTCCAGGACAAGACCACGGCCATCAATCAGATGTGGCAGACCGACTTCACGTACTTGAAGATCATCGGTTGGGGCTGGATGTATCTGTCCACCATTCTGGATGACTTCTCCCGCTACGTCATTGCCTGGAAGCTGTGTACCGGCATGACCAGCCGCGATGTCACCGAGACCCTGGAGCTTGCTCTTCAGGCATCGGGTTGTGACCAGGCCGATGTCACCCACAAGCCACGCTTGCTCTCTGACAATGGCTCGAGCTACATCTCAAACGAGCTCGCCGACTGGATCACTGGCAACGAGATGAGTCGCGTTCGCGGTGCTCCGTATCATCCACAAACACAAGGCAAGATCGAGCGCTGGCATCAGACATTGAAGAACCGGATATTGCTGGAGAACTACTTTCTGCCCGGTGATCTTGAAACGCAGATCGAGGCGTTCGTCGATCACTACAACCATCAGCGATACCATGAGAGCTTGAAAAACCTGACGCCAGCCGATATTTACTTTGGACGCGGGCAATGAATACTGGCACAACGAGAAAGGATCAAGCGAAAGACTCTCGCGAAACGTCGTTTGCGCTACCAACGACACGCCGCGTAACATGACAACGAGGAACAAAACTCTCCACTAAATAATCGCTACGTCTGTTCCATTTGTTTGAAGACGGACAAGCAGCGCTTAGGCCACGGTCCGCAAGTGGCCGACTCTAGCCGTCCTGGTGATTCGAGTTAGAATGGCGGCTTCTGACCCGGAGCTGCCGGTCACGTTACTGCGGTAACGCCGTCGGCTTGCGACCCACAGCGGTCCTTCGCCGTTTCTGTGTGGCCGTGCCGCCTCGCTTCGAAATTCTCACAGACTATACTTATACAAAACGTGCGTGTTTGCCTGCGTGTCCGACCCTGGGTCCGCATCCCAAAGTACGAGGAGAAACCGCTATCAAAAGACCGACTTTTGTACTAGTAGCCGGAGCCCTATTTGTTGTGAGCGCCGCCATCGCGGCCCCTAAGGCAGGGGAGCTGTGCTCTGCGGATGTGGTCTCATGACCACAGGTACTGTCTACGATCTGGTCGTCATCGGCGGCGGAGCGGTGGGTCTTTCCACCGCGTATCATGCCGCGGGCCGGCAGTGGCGCACGCTTGTGATCGAGCAGTTCGGCTTTCTAAATGACCAGGGCAGTTCGGCCGGCGCGTCGCGCCAATTCCGGGTGCAGTATTCCCAACACTACATGTCGGAGTTGGCTCTGTCGGCGATTCCCTTCTGGAACGACATTCAGCGCTATAGCAGCGACCTGCTCAAGGGACACGGTGGCAGCCTTTGGTTCGGTGACCCGGCGTTGTCTTCGCAAGAAGGCGGCATTCAGGCCGCGATGAATACGATGGACTCGCTAGGCATCGCCTACACGGCGCTTGCCAACGCGGCCGCCATCGAAAGCGCTTACCCGTTTCGCGGCCTGCCGTCGGACTACAGTGGGTTTTTTCAGCCGGACGGTGGAATCATCAACCTCAAGGCGACCGAGCGTGCCCTGTTCCAAGGCGCCGAGGCGACGGGACCGGTGGAGTTCCACGATCAGGAAACGGTCATCGGCATTTCTTCGGTCGAGGGCGGCGTCATCGAGGTAACGACCGACAAAGCGACCTACACGACGCAAAAGCTGGCCATAACGCCCGGTCCGTACGTCAATGTCGTTCTTGCCCATCTGGGTCTTTCGGTCGACATCGAGATCTGGGAAATGTCGTCCGCCTACTATCGCAAGACCGACCCGCAGTTGGTGCTGCCAACCTGGTTCGTCTTCCAGGAGCCCCAGAACACTTCTCTGTACTACGGTTTCCCTGAAGTCGATTGGGCTCACCCCGGTTACATCAGGGTAGCTCCCGACATCCCGGACAAGATCCTCACGGACCCGAGCCAGAGGAATCCCGATCCGAGTGAAAAGAGCCTGGGTTACAACGAAGCCTGGGTACGCGACCATATGATGGGCCTCGACTCGACGTCCGAGTTCACTTCGACCTGCCTGATTGCGCTTTCCAGTGGAGCGGAGACCAAAGAGCTGCTGCTCGACTATGCCCCCGGCTCTGTTCCGAACGCTCAGAGCATTGTCACCTACAGCGCCGGCTGGGCAGCCAAGTTCATCCCTATCCTCGGCGAGATGATCTGCCAGATGCTGGCGGACGAGTACCTCCAGTACTTCGAATTCGGAGATTACAGAATCGATCGCTCCAACTTCGCGATCAATTGGGGCGGCCCCGATACCGCCAAGGAGAGGTAGATGGCCAACTACAAGGTTTTCGGCGCCGGTCCCGGCGGTCTTTACACGGCGTGGCGGCTCATCACGGGCACGAGGACCGACGGTAATCCCCTGGTCAACGAGGGTGACTCGATCGAGCTCGTCGAATGGGGCCACTTCTCGTTTGCCGCCGGCGACGGCGGCACCCGACTTCCTGCCGGCCGGATTTGTAGCCACCACTACCAGGGCCGTGCCGACAATTCCTATGTGGAGATCGGTGGCATGCGCTATCTGGAGTGGGATGGGACCGAGGGCCATCAGCTCGTCACCACGACCGTCCACCTGCTGGGTCTGGACGGCGAGGTGATCAACTTCCTGACCACCGATAATCCGTTCTTCTATCTGAGAGGCGTTCCCTTCTACCAGAATCAGCTTCCGTCGAGCAAACCCCCGCCCACCTGCCCGGTAACCGCGCCGTACAACACGCCCGGGGTCAATGAGAAGCCCGCCGACGATGAGGTCAGCCACATATCGGGTCTGATGACCGAAGGGAGCGACGTCTCGTGTAGGACGGCGCAGTGCCGTTTCTACTCCGGTGGCAGGCTTCCGTCGGGCACGAGCTCGGTGGTTTACAACGCTGGCGACAACGTGGGCAACATCGGCTACTGGAATTTTTTCTACGACCAGGCTGGCAACGAAGGCTATCAGTATGCGGCTGATGCCGGTGGTTACAGCTCCAACGTCATCAATTGGAACGCCGCGAACGCTGCTGTCTACAACGGTGAGTTTGCCCCGGGCGGTACGTTCAAGACTCTCAAAACCGGCTACTCGCAGTTGTTCGTCGAGTTATTCAAACAAGCCCAGTCGGCAGCTCAATCGAGAGGCATCGACTTCACCCTGACCCAGCAGACTCGGCTCCACTCCATCTGGATGGAAGGCTCGACGATCTACTATCAAATCGCCAGTGCAGCCAACCCGAACACGCCGGCAGGCCCGCCCCAAACCGCGGACTACGCGTTTCTTGCGATGCCAAGGCATTCGATCGAATTGGTGGCTCGGGCTACCCGCTACCAGGACATGGGTGGAAAGACCGATTTCCTCAACGCAACCAGGGTCCAGAACTACGTTGAATCGGTAATCGAGCAGCCTTCCTACAAGATCGCTATGTTTTTCGATGCCCCCTGGTGGGAGCAGAGCAAATACCCGCCGGATCTGGTGAACAAGTCCAACACTCAACACAACCGTTCGCCCGGTGCCAACGTGTTCGGCCCGACCATCACCGACCTGCCGCTACGGCAGATCTACTACTTCGGCAACAACGCGCCGAACGGCGGCAGCCAGACAATCTACGGCCTTCTCGCCTCGTATGACGATATGCGGTTCACCCGCTTTTGGCAGGAGCTCGAGCTCGAGGTGACACAGCGTCGTCAGGTGCCGCTGAGTCAGAACTATCAGCCGCTCCAAGCTGCCGGAGAAGCCTCTCGGGTCATGATACAAATGCTCATGCTCGAGCTGGCCAAGGTGCACTGGGGCGATCCAGACAAGGCCTGGGACATACCCCAGCCACTAGAGACCAAGTTCATGGACTGGGCGTTGAGTCCGTTCGGCGCCGGATACCACGCCTGGGCTGCTCACTACGACATCGTGGACGTGATGCAGGAGATCCGCACTCCCGCCAAGCTGGCGGGAGGCGATGGGGCGGTCTACATCGTGGGGTCGGCGTACTCCAACGATCAGGCTTGGGTGGAGGGTGCATTTTGCACGGCCGAGTCTGTGTTGACCCAGTACCTCGACGCCAAGACGATTGCCACTACCACCGCTCCTCAGTATCCACTGATCTGCGGGTAGCGGCCGTGTTGCGCTGCAAGAAGCGCCTGACGACGGATTGCGGAGGCTCGCCTCTTCGATCAAGGCTTCGAATAACGCCGAGCTGCAGAGAGCTCCGGTAAGGCCGACAGAGCTACAGACCAAAGGAAAAGACCATGCCAAAGGAACCACAAAAATCTTCCGTCAAACCCTACCCGGAATGGAAGGAAGGGCTGCCCACCGGGCCACAATTCGGCATCCTGTCCAAACTCAATGGCACCTGGGTTAACTGGAAAGGCGGTCCGACTGGGCTGCACACCACGCCGATGCCATCGCCTGGCACATCTTCAGAGACGGTATTTGGCGTCTTCCACTTCAAGTCCCAGGAGTACAGGGAGCAGCTCAAGTTCACTCAAGTCAACGCCCCCGTCCGCAATCGTGCAGGATCAAACGAGCAGTTCAACGGTGCCGTCAAGTACGAAACTGCGATCATTGACAACGACAACGCCCTCCAACACTTCGAAGACGGAATGTACATCTGGATGGGTGACAACCATATGCCTTGGGATCCCAATAGCGCTTATCAAAAACCGCCAAACCTGTTCAGGCATCCATCGAGTGCAGAATCAGTGAAAACGGACGGTGCTGATCCAGTCTTGGCCCCGGGACAACTTGGTTCCCAGTTTATACCACCTCATACGATCTCGCGTTCTGGAGTAATTCCCCACGGCACAACCATTCACTTGACCGGCAACATTAAGGAATCCGAAGTCGGCAAGGCGCCCGAAATTGCTGATCTCTGGGAACCACAATATCTTTCCGTGTCGCCAACCATGGGCATCAATCTTGAAGCCCCCGATCCCGACCTCACACAAGGATCGCGGGCCAAGCCGGACTGGACAAAACTTCCGCGCGAAAAGCAAAAGCCTGACGGAGGCCCTAGAGAGAGCGGCGTCAACAGCGGGCGTGCCTACTTCGAGAAGATTTTCAACTACGACCAATTCGGGGCCAAGTTTCCATACACGGTTCAACCGAACCTGAAGTTGATTGATGCCAACGAGGGCCTGAACTTTCAGAAGTACGATTTGATCGAGCTGGACTCGTTCCACCAGACAGGTGTTCAAGGCGCCACCATCAACAACGTGATGATTGAGCGCTACTGCCGAGTAGCCCGGATGCGCTTTCGCATGTGGTTGGAGGAAATTCTCGATCCTGAGAGCGAGAAGGTCATTGACCAGCTGCAGTACGAGCAGATTGTGGACTTCGAATTCATGTTTGGCTCGGATGGCGAGACGACGCTGTGGCCACATATCCAAGTCAACACGCTACGACGCGAGAAGGACGTTCCCGCAGAAAGGCGCCTGCCGCCGATCCAGCTACCAACCGAGGCCGCTGAGGAAGCCGCTGGGGGGCCCGAGCCTGTCGTGGTTTCAATGAAGCACACGCCTGCTTAAACCAACAGACAGGGAAAGGTCAAAAGAGAAGAGCAGTAACTGACGACTACAATGAATTGTGGATCAAAGCGATCGGCGGCAAGTTCTGACCCCTTCTTGCCACCCAGGCTGAACGTCTGCTTTTCCCGAATCCGGCCGCTCAAGTGTCCCCTTTAGGGAAGTGGCGACCGGCTGCAAACGGCCAGAACCAGCCGTTGAAAACTCAATCGGTCGGGTTGTTGTGTATGAAACATCTGGCCAGAACAGCCGCACCGATTGTCCTTAGAAGTTCGTCGTCGATGTCCATCTTCTCAATGGCGTCGTTCTCCATTTCCGGCGTGAAGGTCACGAACCACTTGTGAGACCAATCTATCGGGTTTTCAATGCGGTTCCCTTCAACATCGTCGATGAATAGACGACTTGTGCCGTTTCCCATGTCACGCAGGCATGCGACTACGCCAAATCGTGTCCGAACCGAATCGTCAACGTCCATTTCTGGTCCTTTGCGAGTGAATTGAGATGGGAATGCGAACGGCTGCTGTGGGTTCAGTAGCAGTCGTTCGTTAGTTCATCACTCGACCGGCTGCTTTCGAGCGCTTACCAGCCGTTCACTCTCAGCCAGGGTGACGGGTGGCTTCCGGGCAAAAGGAGACCTCTACGCCACGCGCCCTAGCAATGTGCTGGCGATTTCCCGGACCATTCGAGTCGCTTGCAGCAAATTGTATTCTCTAGTCGTGACGGGTTTGTGGCGCTTTGGATCATGTGGCGCGCGACTTAAGCATTTCCACAGGTCATCGAGTTCTTCTCGCCGCATCTCAAGCAACCTAGCCAATTCTGGCCGCTGACTCTTTGCATACATCCTCTCGAGCATTGAACCGCCCCGGGTTTCTCGGAGGCTCAATTCTTTGAGAGGATTGGGTCATGAATACAAGAAAACGATATTCCCCGGAGTTTAGGGAGAGAGCGGTACGGCTGGTTGAAGAGCAGCAGAAGGAAGGATCGTCGGAGTGGGCGGCCATTCGTTCTTTGTCAGAGAAGCTGGGCTGCGTACCGGAGACGTTGCGTCGCTGGGTTCGACAATCACAATGTGACCAGGGTATTAGGCCGGGCCAGACGACCGACGAACAGGAAGAGCTGAAGCAACTCAGGCGTGAGAACCGCGAGCTGAAGCGCTCCAACGAGATCCTGCGTAAGGCCTCAGCCTATTTTGCCCAGGCGGAGCTCGACCGCCGACCGAAGTAATGACGTCGTTCATCGATGAACACCGCGAGGTGTACGGGGTCGAGCCGATCTGTGCCGAGATACCGATTGCCCCGTCGACTTATTACGCCCACAAGGACTGTGCGGCGGATCCTGACAAGCGCTCGGATCGAGCCAAGCAGGATGCCGAGTTGACGGTCGAGATTCTGCGGGTCTGGAACGAGAACTTCCGTGTGTACGCGCACGCAAGATCTGGCGGCAACTCAAACGAGAAGGCTTCAAAGTTGCACGCTGCACCGTGGAACGCTTAATGCGCAAGCTCGGCATCCGTGGTGTGGTGCGCGGCAAGGGCTACAAGACGACGGTTCCGGACTTCGCCGCCGAGCGGCCTGCAGATCTCGTTGAGCGTGCGTTCACGGCATCGGCACCCAATCAACTGTGGGTTGCTGACATCACGTTCGTGTCGACCTGGCGCGGCCCGGTTTATACGGCGTTCGTGATCGACGTGTACTCGCGCATGATCGTCGGTTGGCGCGTCTGGAACTCGCTGAAGACGGATCTTGTGCTGGATGCCCTCGAGCAGGCGTTGTACGCCAGAACCGGCACGGACGGCCTGGTACATCACAGCGATCGAGGTAGCCAGTATCTGTCGATCCGTTACACCGAGCGCCTGGCTGAGGCTGGCATCGAATCGTCGGTTGGCAGTGTCGGAGACAGTTACGACAACGCCATGGCCGAGAGCATTATCGGTCTCTACAAAACGGAAATGATCTGGCCGCGAGGTCCTTGGAAAAATCTCGATGAAGTCGAGTACGCAACACTGGAATGGGTGAACTGGTATAACAACCAAAGGCTGTTAGAGCCGATCGGCAATATCCCGCCGGTAGAGTTCGAGGCAGCCTATTACGAGCGGGAAAACGGTCAGGCGATGGCAGCCTGACTCACACAAAAGAGTCTCCGGTATACCCGGTGCGGTTCAGTCCTCGTCGGATAATAGGGCCTCTACGTATAGACGGGTGAGCATGGGCTATTATTGAATGATTGGGTCAGTCAGAGCAGCGGCCATATCTGGCCGAAGGGACAAGATATGGGAGAAATTGGTGACCCTGCTGAACTTCTGAAAGATGCCGATTCAGCGTTGCGCAAGGACAATGATCCGGACCTTGCTGGCGCCGTGGCCAGAATCGCGCTGCGTGAGGGACCGGACGCAGAAACTAAAGCAAAACTCGAGGCGCTGCTTCTGGAGATCGCCCAATTACCGACCAAAAAAACCGCCAAGCGAAAACGCACACGGAAGTCCGGTTCACGTAGGGCTATCAAGAGCCGCGTCTACGTCGTGGCTGGGACTGGGTTTGATTCGCGAGCAAAGTTGATTCGCTCTCATTGTGAAAAAGGAACCACGCTGCAACTTAGGCGTGAACCAGGCAACAAGCACGACCCAAACGCTATCGCCGTTCTGGCAAAGGTGCCTGGCATATTCGGCAGCAAGTGGCGACGGGTTGGCTATCTGCCGCGGACCGAAAATAAGGAGATTGCGCAATGGCTGGATGCAGGGCGTGAGCTGAAAGCTGTCGTTAGCAAAGTCTACGCGCCACCCGACCGCGACTTTCCGAAGCTACACGTCCGGATCAACGAGAGTCGCTAACAACTGGGCGAAAGGCTGCTGCTAAGCATAGCAGCCGTTCGGCGCGGCATTCCCAACCTGTCGGAAACGGCGGCGAGCAGACGATTAATCACCCGAGTCATCGCCAGCATCCAGCCCCAATATATCGTGCGTGAATAATTCGGAATTACCACCAGATGTCAAAATATCTGGTCCGTAGTATTCGTCCCCTGCACATTGGCAAGGAATCTCTGCTTCACGTTCTGCCGCAGCGCGACCAATGGCATATCGCCATGTTTTTACAATGCGGATGCGCGCCAAGTCTGGCGTATTAAACCGTTGCTCAACTGCACGGTTAGTAATTCCAATTTTGTATCGCGTATCGCCATCGTCTGTTGTGATAGCGAGATAATAAAGCAAGGCAGTATCCTTGGGATTAAATCCTTTTTCGGCGCAGTCAGGGCAACGAGGAACAAAGCTCTCCATTAGATAATCGCTTCGTCTGTTCCATTTGTTTGAAGACGGACACCCGACGCATCATCGCTGCTCCGTCCAGAGTAGAAGATGTCTACTTTGGGTCAGTAGTTCCTCAGCGGCAGTTTAGAAAGCGACCGGTAGCCGTCGATGCGTAGCGCCGGCGCGCTTTGTACGTTACCAAGCCCCCCCTAAGCCGTTGATTGTATTGGATGTGCCGTTGGTAGCTGCCTAAGATTGGGCGTCCTGCTCCGCGAAGGCTTTAGGTGTCGCAGTTATTGTGCCATTGAGGAAGGTGGTCTTTCAGGTCTTGGGCACCGTGGGCTAATCGTCGATTTGACACGTAATTACGTGAAAATCCACATGCCAAACGCAATTCAACAGCAATCGGAATAGACGGAAGCGGGTCGATCTGTTTGGAAACGTCCTCAACCTTCGCTACAACTTTCCACATTCGCCGACCGACAAGCCTCTTCAGCCACCGCGTGCCGAGGCGCACGTGATTCATTTCATCTGCAACGATTTGTGCGTAAAGATCCGCTGATTTGAGATCTCCAATATCTTGTAGCTTCTTGACGTTCCGCGCACTGGCATCCAATCCTACACCCTCTTGGAGAACGTGCTGCATCGCAAGCTTTTCTGGCAGTGTATTAACAGAATTGTATGCTCGCCAACTGTGAAGTGTTACCGGCGCACATCCAAATTCGAAGCCCATGTCAGCAACGCGATTAGCCAGAAGTTCTGCATGCCGAACTTCGTCAACTAGCTGCCTGGCCAAATCTGCTATCAGTGACTGAAAGCCATTGGGCCTTTCGGCATCGACAATCAAAATAAGATCGGAAACGATGTCAACGGCAGACAGCTCGAGGTATGCATTGGCGGACAGATATAACGCACGAATGCTATCTTTTTGTAGGATACGGTCCCTGAGTTCGTTGCCCTTTCGAGCGGGACCAGTTTGTTCATACAAAATACAGTCGCGGAGTAGCCCATCAGATGCCGCTAGCATTGTGACAGGGGTTGGCCCATCGTCGATCCACAATTCAATTTCCGCAAAACAATCTTCAAGCCTTGTCAAAGCATCAGCCGCCAAGAATTCTAAGCTTGTATCTACATGGTTTCTCGCTGATTTTCTGAGCTTCCGAAGCGATTTGTTAATGGCAGACAATTCTGATTGAAAGCGTTTGAGTGTTGGGGGCTCGGCGGTAACTGATCTTCTTGAAAATTGCAGTCTCGCTGATAGCGGCCCCAAGAGTTCTACTTTCTTTGCCAGTGCAACGTGGAGCCAGAATACTTGCCCGGCGACTCTTGCGAGTAACGTCTTTAGAAAGAAGTCCCCGAAGTGACGTTGGGCACGACACAATGCCAAACCGAGGGAGCGAGCACGATCACTTAGATCGAGGACATGTTCGTAACGCTCAACGAAATTCAAGCCAGAACTGCTCATTAGGACTTAGGCAGAGTTTTTGAGCGTATCTACGTCCCATCCAAAGATGGATGAAGCGCCGTAGTCAGCTAACTCGCATAATTGGTGCAGTAGAGCACTCGTTGTAGCGCCGGCCAAAAGAGCGTTTGCTGGCCCGAAACTTGGGGGTATGCAAAACTCGAGAGACTGCCAATTCCCTTCTTTACCGGCAGAGTTAGACTGACTATTTGTTACAGTAACAATAGCATGTTTGAAACTGTAACCGCCGGTAACCAACAGCGAACACAAGCGAGCAGCGATGCGGCGCGCGGCTGGAACTATGCCGAGAGGGCTATCTGCCGTTAGCAGGACAGCATCGTTCTCCGACAACAGCAGTTGAAGAAAGCTTCTATCTGCACGTCGTGGGTAAAGAGCCAACGATACATCGTCAAATCGCCTCTGCAGCTCTCTTGCCAGCACATCGCTCTTGAGTTGACCAATATCATCTTTTGACCACACGATTTGTCGGTTTAGGTTGGACTCCTCGATTGTGTCATTATCGACAAGCGTTAAAGACCTTATTCCACTACCCGCCAATAACATGGCAGCAAGCGAACCTATACCGCCACAGCCCACTACGGCTACACGAGCTGTCTGTATGTGTCGAACCGCTGTCAGCACTTGGCGGCAATTCCCCGAAATAGAACACAAGTACGATGTTGTTCGGCTCATCCGCGCGGACTGAAGTAGCGTTGACACTTTGGAAATCTCTTCCCTGTGCCCGAGCAGCAATGCGCCACATGCGGACAATGCCTCGATGTAGTTGGTTCCTTCCGTTAAGGCTACTCGGCCCGCAGGACCTAAGATGGCAGAGATTTCATCGCCCACAATTTCATGCAGAGTTGCGGGATGCAAAATCCCTATATTGTCCCCATCACGGGACAGCACAGAAGTAGTTTCAATGCGCCAGCCGTCTGGCAGATTGTCATCCACTAAACTGCGGACAATCAATTCATACCAACATCGGATGCGAGGTAACCGGCGATCTTCTCTATCGAAATGTTCTTAATACGCCGAACGGATGCTTTACCGAAAGCTTTAGCCAATTCCGCCTCTTGCTCTGGCGTCAATTTCAGACGCACTTTCACTGCACGTTTGGCTGCGGCTTTCTTCTTCGTGACCTTGCGCTTCTTTTTTGCGGTTTTGCGTTTCTTCTTCGCTGCCATCAGTCAACCCTCCCAATCACCAAGAACTAGAGAAGCCAAGAATGTTGCTGCTTTCTCAACACTATAACGGTCCCGAGAATAAGTCATATTCAGCGCACCTGTCCACCATCACAATGTAAAGACCGCCATGTGTAGTCCGAGGGCTAGCCTCTCTGGAAAGATTAAATCAGGATACAATAGAAGGACAATCGATAGCATCGGGCGTTGCATGACCCCTGTCTGCTGGCGGGGAGTCTTTGGTGGCCACACCGTTGTCCTCAAAGTGAAGCCCCGACCTTTGGCGTGGATGCGCTGTGTACGTTAGCAAGGCCTTGCAAGCAACTGATTGTATTGGATGTGCCGCTGGTGACTGCATAGTTCCTAGCGCCCTACTCGGCGAGTGTCTGCTTTGCTCGGAAGCGGTCGTTCAGTTCTCGTGCAATGGCACGATTGCAAGGGCAGCAACCGGCCAGGAGCGGCCGGTCTAAGTGACGGCTGCGGCGACTATGGCACGATGCAAATTGAATCTGATCCTTCGATAGCTGTCCCGTCTAACAGGGAGCCAGTAACAGTCGCGCCACTATTGCCCGCCACCCAGGCACTTGTGTCGTCTTCAAAATGGCAGACGAGGTCGGCAAATCCATCGCTATTAGTATCTTCTGAGCCACAGAATGGACCCTTATTCCCTCTCACACGCACCTGTAAACCACCAAATGAAAGACTGCCCTGGTCAACCAGGGACGTGTCAAATTCAGCGCTGCCCAATATCGCAACCGGAATAACGCCGTGGCTATTTGAATTAAAGCAATTTGGATCACTACCGGGTTTTATATCAATCTCGATTAGAATTCCTAGTCGACCGATTACTCGAAACGCCGAGTCTTCTTGCGGAAAATACTTCAGACATCCACCGTCTGGACTCGGAGGAAATGCTCCACATGGATTTCCCTCCCCCTGCCACCGGCCGGAAACCGTCTGATTAGTTCCAATTGTTTGGGTCCATTGGGAACCTCCGCCGAACTGCGGAAATTTGTTGTGAATTCCTAACCAATAGGTACCGGGCGCTAAATCGATAGCGAGGCCGGGAACACTAGCCGCCGCCTCGAATGATCCGCTTGG
This sequence comes from Gammaproteobacteria bacterium, assembly GCA_029864095.1. Classification (GTDB taxonomy): domain Bacteria; phylum Pseudomonadota; class Gammaproteobacteria; order Steroidobacterales; family Woeseiaceae; genus UBA1847. The sequence goes on along the minus strand of JAOTUB010000005.1, from coordinate 1,401 downwards.
AATAGACTCAAATCTAGGGTCACCATCAGGAATTGGTGTTAATACGCGGTTGGCTAAGACATCAATCGCGTGAAGTATTGATCCAGGTGAAGGAGTCCCGACACCAATGGTGAGCAAGGTGCCAGCATAGTTTTGCGGGTTATGCTCAGTCTGATGCCATTCAATCGATGTAATTACTGAGTCGCTTACCAATACAAATTGATCGTAGATGGTAAACCGGCTTGTGCATATTCCCTCTTCATCAAATTCAGCGCACATGTTATTGCGCAACTGCACTTGTGATCCTGAGAACGAGCCGTTATCGAACAATGTAACTGTTTCAGCGCCCGCGCGTAGTGCGAGAATCATTAGAAACAAGCTTGAATAGCCTAAAATTCGCAACAATGCCACCTTTACCTCCGATTAATCCGGATCGGACCTAGAAATTATTCTGCATAATTATGATGTCGGCGCACAACTGACTGGAATCACATGCTCATAACAAATTGCTTCGAGATGAGGAAGCGTGATGTTTTGTCCCCGACTTTCGATAGCTTGGCTTTTGTCGGTTTTCACATTCGTGTATCTCGGAATGGACGGTACGCGTCAATTCGCGAATATACTTAATTTCACATAATGTGTACCGCTTCAATGTCCGGATTGGGTCATTTGCGGACTCCCATGATACGCCGAAAGCAGCCGTTTGAGCGGCTGGTATTGGGGGTATAGCGGACTTCGCCATTCGCCGAAAGCGGCCATTCGTGAGCGGCAAATTCTGGGAAACAACGAGGGAGCTCGAGCGGCAAGTATTGGCCGACTCTAACCGCTTACGAACGGTAGATTATGGCCGTACTAGGTTATACGAGTGAAAAGAATTTGAAAATCTAACGATGATTAGAATTTTAAATGTTTATTCCGTTTCGATGCATCCAAAATCACTGTACTGGTCATTTTTGAAGTGTTTACAATCGTTCATTCTAGCCATGAGGGCGCAAGTCATTGAAATACAGATGTCGTTTTTCAAATCTTTATTACCAAGAACCACTGCTGAACCTCAGGACATAACTCCGTCACTCTTAGGCGGAATTGGCCCGAAATTCCGGCACTTTTCGGATTGATGCGGCTGGAACGCGGCACGCGGATACAAAGTGGATTATCGGCCAATACTTTCCGCTCGGAATTTTCGTTCTGATCCCAAAACTTGCCGCTCACGAATGGCTGCTTTCCGTGAATGGCGAGGTCCACTATACCGTCAATACCAGCGGCTCGAGCGGCCGCTTTCGGCGTATCATGGGGATCCGCAAATGACCCAAAGCGGAAGTTCCGGGAGTGAATGAAATGAGTGAGTCTCATCGCCAAATAGCAGCACCATGCGGGCTCGTCGTCGGCGCAATTCTTGGCGTTGCTGGAACTTTTGCGTCA
>JAOTUB010000060.1 GCA_029864095.1 Gammaproteobacteria bacterium | reverse complement strand
GACGAACAGGATGTCGCGTCGGTCGTTGTCGACGGCCGCGTTCTGATGCACGATGGGGATATGTTGAGCATCGACACGGAGCGCGTCACTGCCGAGGCGAAGGCGCTGGCGGCAAAGATCCAAAGCGCGCTCGGCCGGAGGAATCGCAAATGATTCGAAACGCCGCCGGCATTATCGCCGGCCTCATTACCGCGTTTGCCCTGATATGGCTGATCGAAAAAGTCGGGCATACGATTTACCCGCCACCTCCCGATCTCGACTTCAGTGACCCGGACGCCATTCGACCGTATATCGCGACGCTGCCGATCATCGCGCTACTATTCCCGATGTTCGCATGGTTCATCGGCACGTTCGCGGGATCACTTGTTGGATCGCTGATCGGAACGGCGAAACCTCTGCTGTTTTGCACGGTCGTCGGTGGTATCGTGCTGGCGGCAACGATCGCAAATCTGATCGTTATTCCGCACCCGCTCTGGTTCTCGATTATTTCTGTCCTCGGCATTGTCGCGAGCGCCTGGCTCGCCCTGCAAATCGCGCCCGGGCCGAAAGGCGGACTTTTCAGCTCCGATTAGTTCTGCAGAAAACTCGTGCCGTAGTCCATCGGCGGAAGATCGAACATCGTGGCAATGCTCTGGCCGATATCGGCGAACGTTTCGCGCTTGCCGAGTGGCCCCGGCTTGACGCCCGCTCCGTAAGCAAGAACCGGAATGTGTTCGCGCGTGTGATCCGTGCCTTTCCAGGTCGGGTCGCAGCCGTGGTCGGCGCAGATGAACAACACGTCGTCATCGGCCAGCAGCTCAAGCAATTGCGGCAGCCTCTGATCAAAATACTCAAGTGCCGCCGCATAGCCTGCCACGTCCCGCCGGTGGCCATACAGCATGTCGAAGTCGACGAAGTTCGTGAAAATGATCGACTTGTCACCTGCCTCACGCATTGCATCGAGCGTTGCCTCGAACAGCGCCGCATTGCCGGACGCCTTGACCTTCCGGGTTATTCCCTGATGCGCGTAAATATCCGCGATCTTGCCGATGCTGATGACGTCACCGCCGCTCGCGACCAGCTTGTCGAGCACCGTGTCCGCGTGCGGCGGTGTAGTCAGGTCGCGGCGATTGCCTGTGCGTACGTAGGTCTCCGGCCCATCCCCGACAAAGGGCCGCGCGATCACGCGACCGATGTTGTATTCATCGACGAGTTCTCGCGCAATATCACAGAGTTCGTAAAGGCGCTCGAGACCGAACGCCTCTTCATGACAGGCTATCTGAAACACGCTGTCGGCGGAGGTGTAGAAAATCGGCTTGCCGGTTTTGACATGCTCATCACCGAGCGCGGCAATAATGGTGGTGCCGGACGAGTGGCAGTTGCCGAGATAACCCGGCAAATTCGCCCGCTTCACGAGCTTGTCTAGCAATTCCTGCGGAAACGTGTCCTCACGATTCATGAAGTAGCCCCAATCGAACAAGACAGGCACACCCGCAATCTCCCAGTGGCCGCTCGGCGTGTCCTTGCCACTCGACAGTTCCTCGGCAAAGCCATACGCACCGACTACTTCAGTGTCGGTTATCGCCCCCGGCGGAAAATCGCCCGTACTGTCGCGACTCGCATGGAACAGACCCAGTCGCGCGAGGTTGGGCAACCTCAACGGGCCCTGCTCTGACGCCGCGCGCTCCTTCGCGATGTGGCCGAAAGTGTCGGCACCCTCGTCGCCGAAGCGATCCGCGTCAGCGGTCGCGCCGATACCGAATGAATCCAGCACGAGAATGATTGCCCTGCTCATATTTTTGTCCTACGGCGTTTGCAGCGCGTAAAACAGTCCTGCGAGCGCCGCATTCATCAGGTTTACGAGTGTACCTCCGATTACCGCTTTCAGACCAAGTCTCGCGATGTCATGGCGGCGCGCCGGCACGATCGCGCCGAGGCCGCCCAGCAGTATGGCGATGGACGACAGGTTGGCAAAGCCACAGAGCGCAAAGGTCACAACGAGTTGTGTGTACTCAGAGAGTCCCTCCTTGACCGTAAGAAAACTCACGTAAGCATAGAATTCATTGATGACAAGCTTCTGTCCGATCAGGCTGCCCGCCTGCGATGCCTCCGACCATGGCACGCCGAGCAGAAAGGCGATGGGGGAAAACAGCTGCCCGAGCAGCCACTGCAATGTCAGATCCTCTATCCCGAACCAGGCTCCGACACCCGTCAGCATGCCGTTGACCATGTAGATCAGTGCGACAAATGCAATGAGCATCGCGCCGACGCTGACGGCCACGCGCAAACCGGTCATCGCGCCGTTGCCGATAGCTTCGAATATATTGACGGGCCCGTCTTCTTCGGTGACCTTGACGTCGATATCCGTAACGGGCTTTTCGGCCTCGGGCATCATGATCTTGGCCATCATTAGCCCGCCGGGCGCCGCCATGAAGCTCGCAGTGATCAGGTACTTGAGTTCGATCCCCATGTTTGCGTAGCCCATCATCACGGCGCCCGCGATCGTCGCGCAGCCACCGGTCATGACGGCAAACAGCTCCGATTGCGTCATGCTTGCGAGGTACGGCCTCACGACGAGCGGCGCGTCCGTGTGGCCGACGAAGATGTTCGACACGGCGGACACGGATTCAATACGGCTGGTTTGCAGCAGGCGGTGCAGTGCGCCGCCGAAAAACCCGACAAATCGTTGCATGATGCCGAGGTAATACAGCACGGACATCAGTGCGGCAAAGAAAACGATAACCGGCAGTACGTTGAATGCAATCGTGAAGCCAAGACTCTCACTTATCTTCGGGCCGAATACGAATGCGATGCCGTCGTTGCCGTAATTGATGACGCGCTGCACACCCCGCACGATCGTGTCGAGAACGATGCTGCCAGCCGGGACGAACAGGATCAGCGCGGCAATCGTCGTCTGAATGGCAAACGCAATCAAAATTGTACGGCGATTGATCCGCGCACGATCGGTCGACAACAGTATCGCAATGCCAAAGATTGTGAGTACGCCGATGAGGCTCATCAGTACTTGCATAGGGCTGCACCTTGCACAAACAAAAAGGGCCCGTCTGTCGGGCCCTTTGTCATTCTCAAGCTCGCCGTACTAGTGGTGCGGCGATTCGGGCTCGAACGTGCTCTCGCCATAATATTCCACGCGGGTCTCTTCAACATAGAAACCCTCAAGCGACATGAGCCAGATCAGCACGATAATCGCAACAGGCGGACCCAAAATCGCGATCTTGAGCGCCAGCCGTTCCCACTTCATATGCATGAAGATGGCGACGATGAAGCCCGCCTTGAGGAACATGAACAACAGGATAAGACCCCACCTCAAATTTCCCTGAAAATTGAGGTAGTCCACCATGTAGGAGAAGAAACTGAGTACGAACAGCAGCCCCCAGATCCAGAAGTAGACACTGAGAGGATGTTGTTGGCCTTCTTCACTTGCCATAAGTGCGGCTCCTGATATCCCTTACCAAAGATAGAAAAACGCGAAAATGAACACCCAGACGAGATCGACAAAGTGCCAGTAAAGACCTGCGATCTCCACAATCTCGTAATTGCCGCCGCGCCTTTCGTAAAAGCCGTTTCTGACCCGATTGGCGACAATCAGTAGATAGATGACACCGGCACTTACGTGCATGCCGTGAAAACCGGTGATCATGAAGAAACTGGAACCGAATTGCGCGGCGCCCATGGGGTTGCCCCAGGGCCGTACGCCCTCTTCGACGATCAGCTTGGTCCACTCGAAGGCCTGCATGCCAACAAAAGACGCACCGAGTAGCGCCGTGGCAACCATGAGCCAGAATGTCTTCTTGCGATCTTTGCGATAGCCCATGTTCACGGCCATGGCCATCGTGCCCGATGACGTAATCAGTATGAACGTCATGATCGCGATCAGGATTAGCGGGATGGGCTCGCCGCCGAAGGACAAGGCAAAAACTTCGCTCGGAATCGGCCACGGGTCCGTCGTGGCCAGTCGAACCGACATGTAGCCGACGAGGAAACAGCTGAAGATAAACGTGTCGCTGAGCAGGAAGATCCACATCATCGCTTTGCCCCAGGGCACGCCGAACACCTGCTTGTCCCTGGCGAAGTCGTTGACGACACCCTGAGTGCCGGTCGGTTCCAATACTGCTTCTGACATAGATAACCCCAAATCAGGTCGACGACGCTACGTCGACAAAATCAATCCGAATATGATGAGCCAAACGAGCAGGAGGAAGTGCCAGTAAATCGTGCATAGCTCGACGCTGTGACTGACCGCAGCTGCATCACGCCCGCCAAAGGCCCTGACGGTCGCCCGCGCCCACACATACATCCCACCCAGAATGTGCAGGCCGTGGACCCCGGTCAGGAGAAAGAAAAATGCATTGGACGGGTTGCTCGTGATGTACTGACCCGACGCGTTGAGCTGTTGCCACGCAATCAGCTGGCCAACAAGAAAGGCGCTTGTCAAAACGCCCGTCAGCAATAGCCCCGGCTTAATCTGCGATGCGCGCCCGCTGACGGCGACGTTGCGAGTCCACTGAAACGCGACACTCGCCAACACGAGAACCGCGGTGTTAAACCAGAGCAGCTGCGGCTCCGTGAGCGGGATCCAGTCGCCGAGTTCCATGCGCAAAGAATAGGCGCTCAGAATTAGCGCAAAGAACGAGGTGGCGACCGCCAGGAATGCAGTCAGTGCGACGAGCTTTGGCCTCGCATTGAACGGCGCCTGCGAAGCGGATTCTTCAACCGGCTCGGCGATCCAGGGCTGTGCGTTAAACGACTGCCTGAGCAGCCACCCCAGAAGGGTGGCAAGCATGATCGCCAGAACGATGAGCCCGATTTCCACTAGTGCGCGCCGCCGTGGTCGCGACCGGCCGGCGCGACGTCGGCCGCAACATTTTGCGGAATGAAATCATCCTCGTAGCCCGGCACGCTGTAGTCATACGCCCAGCGATGGCACTCGGGCAGGTCGTGCCCCCAGTTGCCGTGTTTCGGCGGCGTATCCGGGGTCTGCCATTCGAGCGTCGTCGCATCCCACGGGTTCGGATCGGCTTTCGGTCCTCTCGTGAGACTCCAGATCACATTGATAAAGAACAGTACCTGCGTTGCCGCAACAAACAACGCCGACATCGTGATCCAGGCGTTCAGGTCCTGCGCAGACTCGGGCATGAACTCAGTATTGCCCATCGCGAAGTAGCGTCGTGGCACGCCCGCGAATCCGAGGTAGTGCATTGGCAGGTAAATGGAATACGTGCCGAGGAACGTCATCCAGAAATGCCATTTACCAAGGGTCTCGTTGTACATCTTGCCAGTGATCTTCGGCCACCAGTGGTAGATCGCGCCGAACACGACGAGGATCGGCGACACACCCATGACCATGTGGAAGTGCGCAACGACGAAATAAGTGTCGGATAGCGGCAAGTCGATGGTCACGTTACCCAGGAACAGCCCCGTCAGGCCGCCATGAATGAACGTAAAGATGAAAGCGATCGCGAACAGCATCGGCACCCTGAGATGGATGTTGCCCTCCCAAAGTGTCAACACCCAGTTGTACACCTTGATGGCGGTCGGCACCGCGATGATCAGTGTCGTCGTTGCGAAGAAGAAGCCGAAGTACGGGTTCATGCCGCTGACGTACATATGGTGCGCCCAGACGATGAAGCTCAGGCCACCAATTGCGATAAGTGCCCAAACCATCATGCGATAGCCAAAAATGTTCTTGCGGGCATGCGTGCTCAAGAGATCTGAAACGATACCGAAAGCCGGCAGCGCGACGATGTAAACCTCGGGATGGCCGAAGAACCAGAACAGGTGCTGGAACAGGATCGGGCTGCCGCCCGTGTGCCCGGAGTCGACGCCCATCGAACTGATCGCCGGCATGAAAAAGCTCGTCATGATCGTCTTGTCGAGCAGCATCATGATCGCGCTGACCAGCAGCGCCGGGAACGCCAGCAGGCCGAGAATGGTCGCCATAAAAATGCCCCACACCGACAGCGGCATACGCATCAGCGTCATACCACGGCAGCGAGCCTGCAGCACGGTGGTGACATAGTTGAGGCCGCCCATCGTAAAGGCGACGATAAACACAGCAAGTGACGCAAGCATCAATATGATGCCCCAGTCTACGCCCGGCGTACCGGGCATGATTGCCTGCGGTGGATACAGCGTCCACCCTGCGCCTGTCGAGCCTCCCGGCACGAAGAAGCTGATCAGCAGGATGATGACGGACAGCAGGTATACCCAGTAGCTGAGCATGTTCATGTACGGGAATACCATGTCCCGCGAACCGCACATGAGCGGAATCAGGTAATTACCGAAGCCGCCGAGGAACAACGCCGTCAGCAGGTAGATCACCATAATCATGCCGTGCATCGTGATGAACTGGTAATAGTTCTCCGGATTGATGAACGAGAACTGATCAGGAAACCCCAGCTGCAGGCGCATCATGGCCGACAGGATCAGCGCGATTACGCCGACGAAAATTGCCGTGCCGGCATATTGAATGGCGATGACCTTGTGGTCCTGACTCCAGACGTACTTAGTTATAAACGTCTGCGGATCGTGATGTTCTATCTCGTGATCGCGATCGGCGATTGCAACGTATCCCATGCGGCTACCCTTAATCTAAAGCGTGTTGATATAAGCGACAAGATCGTCAATGGCCTGCTGGTCGTGCAACACGTTGGCCATAAACATCATTTGAAAACCATAAAAGTCCGTCGGATGCGCACCGCGGATCCCGTCTTTGAAGTTTTGCAGCTGCCGCGCGACGTACCAGTCCGTCATGCCGGCAGCGCGCGGCGCGTTCATCGCCTGGATGCCCTGCCCCTCGGCGCCGTGACAATAGCTGCAAACCCTGTATAGCTTTTCGCCGTTGGCGACATTGCCGTCAACGGTCACTTGCGGCGGGTTGTCCGGCAAGGTCTGAATATACGCGACGACATTGTCGATCGCCGCATCGTCGACGAGCATCGCTGCCATTGGCGCCATTTGTTTGCCGAACGTATCGTCAGGGTGCGCGCCGCGTGCGCCGCTCTTGTAGTTCTGCAGCTGGCGCTTCAGATACCAGGCGCTCTGGCCCGCAATCTTGGGCGCGTTGAGTGCCTGGAGGCCTTCGCCCTGCGGGCCGTGGCAGGCCGCGCAGACGGCGTACTGCGCTGCACCCATGGCGGCATTGCCGGCGACCCGAGCATTGATCTCGCTGTAAGTCGGCTGCTGCGCAAGCCAGGCATTGAAATCCTCGGGCTCTTCGACGACGACCGCACCACGCATCGTGTGGTGCGCAATGCCGCAAAGCTCCTCGCACAATACCTCGAAGCGGCCCGTTTCGGTTGGCGTCAGCCATAGATACGTCTGCATGCCCGGGACCAGATCCATCTTCACGCGAAACTGGGCGATCGCGAAATCATGCAACACATCTTTCGAGCGCAGCAGGAATTTGACGGGCTGGTTGACCGGCACCCGTGCTTCGGGATGCATGACGAGAACATCATCCTGACCGTTGGGATCATCCGGGTCCATGCCAAACGGATTGTCGGCACTGATGCGCTCGGCATCGACTTCGCCGAATTTGCCGTCATCACCCGGGTAGCGGTAACTCCAGTGCCACTGCTGGCCGACCGCCTCGACTTCGTGGGCGTCTTCGGGCACGTCGACGAACTGCGCCCAGACGAATAGCCCTGGCGTCAGCATCGCTGCAACGCCGACGGCAGTAAGCCAGGTGAGCCAGGTCTCGAGCTTTTTGTTCTCGGGCTCGTAAGTGGCCCGCGCCCCCTTTTTATAGCGGAACTTGATCACGCAGTACGCCATAAACAGGTTAACCGCGACAAACACGGCACCGGTTACCCAAAACGTAATATCGATAGTGAAATCAATCATTCCCCAGTTGGAAGCCAGCGGGGTGAATGTCCATGGGCTAAAAACGTGAAAGACGAGGGAGCCAACGACGAGCAGGATCAAAACAACAGCAAAAGGCATACTTCATGCATCCTTTGGTTGATCAACGCGATTTGTGTCGCCAGCAGCAACGGGCAGCTGCCGGTCTTCTTTATTGGGGACCGAGGATACTAAAAGAGACGGTCGATGTCTTGCTTGACGGCCTCTTCGGCCTTCTTCAGGTCGGACTGCAAGTCCTCGATTTCCTGCTCCAGCGGGCTGGTCAGGACCGCGGTCTCGGCGTTCCACTTTATCGTTGGCAGGACAAGTGGTGTAACCGCCGGATTCTCGGCGACTGGCCGTGGTTCCGGCGCCTGCACATTGATGATTACGATGGCGGCGGTCGCTGCCACAACGCCGGTCAGGCTGCTGGCCCACCAAAACCACGCGGGTCTCGCCGTGGCCCCGGGCTTTTGCACCGGTTCCGGCGTAATACCCTGCAGCGAGGCCCTGATGCGCTCATCGAGTTCCTCGGATATCGTGCAGTCGATTTTCAGCGCGTCGTCGCGCAGCTGTCTAGCGAGCTTATCCATAGGCCTTACTCTTATCGTCGTTGGCATAGTTTCCCAGTTCCGACTCGAGGATCCTGCGTCCTCTTAATAGATTAACCTTGGTCCACGATGCGGACCTTTCAAGGACTGCCGAAATGTCATTGACCGACATGTCCTCAGCGTAGCGCAACCACATCGCTGTAAACACCTCATCTGTCAGCCGCCGTCGCGCGCACTGCCACAGGTTTTGCCGATCCGAGTCGGCAATACAGAACGCCAGCGGATCACTCCGTTCGTCGCGAAGGTCGCCGAGCTCTACCGTCTCGGCCGAGCGCAGCTTCGCGACGTTGTTAATCGCAATGCGGTACAGCCAGGTGCTGAATCGCCACCGCGCATCATAGCTGTGCAGGTAGCGATAGGCATTGATCAGCGTGTCCTGCAAGGCGTCTTCTGCATCGGCGTAGCTCGGTGAGCGCGTCAGCAGAAAGCGAAACAAACCGGGCCGATAGCTCTGCACCAGGTCGGTAAACGCCGCCACCGATCCTTTCCTCGCCGCTGCAATCAGCGCAACTTCGTTGCTCACAACCTGCTTACCTTCGCATCGTCAATTCTCGATGGCAGCTACGACTACCTCGGGATCCAGTGCAACACTGATCTTCAGTGTGTTGTCCGCAACGTCGACCGTCGTGCTTTGCAGGAATTGGGCAACCTTCGGATCCATGTCGGCGTTGAAGATTTGCAAACTGATCAGGCCGCGAATGATGCTGGCGAGCGAATCCGCCATTGCCTTTTCGGTCGTGACGAGCCGGGCTTCGATCGCGATCTTGCCGCCCTTGTCAGCAACCAGCAATGCGGCCTGCTCGGTGTTGCGCAGGATGTTCGAGTCCCAGTTTGCACTCTTGCCGAGATCGCCGGCCCTTGCGCCCGCCTGCACCAGGTCCCGCTCCGCGCTCAGCACGAACAGCGCGCCCTTCTCGCTCTTGCCTCCCCGCAGCTTGCCATTGTCTGCAAGCAAGGCCTGCATGCTTTCCCTGGTCGATGTCACGAGCAGTTTGTTCCTGATGGCAAAACTGAAAAAAGCGCCGTTGTCAAACGAGTCGACTTCGATGTCGAGATCAACGTCGTCGCCATCACCCTGCGCGTAGTAGTAAGTCCTGCCGCCTGACTCGAACTGGTCGAGAGTGCCGGTTGCCGCGCCCATGGCGAGCAACTTGTCTTTGGTCTCCTGGCTGATCTTGCCGTCGATCATTACGACGAGGCCCTCGGCCTCCGTGGCAAAGGCGGTCAAAAAATCGGCTTCCTTGTCGAGATCCACGCCGACGTCCTCGCGAATGTCGTCGAAAACTTCTTTCTGCAGCCAGTCATACAAATGCTTGCCCGCCTCGCTCGAGCGCATTTCCGTGAAGTCAGCATGGAAATACCATTTGGACGTCTCGGGCAGGTCGCCAGCGCCGACCCCTGCAAGCAATGCCGAGGGCGCGGCGACGAACAGGAAGAAAATGACCAGATATCGCAAAGTACGCATGAGCGTGTCCTCTGATTCGTTTGCTGTTATTGCTTATAGTCCGATGGGAGCGATTTGGTTACAGATTGATTTGCTCATTGACGGCACGTACGGCGGCGTCAATTGCACCATTGACATAAGCGTAAGCGCTCGAATCAGAATTGGCGATCGAAATCCGGCCCATTTGCGCCCGGCCAGCAATATGCGGGCCATTGCCGGGACCGAATTCCGCCGGCTCGATCAGGTCGTTATATTCGTAGGCATAGCCGTGCGGCCAGCGATTGACCGTGAGCCCTGCAATATCGCGTTCGGCATCGAAACCGCCGCCGGCGAGGGCGCCCTCTAGTTGCTGCACTATCAGCGTCTCGTAGTCGCCAAAGCTCATTTGATACAGGCGTTCTTGCCCGAGCAGGTTTTGCTGTTTCTGGTTCAGGCCCTGGTCCGGCACGGTGGGCACGAAGGTCCCGTGCAGCACAGTCGCCGCGTCGGGCCCTGACGCGAACTTGTAGTCACCGACGCTGACCGGAAAATCGAGGCCGAAGGAATGCATCAGCGGCGATTGCGGAATGTAAATACTGTGGTAGCCGAGTTTGGCCAGCGCGCGCCAGTTGCGAACGGCTACACTGATATAGACCAGCGGGATTTTTGTCGCGTACTCGATCGCCTCGCGCTGAGCGGCAGAGATTTCGGACACGATGTGCGGTATGACGAGGTTATAGCACGCGAGAATTGCGTGCCGCCCTCGAACGCGCTGCGGCTTGCCATCATGAATGTAGGTTACGTCAACGTGCTTTTGATCAGACGTGTGCCTGACATCGACCGCAGTCGAGTTAAGACGAATACGCACACTATTGGACGTCAGATCGACTGAGGAGTAGTCGACCCGGGCGGCGACGAGGTCTTCCATCGTGCTTCCGGGCACGGCGTCCGGAATGAGCCGTCGAACCAACGCGCGGGCAACACCGGCGTTGCCGTCCGGAAAATGAAAAATGTAGGGCTCGTCGCTGGTCCAGTGCCGGTCCTTTCGTTCCCCAGGCTCGAGACCCAGGGTGCCCGGCTGTTCAAGTCGATACGCCTCGAGTGCCGAGATTGCATCCCAGCCAATGCCCCAGTAGCCCTTGATCGTATCCCGGATAATCGTTACGACCTCTTCGCTGGCACCCGCGTGATGCCGGAGGAAATCGCTGTAACTGATACCGCGCAGCAGGTCAGCCTTGTCGCCACGCTTCATACCCGCGAGATAGTCCTTGTCGCTGCGCAGCAGCGCCTTCAGCGCCGCTTTCGATTCGTCTGAAATCGGATAGTGGGAAATCGCTCTCTCGCCGATCGCCCATTCCAGATCACCCATCCAGTCGCCCATCGCGTTGGGCAGCGTCTGGTCCTTGCCGTAGGCGTCATGACTGAAATATATTCCGGGCTGCAGGCCACGCGCCTTGAAATAGTTCTGATCGAAGTAGTCGTAAAAGGGACCGGTCTCGATACCGATATCCTTGATGAGCCTGGCAGACGCGCGCGAGTATTGACTCGGCGTGTCAATCGATTGACTCCCCCCATAGCCGATCAGCGACCGACCATCGACGTTGAACTCGTTACGCTTGGCATGGCCGCCGAAGTCATCGTGATTATCGAGCACGAGTATTTTCTTGTCCGCTCCTGCGTGTTGCCTGTATAGAAACGCAGCGGCGAGCCCCGATATTCCCCCGCCGACGACGACGAGGTCGTACGTGGTATCGGTTTGCCCTTTCGGCGATCCAAATTTCACACCGCCCATCGCCACGGTGTGCGCGACCTCGAATGAGCCCACATGACTGCCGCGCAGTCCCGTCAGCGAAGGTGGGTAGTAAGAAGCCGGAGCGCGAGTCTGTGCGAGTATTTCGAGCGGTGATAGCGACGTGCCAGCCGCGAGACTCAGCGCGACTCCGTTCAGGAAGTCGCGGCGAGTGATGTTCAGCTTGTCAACCATCGCTTTGCTGCGTTGTCGGTTTGTGGGTCATCGCACTAACCATGTAGGTCACGGCCAATCCCGCAATGAAGCCCGGTATGGCTTCATACAAATCATGCGTCTGCTCTTTGAACTGCTCTACCCACACGATACTTGTCACAAAGCCTGACAGCATGCCGGCAACAACGCCTGCCCATGTCGTCTTCTTATAGTAGAGCAGACAGATCAGTGTGGGCCCGAAGGCTGCCCCCAAGCCGGACCAGGCATAGAGAACGAAATCGAATATGAACTTGGCGTCTGGAATCGCGACGGCGATGCCGACGATGCCAATTAATATGGTCACGATCTTGCCGTAGCCGGCGAGTTGATGGTCAGTTTTCTTGCTGCCGAGTAATTGTTGCATCGTATCGCGCACGATGGCCGAGGAGGCGAGCAGCAGCAGGGAATCGGCCGTCGACATGATCGCCGCCAATACGATGACCAGAAGAACTCCCGCGACCAACGGCGAGAATAGTTCGCTCGACAAGGTCGGGAAGATCTTTTCGGGGTCTTCCAGCCCTGGAAACAGCGCCCTGCCGGCGATACCTGCAGTTACCGCACCAAATGTGAAAAACAGCAGTACGAAAACCGAGACCCAGCGCGCTTTCCTGAGTTCATTTTCGTCTTTGGCCGACATGTAGCGCACGAGCAACTGTGGGACCCCCAGGAAGGGCAGCCCGATCGCGACAAAACTCGCGGCCGCGACCCAGCCGCCGACACCGCCTTCGGTCAGCGAAAACATGCTCACGAGTTTAGGATCCTGTGCAGCCAGGTTCGACATCACGCTGTCCCAGCCACCCGCGGCGTTCACCGCAACGATCGGTACGAAGATCAGGCCGAGCAGCATTAATAGGCCTTGCATGACGTCGGTGTATGAAACAGCTTTGTGGCCGCCCACGAACGTGTAAGCGATGATGATCGCCGAGCCGACGACGACGCCGATCTCGTAATCGATACCGACGAACCCGTTGAGCGCCTTGCCAGACGCGACCATTTGTGCCGTGACATAGGTCGTCACCATTGTCAGGATGATGATGACCGCCACGCCACGGATCAGATGCCACCGGTCTTTGAATTTGGCCGCAAGCACATCGGGTACCGTAATCGCCTCGTGGGCGTCACTCAGTCGCTTTAGGCGACGCGAGATCAAGGTCCACGACAACCATATGCCAAGAATCTCGCCGACCACGACCCAATAGGCCTGGGCGCCAACGGCATAGCCCATACCCGTCAGCCCGAGCAGCAGCCAGCCGCTCTCGCCCGTCGCGTTCGTGCTGAATGCGACGACCCAGAATGGGAGCTTTTTGCCCGCGAGGTAAAAACCCTTAAGCGTACCGGTCTCCCGGCGACTCCAGATAGCAAACGCCGCGAGCAAGCCAAGATAAATAATCATTACCGCGATGACAGGACTCATGGCGATCCTTTGTTGTTAATCGTCGCGACTGATGCGGCCAGCGATGATGCCCGCGACGAGCACGAATAAGCCGATGCTGAACAAATACTCGGGAAATATGCGGAGGATGCCGCAGACGAAGATCCCGGCGATATTTGCAATCATGAAAACGTTAACGATCATGCTCTTGCGAATGACCGCTTTCGGGAAACGCAGCCGCGACACCATCAGTATCGCGAACACGAACATGATTATCGGCAGGTAGAGATGCAGCGGCAGCAAACTCGCAATGTCGTCGTGATGGATCAGGACCAGGATCATCGAGGAAACGAGCCCGCCGCCGCACGCCGTGATCGGCACGCCGGTAAACCAGCCCGTGCGGGGTTTATCCGTGGCGAGATTGAAGCGCGCCAGACGCATTGCGCCCGCCAGCACAAAGACGCCGCAGGCGGTCAGCAGGACCCAGAACTGCCCGGATTCGAGATCGATACCGGCTATCTGCAGCCCAGCGTTGAAAACGAGCATCGCCGGCGCGACGCCAAACGACACGAGGTCCGCCATTGAATCGAACTCGGCACCGAAACTCGACGTGGCTTTCAGGAGTCTTGCCGCGAGGCCATCCATCGTATCCAGAAGGCCGCACCAGACGATCAGCCACGCCGCAAACTCAAGTTGACCGACCTGCGTCGTCACAATCGAGCCGAGCCCGAGCAGTAGACTCAGTGCCGTAAAACTATTGGGAATCGTGTAGCGTAGTCTGACCAAGGTCCGTGCTCACAATGACTCTGGGCCATTCTGCATGCGGGACCCCGGTTTATCCAGTAGCGACCCCGGCGCGCAAGCGCAATCTTGGCCGGCCGAATAACCGCCGGCCTAGCGATCGCCGCGCAAGCGGCCCGTCGACACGCCAATCGGCCCACGTGGCAGCACCACCTGCATTGTCATACCGTCGCGGACGATATCGACGACAACAGACTGACCGGGTTCACCCTGCATCGTCTGCTGGTTCAATTCCCAGGTACTGAAGACGCGCGTGCCATCGTAGCGGATGATCAGGTCACCTGCCTGAAGCCCGGCGCGTTGCCCCGGGGACGACTCGATGACACTGCCGACCATGACAGAGGTAGATTGGCCGTTGGCTTCCCGATATTGCTCGTATTCGACATCGCCCAACTCGGCACGCAGTGCCGCAGTCGAATTGAATGCCGGATCGAAACGATTCACCGGCTCGCCGGAACGCCTCGCGTCGAACTGCGCCTGCATTGCCGCCATCTGCAACTCCGCCTCGCGCCGCACGATCCAGTCGGCGCGATCCGGGGGGAAACCGGCCTCGATAAGCCGGTCTATGCGCCCCGCGGCGCTGCTGGCGGCCGATGCCCGCGCCACCAGTTGTCGCCTCCCTTCACCAATATCTTGTCTTTCGGCAACCAGCTGCTCTGTGCGGCTCTGTCGTTCACTGCTAATCTCGTCGATCTCGGCGTAAAGAATCTGCAATTCTTCCTCGAGCAGCTGCCGCGCGTTGCGCTCCTCGGCAACGGCGGCCTCCAGCGCCCGTATGCGCTCTTCGGTTGCCGCCGACTGGTCGAAATAGTTCCCGGGATCGATGCGCGACCCGACGCGCGGCTCAGGATTCGGCGCACTGATTATGTACGCGCCCACCGCAAACCCGGTGAGCAGGATGATTGCGACAGCGATGCCTGCCTTGTTCATGCGACGGCTCCAATGGCCCGGTCTTGTTGTAATGAGACCATACTTGCGATGATATGCTCCGTTTATTCACGACTTTTCGAGCCGCGTGTGACACCGTGGCACCCGGAACAATAATTACCCTGTTTGTCTAACACGAGAATAATACTGGGGGAGACTTGCAATGCGTTACACCCTTTTACTGGCATCGGCTCTGCTGGTCGCAGCACCTGTTTGCAGCGTTCTTGCAGACGAAGATCCTGCGGTCGACCCGCGACACACTTGGGACCTGACCGAGCTATACCCGTCCGTTGCGGCCTGGAACGAGGCCCGCGAGGAAGTTCTCGCCGAGTTCGACAAAATCGAGGCTCGCCGCGGCACACTGGGCGACAGCGCCGATTCGCTGTATCAGGCCTACCGGCAGGTTTCCGATACCTTGAGAAAAGCCGGACGAGTGTATGTCTACGCATCATTGAACGCCGACGAAGACCTTCGTATCAGTCAAAAGCAGGAACGCCGACAGCTCGCAGACATCATGTTTGCGCAGTTTGGTGAAGCGACTGCTTGGGTGCAGCCTGAACTGATCGATGTCGGGCGCGAAGTCATCGAGTCATACATCAAAGAAGACGAGCGGCTCGCGCCTTTCGCGTATCAGCTTGACGACAGCCTCCGCAATGCGCCACATACGCTCAGCGCGGAAGCCGAACAAGCGCTGTCGTACCTGTCGCAGTCGTTTGGTGCGCCGTCGGATACCTACAGCCTCCTGGCCAACTCCGACATTCCCTGGCCAACAATCACGCTGTCCGACGGCGAAGAAGCACGAATCGATTCGCAGGGATACGGCCGGGTACGCAGCAGCCAAAACCGCGACGATCGCAAACTGGCATTCGACGTCTTCTGGGGCAAGTGGAGCGAGTACCGCAACTCGGTCGGGATGGTGCTGAATTCGCACGTTCAGACACAGGTCGGGCTCGCGAAAGCAAGACATTATGACGGCGTGCTGCACCGCGAACTGCACCAGGACAATCTGCCGCCGGCCGTGTATTACACACTGGTCGAAGAGGTGAATAAGGCGCTGCCCACTCTGCATCGCTATTTCCGGCTGCGCGGACGCATGCTCGGCGTCGAGCAGATGCATTACTACGATATTTATCCACCGCTCGTGTCGCTCGACAAAGAGTTCGACCTCGAAAAGAGCAAGACGATAACGCTCGAGGCCATGTCCATCCTCGGCAAGGACTGGGTCGATATACAGAAGAGAGCGATGGACCAACGCTGGATGCACGTTTATCCGCAGCGCGGCAAGCAATCGGGCGCATACATGCAAGGCTTTGCTTACGACGTTCATCCTTATTTGCTACTCAATCACAATGACGATTTCTCGTCCTTGTCCACGTTTGCGCACGAGTGGGGCCACGCGATGCATACGCTCTATGCGCGCCAGGAACAGCCATTCGAAACCGCGGGCTATGCAACATTTATCGCTGAAATTCCGTCAACGTCTCTCGAACTGATCCTCCAGGATTACATGCAAAAAAACGCCGAGACGCTCGACGAGAAGCTTTTCTATCTTGGCCATGCGCTCGAGAACATGAGGGGCACCTTCTTCCGCCAGACGATGTTCGCCGAGTTCGAACTCGCGCTGTATGAAGCTGCAGAACGCGGCGAGGCGCTGTCGGGCGACAAGATCTCAAAAATGTACGGCGAGATTCTGCGGCGCTACCACGGTCATGATGACGGCATCGTCATCATCGACGATCTGTACGCGAACGAGTGGATGTTCGTGCCGCACTTCTACTACAACATGTATGTTTTCCAGTATGCGACTTCACAGACCGCCGGTGCGGCGCTGTACTCGAAGATCGTCAACGAAGGCGAAGCCGGCGTAGAGAACTACAAGAACCTGTTAAGAGCCGGCGGTTCGAATTACCCGTACCTGTTGCTCGTCGAAGCCGGCGTCGACCTCACGAAGCCGGAGCCGTATCAGGCCGCCGTTGCAAAAATGAACGCCATCATGGACGAAATGGAAAGCCTGCTCGACGAACGCGCTACTCAGCTATCTGCGCGCTGACAACGGTCGCGGCGCACCGCGAGCCGGGATAGGGAGTGATACCGGTTGCGGCGCTGGCGATCTTGCCTGGTGGAATCTGGCCGCCGACGGCCTGCGTGCGCTGCCGCTGAGTGCCGCCCGTGTCGACGTACTGATACTGCACCTGCACGCCCGTGACCGATACGGGCGTGTCGTTACGCGCCTGCACGACAATCCGGCCGCTGCCGTCATCTCCACAGGCTGACGAGACGTAGGACGCGGGCTGCGCCGATAAATCCAGCCTCACAAGCGCCTCCTGCGCCGACTTACCGTAGTCGCCGCCGCTCTTAGCCACTATCTTGTAGTGTCTTATCGCCTCGGCCCGCAATCCACGCTCCTCCTGGATTTTGCCGAGCGTGTAGTGCGCGGGCGCTGTTGGCAACAATTCGATACTGCGATCGAGATCCGCAATTGCGGCATCGTTCTGACCGAGTTCATGTCTGGCCATACCGCGCTGCAGGTGATAGTAGAAGAAATCACTGCGCCGATCGATCGCTCGGTCGTAATTGGTGACGGCCATGTCGTACTGCTTCTTGACGAGCCGCACATCGCCGCGCAATGCATGGAAGTGCGCTTCGTTCGGGAACAGGCTTATCGCTTCATTGGCGTGCGCGAGCGCCTCGTCGGCCTTTTTTTCCGAGAGCGCTTTGCGGCCTTTGTCATATACGTCATAAGCGGGTTTGGCCGCCCGCGTCTTCTGCATCGCACGATTGAAACCGTCAACACCCGTCTCGCCGCCAGCCGGAAGCTTCTGCGCCATCTTCCTGTTCGCCCTTACACGCTCCTGCGACGGCGGATGGCTCGCAAACAATCCACTGAGCCAGTCCTGATTCCGGCCCTCGCTCAGGCGAACGAAGGTCTCCTGCAAGTCAACAGCGCCCTGCGGGTCATAGCCGGCTTTGGACATGTAGCGCATGCCGTATTTGTCGGACTCGAGTTCCGCGTCGCGCCCGTACTTCATCAACGTCATTTGCGCAGCCAGGCCGGCACCACCAACGGCCAGATCACCGTAGCTGCTGTCGCTGGTCGCGACGCTCGTCGCGACGACCAGTCCCTGCATCAACATGCCGCGAGACATTTGCTGTGCGGTATGCCGTGCCGCCGCATGCACGATTTCGTGACCGAGCACGGCCGCGAGTTCAGCCTCCGAATTGAGCTCGGTGAGCAGGCCGCGATTGATCGCGATCTTGCCGCCGGGCAGCGCCCAGGCGTTGGGCACCGAGTTGTTGAGCACCGTGAATTCGTACGGCAACGGCACATCACTGACTTTGGCCAGGCGGCTGCCGACCGACCGCACGTATTCTGTCAGCGCCGGGTCGACATCGTAGCTCGCACCCTGCGACTGCTGCATCGGCGCATAGTTCGCCGCGCCCATCGCAACTTCTTGATCTCCCGAAACAATCATGAATTCGCGATCGCCGGTAACCGGATTTACTGCGCATCCGGTCAATATTGCGCCGAGCGTCAGGAAGCAGGTTATTTGTTTGCGCATGGCACGGTCCTGTGTTGATATCTGTCTAAGATGCGGCCGAATAGTATAGCCGCTAAACGACTATTTCGAGGATGACATATGGACTTCATGGACTTACTCAAGAGCGCGGGCGGCGATGACAGTATTGGCGAACTCGCCGGCGCTGTTGGTCTCGGCACGTCTGATACCAACAAGCTGATCGGGGCG
>JAOTUB010000059.1 GCA_029864095.1 Gammaproteobacteria bacterium | reverse complement strand
TCTGCGGCCAGTGCCCTTGTCGTCCCGGCGTCACGGTTGAATCCAGCGACCTCAATGCCCGCGCGGCGCAAGCGCCGCGCCATGTTAGCACCCATCTTGCCCAGCCCGATCAGTCCGAGTCGCATCGTACTTCCTCATTGATATTCTTAGCGCCAGTATCCGGCGTCAGTGTTTACGATACTACCGTGAAATCGCAATCGTGTTCGATCAATGCTGGTCAGCATTGCCCCGCCTTTCGAGTAAACAGCCTCGACAGCCGCTTCCTGTGCATAACCGCGTCATCGCGGAGCGGGACACATCGCGGAGTAGCCAGTCAAGTGCTGATATCGCGCAACAGGCATACGGCGCTGGCGATGATGAATGGTGTCTCAAGAACTGGCCGCACTATATGGTGCTATTCGCAACGCCGATAGCGGCAATTCCCTAGGCGCGTCGTCGGCGCGAAAAGCGCGTGGCTATTGACCCAATGCCAGGGAATTCTGATAAGACGAATCGTATCTTTGCGAGCACAGTCAATGCTTGCACCGCCGGTCGAAATATTGCTATGACTTTCGAGGGCTACTGAATCAACCAGAACGCGAGCGTCAAGCGGGGAAACGCGTAAAAACTGTCCTCCGGATGCCACGCAGCGTGGAAGAACTCCGACGGGAAAACGAGCAGACGACCCGGTACCATCGCGATGTCTCCAGCGCGGTCCCAGAAGAGTTCCGGCTCATTGGGCCAATAGTCCTTACCAGACTCGACAATCCGTGCGTCGCGTTGAGTGGTTTCGCTATAAGCACGATCCGAGACGAGCGACCCGGAATCCCGAAAGCGGAAAAAACTGGTCCCACCCGAACTTTCGTCCGACCGGTTAAGATAGACAAGGCAAGTAAACGATCGCGGAGAATTGCCGAACACATCGTGATGCGGATTGGCAAAATCGGCGCGCCGCGGACTGATCTGCATAAACCAATTCACGTCGACGCTCGGGTTCTGTGGTCGCGTTTCTATTGCATATACCTTTTGAACAATTTGCCTGGCCGCGTCGATAAGCGGGTTCGGAAATATAACCGGGAAGCGCAAGCGGCAGTCATAGTAGTCGATGAAATTGCGTCCGTCAGGAATAGTCTTCCAGTTGGTCGCTGGCGATTCACCGGCGATCGATCGCCCCCGGTCTGGATCACTCAAGTAGTCGTCGACAATGATGGCGGGAATATCATCGATCCCGGCACTCTCGATTTTGAGATCGCGGTTGATCGCAAAGACGTCGTCGAACATGAATGGTTTGCCCATATGTTGATCCTAGGTCATCCAATCGAGGAGGGGAAGAGCTTGCCAAATGGCACAGCGTCCGGCGGGTACGGGGGGCCCTTACAATGGCGCGGCTAATGGCGGCCTTCGCCGGCTTGGAGCTGCTGGCACTTTTCGATGCGATCGCCACAAAGGGCCTTGCAATTGGATCGCGACGCTCCGTTGAATCTACTACTGCGAACCAAAATCGCAAGTTGACGGTCATGAAACTCATAATAGTAATTCCACAATATAGCGGACGCTTAAGCAGCCCATTTGATATAGAATTCGACGACAATTATTTCAGGAAACCGAAAAGGCGCTATTGTGCAAAGGTATAAACACATCGTCGTAGTAGGGGCGGGGTCTGCGGGCCTGCTGGCTGGCCTTACTTTTCAACAAGTTATCCCGGACGGGAAAGTCACCATTGTTCGCTCTCCGAAAATTCCCGTCATTGGAGTGGGTGAGTCCACCACGCCAGCGATGCCGCAGTATCTTCATAAATCACTAAACATCGACGTGTTGGAGTTTACGCAGCAGGTAGATCCGGTCTGGAAAATGGGAAATCGGTTCTATTTCGGAGATCAAAGTCGAAAGTACTTCGACTATTCATTTCAACCGGCAATGGAACAAACGGCCCCGGAGTTGCGCAAGAACGTCATGTACTACCTTCTCGAAGGAGATATGCGAGGCTTTTGTCTTGCGTCCGGGATGATGGAGCAATGTCGCGCCCCTTTCTTCAGAGACCCGCAGGGCAAACTCACCAATTGGAGTTCCTTTGGCTACCATATCGACAATCAAAAATTTCTTGCATATCTTGAGAAGATAGCGCTGAAACGCGGCGTCGAAATCAAGGAAGCGGATGTCTGTGACGTCAGACAAGCACCTAATGGAGACATAACTCACCTGGTCTTCGAGGGCGGCGGCGAGATTGAAGCTGATTTCTTTGTAGATTGCTCTGGATTCCACGGCCGGTTGATAAAAAAAGTTTATGACGTCCCGTTTGTCAGCTACGGCGACAACCTGTACTGCGATCGCGCAGTGATTGGATCCTGGGAGCGCGACCATCCAATCGAACCTTTCACGACCTCAATTTCTATGAAACATGGATGGTGCTGGAATATCGAGCTTCAGGATCGGGTCACTCGTGGATATGTGCACTCGTCTGCGTTTTGCAGTGAGGACGAGGCGATCGAGGAACTCAAAGCCATGACACCGCAGCTCGGAGATGATGTGCGTGCGATCAGTTTTCCGTCAGGTCGTCTTGAAAGGCACTGGGTCAACAATGTCGTCGCTATTGGCAATTCTTCCGGATTTGTGGAGCCGATCGAAGCAACCGCGCTCCTAGTCGTCACTGACCAGCTCAAATATGTGAGCAAAGCGCTTCTGGACAGTTACGGCGATGTCCCTGACATGATGCGTGACAGAGAATGCGAGCGAGTTCGGGCAGTTTGGGATGACATTTGTGACTTTATTGTCGCTCACTACAAATTTAATAAACACTTTGATACGCCTTTTTGGAAACAGTGCCGCAGCGAACTGTCTTTAGGAAGCGCGACAGAGTTTTACGAGTACTACAAAGAAGTTGGCCCGTCGACGCTCAGCAGCCGTTTTGTCTGTCGTGATAGTGTCTTCGGATTTGACGGCTACATGAATGTTCTCCTCGGCCTGAAAGCGGAAACGAATCGCCCGCCCAAGATGATGGATCAAGATTGGAATCAATGGAAATCGTATGCGGCGAGGGTGAAACAGAATTCCTTACAGGCGCTAACTACAGAGCAGGCGATCCACGCTCTGTCGGGCGATGTCAAGCAGGGGGCGCTTGTTGAAGGGAAGGATTTCGCTTGATGGTATATGCGGTTCATGCAATAAATCGGGCACATTTAAACTGCAGCATTGATATCGTGGAAGCCGTTACTTTGAGGCCAAGATCGCTCTTATCTCCTGCGATATCTTCTTGTCGGTCTCGACCAACTTTGCGTAGAAAGCCGGCGTGATTTGCTGGTTGCTATGCAAGGTGTTGTAGAATTCATCGAACACCTCACTATAGTCGTGGTCTATGTTCGGCAAACGGATGTTTTTCTGTGTTCGCAGAGATTGTTCGACGACACTAACGGCAGCTGCCGCGTTGCCGCCGCCTAGCCATTTGAAAGCCGCACCGATTATTTTCTCGGGGTTTTCCAGCAACGCAGCATAGGAGAAAACAGCGGCTGGATAACGGCGCGTCCGCGTATCCTTGATTATCGAAAAGTTCGCCTGCCACCACCTGAACCCGGGAGGCAGTTCTTGCGCCCGTTCGGCATTCGGCTCGATACCGTCAGGTGCAGAACTCTTGGTTCTGATCTCATCCATACGAACTTGCGACGCTGCACATTCCTGCCACTTCCGAATAGTGAATATGACGTTGGTGATGTAGGCATAGTCGGTCTTCACCAAGCCATCGGCGAAGATCTTGACGCCAACGCGGGTCACCTTATCCGGTGGAATCCAGGCGCCGGAATTGGGGTCGGGGTTGGTATGGTAGTTGATGCCCTGGACCAGAGTGCTCTCGTAGAAACCTTTTGGATTGGCTTGTTCCATCAAGTCTTTCCAATGCGCTGGAAACATCTCTCCAAGGATTTGGAAGCCGCCGCCTTGCAGGATTTGCATCCAAACAGAGGTGCCAGAGCGACGGTCGCCGGTGATTATGATCATGACAATCGAATGCAATTTGTGAGCAAGATTAAGGCTGCTGCTGCTAGTTTCTTCGATCCATCTTATGGCAAATCGGTTCACGCTGTCACCTCGCAGCGTGGAGGAAGCGTACAGTTGCCGTAGTGCGAGCGTGGGCTGGTATGCTACTAACAGTGTCCGGGAATGGCAGGGTTTGGAACGCGCATGACGATGTCTCTCAAATCAATGAACGAAGAAGCCCAGGCGCTCAGGTCTCAGGGGAAACACGACGAAGCGATCGAGCTTTTCATGAAAGCGGCGGCCGCGTATCCCACAAGTGCAGTCGCGGAGCACAATCTGGCTGCGGCTCTTGGCGATTTCGGTCGGGCCGACGAGGCGGAAACGCACATTCGTCGCGCCTTTGCGAAGGGCCTCAAGGCCCCGGAAAGCTGGCTTGTGTTAGCTCGAGCGCTGCTCGCACAGGGCAGGCTCGACGAGGCGCGAGAAGCATTCGAAAAAACCATCGAGTTGAGTCCTCTCATGCTGGTAGCCTTATACGAGTACGCCCAGTTGATCTGGATGACCACCGGTGACAGCGCTGCTGCGATCGCGCCATTGAACGAAATGATCAAGTCGTATCCCGATACGGTCGATATGTATTCAACCAAGGCTCGAGTGATGATGTACACGAGCGGAGCCGAGGCCACTTACCGCTTCGTCACTGCGGCACTCGAGCGATGGCCTGACGATGTGAAGTTACTGATATTGGGAATCGATTCGGGGACCCTGGTCGGAGAAGCCGCGACCGCTCTGGAGATGAGTGATCGCCTGGTTACCTTGCAGCCTGCCTCGCGCGCAGTTCAGGAAATGCGGGCCCAGGCACTGCTCGCGTCGGGCCGTGCCGAGGAGGCCGTGCCGATTGCGGAGAAATTGACTGAGGCCGATCCCAACGACCAGCACGCACTGGCATTGCTCGCGACAGTCTGTCGACTCGTCGGCGATAGTCGTTATCAGGGACTTTACGACTATGACGCGTTTGTTCGGGCTTACAAGTTGACCCCGCCGGATGGTTGGGCGTCGCTTGATGAGTACTTGTCAGATCTCGGTGCTGCGCTGCGCGCTCGACACCCGTTCAAGACCCATCCGTTTTCGAATTCCGAAGAACATGGCAGTAAGATATCTGACCTGCTTGAAATGGACGACCCCGCGATCAAGGCGATACCGAAGGCGCTCGCGCCCGCGGTGAACGCGCATCTGGTGCACCTTGGCACAGGCACGGACCCTCTGCGCTCGCGGAATACGGGACGTTGGAAGATAGACGGGATTTGGTCGGTATGGCTCAAACCGAACGGCTTTCATCATGATCATGTTCACCCAACGGCATGGTTATCATCGGCCTGCTATATCGAGTTGCCTGACGAGATTGACGCGGGAGGGCAGGAAGGCTGGATCAAATTTGGTGAGCCAGGAACGGTCACCAGTCCGAAATTGGCGCCTGAGCACGCGGTCAAGCCGGAGCCGGGCATGCTCGTGCTCTTTCCTTCTTATATGTGGCACGGCACGATTCCTTTCGGCGGCGACAAGTCAAGACTCTCCATCGCACTCGATATCGTTCCCGATTAGTGGGCTGCAAACAGTTGGGTCCATCAGGCTCTGGCGTGCAAATGCCTGCTAGTTGACCCAGTCAATGTCGGCATGATCTGCCTATTCAAGACCGTTGCTCGTGCTCTGTCCGCAGGAATAGGCGCCCGTAAATCCTCGAATCAGCAGGATTGGTAGCTCCGATATGAATAATGCCGGCTATTACGGCCAGAAGCATGACTGCCAGGTCGTTGCAGTGTCTGCGAGATCATTATTCATGAATCATCAGCCATCGCTCTGGGAGCCGCTCGAGGCACAAGCGTACTGGATCTGGGCTCTGGCCTCCCGGGCAGGATGCCGAAAACCGATGGAATTTTCTGGCGGTCCTGCGGGTCTACTGAATGGGCGTTGACTTATGTTAACAAATGTTAGCTGCGTCACATTTTGAATCGGCTGGCACGAGTAGTCTTTATCGAGCGTGAATAGCTAATGAATAGCGGCGGGTGTTCGATCTAAAAAAGAAATGATTCATGAGGCGGGAAGCAGGGAAATTTTGTTGGTTTGATGCATTGATTCGACTTTTTTAGCTCAGGAGGAACGTTATGAGTATCTTCGGTAATTTCCAGTCCCGTTTTGAAGATACACAACAAGAAGAATATAACCTCGAAGAATACCTGGACATCTGCAAGAGCGACCCATCGGCTTATGCTTCCGCTGCCGAACGCCTGCTTCTGGCAATCGGCAAGCCCGAACTCATCGATACCGCAAAGGATCCGCGCCTTTCGCGAATATTTTCCAACAAAGTCATCAAACGTTACCCCGAATTCAATGACTTCTACGGGATGGAGGAGTGCATCGAGCAAATCGTGTCGTTCTTTCGACACGCCGCTCAGGGCCTCGAAGAAAAGAAGCAGATTCTTTACTTGTTGGGACCGGTTGGCGGCGGAAAATCGTCGCTGGCGGAGAAGCTCAAGGAATTGATGCAAAAGCAACCGATCTACGCCCTGAAGGGGTCTCCACTACAGGAATCGCCTCTGGGTCTTTTCAATCCCAACGAAGATGGGAAAATTCTCGAAGAAGAATTCGGCATACCGCTGCGCTATGTGCAGGGCATCATGTCACCTTGGGCGGCCAAGCGTCTCCGAGAGTTTAACGGGGACATCCGCCAGTTTCGTGTGGTCAAGCAACATCCATCGATTCTCAACCAGATAGGTATTGCCAAGACTGAACCGGGCGACGAGAACAATCAGGACATTTCATCACTCGTTGGCAAAGTGGATATCCGAAAGCTCGAAGAGTTCAAGCAAAACGATCCTGATGCCTACAGCTTCTCAGGTGGCCTGTGTCACGCCAATCAGGGCATCCTCGAATTCGTCGAGATGTTCAAGGCACCTATCAAGGTGCTGCATCCGCTGCTAACAGCTTCGCAGGAAATGAATTACAACGGGACTGAGTCAATTGGTTCGATTCCGTTCGACGGCGTAATCCTTGCGCACTCGAATGAGGCTGAATGGCAAACATTCAAGAACAACAAGAATAACGAAGCCTTCATTGACCGCGTTTACATCGTCAAGGTGCCATATTGTCTGCAGGCTACCGAGGAAGTACAGATTTACAAAAAGCTGCTGCGGAACAGCTCGCTCAGCGACGCGCCATGCGCGCCGGATACTCTGCGCATGCTTGCGCAGTTCTCGGTTCTGACGCGGTTGAAAGAGCACGAGAACTCCAGCATTTACTCGAAACTGCGAGTCTACGATGGCGAAAACCTCAAGGACATCGACCCCAAGGCCAAATCGATACAGGAGTACCGGGATAGTGCGGGTGTTGATGAGGGCATGGACGGATTGTCCACACGATTCGCTTTCAAAATTCTGTCGAAGGTCTTCAATTTCGATCCGGATGAGGCGGCCGCGAACCCCGTGCATCTGCTCTACGTGCTCGAGAAGCAAATTGAGCAAGAGCAGTTTCCCGAGGATATACGCGACCGCTACATCAACTTCATCAAGGAGTACCTGACAACGAAATACATCGATTTCCTGGGGAAGGAGATTCAAACGGCCTACCTTGAGTCCTATTCACAGTATGGACAGAACATTTTTGATCGCTACATAACCTATGCTGATCTGTGGATACAGGATCAGGACTATCGCAATCCGGAGACCGGTGAAATTCTCGATCACGGCGCCCTGAATAATGAGCTGGAGAAAATAGAGAAAGCCGCCGGCATCGGAAATCCGAAGGATTTCCGGCACGAAGTCGTCAACTTCGTACTCCGTGCGAGAGCTTCGAATGCCGGCAATAATCCGATCTGGACCAGCTACGAAAAGCTGCGCATGGTCATCGAGAAAACGATGTTTTCGAGCACCGAAGATCTGCTGCCAGTCATTTCCTTCAATCCGAAGGCCTCCGATGAGGACCAGAAAAAACATGAAGACTTCGTGGATCGCTTGATGGAATATGGCTATACAAAGAAGCAGGTCAGGCTGCTATCGGAATGGTATCTGAGGGTGCGTAAGTCGCAGTGACGAATCATGGCATTGCTCATCATCGATCGACGGCAGCAGGGTAAGCAAAAAAGCGCCGTCAACCGCCAGCGATTTCTGAAGCGGTTTCGAAAACACATAAAAGAAGCAGTGAGCGATGCGGTAAGCAAACGCAGCATCACGGACATGGAGCGTGGGGAAGAGATATCGATTCCGAAAAAGGATATCTCTGAACCCATTTTTCACCAGGGTAAGGGCGGTAAGCAGCGTCGCGTACTGCCCGGCAACAAGGAATTCATTCGCGGCGATCGCATAGACCGCCCCAGCGGCGGTGGCGGTGGCGCAGGTGGCAAGGCCAGCAGCCAGGGCGAAGGCATGGATGAGTTCGTCTTCGAACTTAATCAGCAGGAATTCCTCGACTTCATGTTTGAGGACCTGGAACTCCCAAATCTTGTCCGCAAACAGCTCAAGGACTCCGATTCATACAAACTCGTGAAAGGCGGTTACCTGCGCGAGGGCATCCCGGCGCGGCTGAACGTCTTGCAATCTTTGCGCGGTGCGAAGGCAAGACGAATTGCCTTGAGTGGTGCGATTCGCCGGGAGATCAAAGCGCTCGAGAAATCGCTCGAAGAAATCGGCAATGATGAGGAATCGGAGGAGCGCCGGGACATCACGGTCAAGCTGGACCGCGCGCGTCGACGCCTGAACCAGATCCCCTTCCTCGACGACTTCGATTTGCGCTACAACCACATGATCCAGCAACCCACGCCGACCACGAGCGCAGTCATGTTTTGCCTGATGGACGTTTCGGGGTCCATGACGCAGGACATCAAGGACCTCGCCAAGCGGTTTTTCGTGTTGTTGCATCTTTTCCTCAAGCGACACTACGAGAAGACCGAAGTAGTCTTTATCCGGCATCACACGAAGGCGGACGAAGTCGACGAAGAGGAATTCTTCTATTCACGGGAAACAGGCGGAACCGTCGTATCGACCGCGCTCGACCTGATGCAGAGGATTGTTCGCGAACGATATCCATCGGATAGCTGGAACATCTACGCTGCTCAGGCGTCGGACGGAGAAAACTGGGCCGACGACTCTCCGAAGTGCCGCGATTTGTTGGTCAAGAGTCTGTTACCGTTGGTGCAGTATTTTGCTTATGTCGAGATTTCATCCGGCCGGGATCAGGAATTGTGGCAAACCTACAGCGAAATACCGACGGATTTTCCAGATCGTTTCGCCATGCGCAAAGTCAGCGAACCGGCGGATATTTTCCCGGTCTTCCGTGATCTGTTCGAAAGGAGGTCGTCGTGAGTAGCCAAACGCCGATCGCGGAGGGGTCCGATTGGACGTTTGAAGCATTAGAGGCGTTCGAACGGGAGATCGGCCGTATTGCAGCAGACAAGTATCGCCTGGACACCTACACCAATCAGATCGAGATTATTTCAGCCGAGCAGATGATGGATGCCTATTCATCCGTCGGCATGCCTGTTGGCTACCATCACTGGTCTTTCGGCAAGCAGTTTCTAAGCACAGAGCAACGGTATCGCAAAGGCCACATCGGCCTTGCTTACGAGCTCGTCATCAACTCCGATCCCTGCATCGCCTATCTGATGGAGGAAAACAGCCTGACGCTGCAGGCACTCGTGATCGCGCATGCCTGCTATGGGCACAACTCGTTTTTCAAGGGTAACTACCTGTTCCGCGAGTGGACAGATGCCAGCGCGATTGTGAACTACGTGCTCTTCGCCAGAGACTATATCAGCGAATGCGAAGAGCGCCACGGCGTGGACGCCGTAGAATCACTGCTCGATTCCTGTCATGCGCTCATGAGCCTTGGTGTCGATCGATTTCGTCGGCCGCGACCGGTCTCGCCGGAAGAAGAGCGGAAGCGCCAAAAAGATCGCGAAGACTATCTGCAACAACAGGTCAACGATCTTTGGCGAACGGTGCCAAAAAAAAAGCACGAGCCCGAGGAGAAGTGGCCGCGGTTTCCGGCGGAGCCACAGGAGAACCTGTTGTACTTCATCGAGAAAAACGCACCGCTGCTCGAGCCTTGGGAGCGAGAGATTGTGCGCATAGTACGCAAGATTGCTGTTTACTACTATCCGCAGCGTCAGACCAAGGTCATGAACGAGGGCTGGGCGACGTTTTGGCACTACACTCTGATGAATGACCTGTATGACGAGGGATTGATTGGCGAAGGAAATATTCTCGAGTTCCTGCAGTCGCATACAAACGTCATCCATCAGCCAGATTACGACTCACCGTATTTTTCCGGTATCAACCCATACACGTTGGGCTTCGCGATGTTCACGGACATTCGCCGGATTTGCGAGAATCCGACTGAAGAAGACCGGCGCTTCTCGCCGGAAATTGCCGGCAGCGACTGGCTCGACACAGTGCATCACGCGATGGCCAACTATAAGGACGAGAGTTTCATCCTGCAGCATCTCTCACCAAAGGTCATTCGAGACCTCAAATTGTTCAGCATCGTCGATGATGACTCGGACAGCGCAATTCGGGTCACGGCCATCCACGATGATGACGGTTATCGACGGGTTCGGGAGGAGCTTGCGGACCAGCACAATATCAGCAAGCAGGAGCCGGACATTCAGGTCTGGGAGGTGTCACTGCGCGGCGACCGGTCCATCAGGTTACGGCACAAGCAGCGGGACCGCATCCCGCTTGACGAGGACGATGCAAAGGAAGTCATGAAGCATGTGCATCGCCTGTGGCAATTCGATGTGCATCTTGAGTCCGTTCGGGACGAGAAGGTACATCGTGTATTTCATTGCAACGATGACAAGGTATGGATTGACTCCGGCGAGAGCAGCAATCCCGCCAAACCCAGCTAGCGTTTCGATAGCTCGGCTGGCGTAAGAATCTCTGAGCCCAAAGCGTGTTGGAAATCAGTTGATGCCGCCGCATCCAGTTTGCGCATTCGCCACTTTTCAAGCCACGCAATAATCGGTTGCATCTTCTCGACGTCCTTTCTGGCCTTGTAAGCGGGCATCTCGAAAACACCGATGCCCTCGGCAGCCGCATGCACATAGTTTTGGCTGTCGCGAAGTTGCGCAATTATCGGAATTTCAAGACTCGTCAGAAAGCGCATGAGCTTTCGCAAACTTCTCGTATTCTGTCGTGTTCGGTTCGCGACAATCGCCACGTTGCGGTTACGCCGGTCAAGTTGCGCAATTAGCAAGAGATTGGCAATGAAGGCTGCAGCGGAATAAATATCGATTTCGGATGGCATGACGGGTATCAGGATGCTGTTCGCGTCATACGTCTGGTAGTAAAGCTGATCGTCGGGCAGTGCGGCCGGAAGATCAACAATCATGTGGGCGGAACCGGGCCACGCGTGCAGGTCAAAGCCCTTTCCAGCCCGGGTGCAATGTTCGTACGCGGCAACACCAAAGATTTTCGGTCGCTGCGCCGAGCGATTGTTCAGCCAGCGCATGCTGTATCCATGCGGATCGCAGTCGACTAATGTCGGAGGCGGGCCACGCCGCGCATAATAGCTGGCGACGTTGGTTGCTAATGTCGTTTTCCCACAACCGCCCTTGGGATTCAGGACGACAATCTTGTGCAGGCTATGCGGTTTCGGTTGGCTGTCCATCGTTCTGGCCGGGTGCCCTCCCTTTCCGTGTCGATAACGCGGCGCGACAGTCCACCTGAGCGGTATTCGAGTCTATTCCATGCCCAAGCGGAATTACGCGAATCAGCGTAATACTACGCGAAATCGCCGGATTTTTCCTCAATGCTTCGAATCGAATTGCCAAATGGGCACATGTGCGCTCGATCGCCCCGTTGTGAGAGTTACGATGATCGCTTCTTCTGCCGTTGCTTCCTGCAAGTTTGTCCGCGTTCAGGCAGGCGCAAAGAAGCGACGAGCGGTGTATTTTCAGCGACCAGCGGCGACGATCCGACAAACGGTGTCTGTGGTCCGACGAGAGATATTCACGGCGCCCTAGGTACGACATACGATGAAATCGTCAGACGATTCAGGGAAACATCATTATGTCAACGGATAAAACGGCGCCAAGGAACGTGCCCGCGAGATTCGCAGATAACAAAATGAATAGCGACGAAGCGGCTGAAGTCAATCAGTCTGCCGTCCAGAATGTTGAAGTCACGTGGCTGCAAGTTGACGAGTCGTACGATGTCGACTGCGACCCTTACAACTGCACTGGCCAGCACCTGGTGGATGCTCTGAAGACCAAGTACAACAAGTAAGAATAGCACCAGGTGTTATGCGGCTTGCGTCTCCTCAATATATTTCATGACGAGTTCACGCAGGGCGGTCAACGGCAGCGCGCCGCTTTTCAAGACCACGTCGTGGAAATCGCGAATGTCGAACTTGTCGCCGAGCGCTTGCTGAGTTTCCTCGCGAAGCCGCAATAACTCCATCATGCCGACTTTGTAAGCGGTAGCCTGACCGGGATTGACGATGTAACGCTCGATCTCGGCAACAACGTCGCTTTCTGTGGTTCCGGTATTGGCTAGCATGTAGTCAATCGCCTCTTCCCGCGTCCAGCGCTTGGCATGGATGCCCGTATCGACGACGAGGCGCACGGCACGAAATAATTCACCTTGCAGGCGTCCGAGGTTATCGTAGGGATCGGCTTGAAAGCCCATTTCCCAGGCCAGGCGTTCGGCATACAAGCCCCAACCTTCGGTATAGGAAGTGAAACGGGATTCCTTGCGAAACTCAGGAATACCCTCGAGTTCGGACTGAATGGCAATCTGAAAGTGGTGTCCTGGAACACCTTCGTGATAGGCGAGCGTGCGCATGCCGTACTTGGGTGTGGCCTTGATATCAAAGAGATTGGCGTAGAACGTTCCGGGCCGGCTGCCGTCGCGCGACGGGCCGTTGTAATAGGCACCCGGGGCTGTTTCCTGGCTGAATTCAGGCACCCGTTTAACGACGATATCTGCTTTGGGTCTGATATTG
Source organism: Gammaproteobacteria bacterium (assembly GCA_029864095.1). Taxonomy (GTDB): domain Bacteria; phylum Pseudomonadota; class Gammaproteobacteria; order Steroidobacterales; family Woeseiaceae; genus UBA1847. The sequence continues at coordinate 5,883 of JAOTUB010000059.1, read as the reverse complement.
AAGGCCGCAGCGATGCCGGCTTCGATCTCGTCAATGATGGTGGCGTAATCCTCGAGAATCTGCGCCCGCCCTTCATCCGTATCGGGGTAGTAGAACCGCTGTTCGGTTGCAAGCTGGTCGAACAGTGCCTTGACGCCGAGTGCAGGGTCGTATCCTTCCGCGGCGAATATGTCCAGCATCTCAGCCTGGATTCGTTCGACTTCGGCCAGGCCGATGGCGTGAATCTCATCGGCCGTCATGTCGGTGGTCGTGTTGCGATGCAGCGCATAGTTGTAGAAAGCCTTGCCATCCGGAAGTTTCCACACGCCAGCATCGTTATTCGATTTCGCACGCAACGCGGTGAAGTAATCTACATAACCCCGATACGCGGGATAGACGACGTTCTCGATCTCTGTCTTCGCAGACTCCAACAGCGCTTGTCGGTCCGGATCACCTATCTCTTCGGCTCCGTCCAGCTTTTCTTTGAAGGATACATACAGTACGTTTTCCTCCGCGGGCTGGGCGACAAATTCCTGCATGATGTCGACGGACTTGTCGATGACAAAAGTCGGCGGAATAATGCCCCGTTCTTCGCGAATCAACAGGCCTTCCATGTTCTGGTCCATCTTGAGGCCGATCTTGGACAGCCGGCTGATGTAGTGCTCCGCGTCCTCGCGGGTGTTGACCCGGTGGAACGTGTCAAGAAACCGCGGAATCGCATTCTGCAATCCGAACAGCTGATTTACAGGATAGTTGTGATAGCGGTATTTCCGATCCTCTTCCGGGTTACCCAGCAGCTCTCTCAGGACCTTCACAGAGAGCTTTTCATCTTCGGTCAGCTTGTTTTCGTCGTACTCAGCCAACGTATCCATGATTTCAGTCAGGAACGCGAAGTCTCTGTCCGCGGCCGCTTCGGAGTCGTCATTCCATTCGGCGTTGTGCCCATTTATCCCAAGTTGCTCGAGCATCCCCATGGAGGTCAGGGCTTCGGGCTTATCCCAAATGAACTGGATAAACGCGCGATTGAAGAAGTTGTTGATATAGAAAGGTTTTGCGTACCACTCATGAGCCGCAAAAGATCCAGCCAACACCAGCACGACCGCGAAAGTCAGTCCGGTGTATTTGAAGAATTTCTTTATTTTTCCAGCCAAGTAGAGCTCCCCTCCTTCAGCTATTTGGACAGGATAGCACTGGCGCGGCTGAGTCTGATACCCTGCGCAAATGAAAGCAGTCATTATCAGGATCACGATATTTGCCGCGCTGCTGTCCGGCTGTGTATCACACGATGGAACCTACGCACCCAGCTGCATAGCGTACGCCGGCAGCACGATCACACTGGCCGACGGGCAATTCGTCTGGGAGAAGTTTACCGATGAGGTGGTCGTGAATGACGACGGTAGTGTCGTCAATCAGTTTCCCGGCTATCCGCTGCGCGGCAAGTATCGAATCGATGGACAAACAGTCCTGATGGAGTCGGTTGAAGGCGAATCCATAGACAAGATGTACCTGCACCGGCACGACAACAAATCCTATTTGTATACGCCGCAACAATTCGAGCATTGGCAGTCGACCGGTGAGAGCGCCAAGTGCGCGCTTATGCTGGATGCAGGGTCCGACGATGGATGATTAGCTTGTTGCCGCAAAAGTGAGAACCAGTGCACACTTTTACTGTGACATTATCCATAAGCGTTAGCTGGTACCTTGTTGCGAAGAGGCGCGTTTGATTAGCTAATACATCGTCAAGGAAGACCGCCCGGGGTCTCTATGAAAGCCTTCACATGGATAGCGGCGAGCGCCGTTTTGAGTATCTCATCGACCCTCTATGCGGGTGAATCAAGCCGCGTGACCGTATCGCATTTCGAGCCGCTACAGCGGCTGAGCGTTACCACACAAGGTAGCGCATCGAGTCAAAAGCCAGGCGAAGCCAGAAGGTCCACGCTCAGCTTCGATGCCATGGGCAAGACATTCGACCTGCAACTCGAGCCCAACACAACGCTGATTGCAGCGGCGCCCCGTAATGTGCTCGCGGACGGCGTTGCAATATATCGCGGTCAGCTGAAAGACAACACAGATTCGTGGGCCCGCATAGTCATCTTCGACGGCATGCCAACTGGGCTGATCTGGGATGGCGATGAGATGTTCGCGATTGAAGCGCCGCGCGATAGTTCATTGCAGCAAAGTGTCGCGGTTATCTATCGTCTCGCAGACGTATTCATCGAGCCGGGCAGCGTCAGCTGCGGGACGCAAATGTCGTCTGGCAGCGGTACGGCAACATACCAGAAGCTGATCGGCGAGCTGGGCGGAGCGATCGCAAGAGCGCCGGGCGCGGTGGAAGAGATCAACTTGGGCGCGGTAGGCGATTTCGAATTCACGAATGCCCGAGGTGGCGATTCGGCCGCCGTTGCGGCAATCACCGCGCGTCTCAACAATGTCGATGGGATATTCAGTCAGCAGCTTGGCGTGCAACTGACGATTCAGACCATTGATACTTTCAGCAGCGCGGCCGATCCCTTCAGCGATACGGGCGACGCGAGCGCGTTGCTCGACGAGTTGGCCGACTACCGGCAAGCCACGCCGGCGCAGAACAGCCAGGGCCTTACTCATCTGTATACAGGGCGCGACCTCGACACATCAACCGTCGGCATCGCATACAGTAGCGCGTTATGCAGCACGCGATTTGGGGCAGGGCTCAGTGAAGGCAATGGCAGCGCCACCTTTGACAGCCTGATTGCTGCGCATGAGATCGGGCACAATTTCGGCGCTCCGCATGACGGCGAAGCAGGTTCCGCGTGCGAAGCGGAGATGGGGGACTTCATCATGGCGCCGTCCTTGAATGGCAGCAATCAGTTCTCCGCGTGCAGCATCACCGAAATGCAGGACGATGTGGCAGCGGCTTCGTGCATTACGGCGATTCCGGCCGTTGATATGGCCATTGCGCTGAACGGTCAGGCATCGACGCTATTGCTCGGCGCGAACACCGTGCTCAATTACGATTTGCCTAACAACGGCACCTTACAGGCGACGAATGTCACGGCAGATTTTACGTTGCCGAGCACCCTGACAATCGAATCGGTGACAGCGACTTTGGGCACATGTACGACCGCAGGCGGCTCTGTCAATTGTGTGTTAGGGGTCGTTCCCGGCTCAAGCGACCAAACCGTTACGATAACCACAACACCCTCATCGGTCGGCGTTGGCATGCTGACAGCCAACGTAACGGCAGATGTCGATGAAAGGCCCGGCAATAATCAGGAGGCGATTCAGGTCACTGTGAATCCGGCAGTGGACCTGGTCGTGACTGCGCCGGCTCAGGCGTCGATCAATATCAATGAAGCCACGACAGTGAGCGCGATGTTAGAGAATCGCTCTACTCTCGCCGCGAGTGGCGTCTTGCTGCGCATCACCCTCAATTCCGGACTGCGGGCAGACTCCGCAAGCTGGTCGCTGGGCTCGTGCACGATTGCAGGGCAACAGATCGACTGCCAGACGTCGAACTTCACGGCGCAATCGAGCGCGACGCTCAGTATGGGCGTAACAGGCATCGCAAGCGGTTCGAAAAACTACACGATGACGCTGTCTTCCAATGAAGCGGACGCAAATATCGGAGACAACAGCGCCACTGGCTCCGTCCGAGTCCGTGACCCCAAAGATGACGGTGGCGGTGCGGCGGGCCCGATGTTCCTCTGGGCTCTCGGGCTCATAGCGTTGCTGGCGCGTCGCGGCAGGCGGCCACTTCGCTAGCGTCTCTGTTTTTCGGTCGTTCGCTGTAGCGGGTTATCTGGCAGCAGCGACGCGGCTGGAGATGATATCGAGAAGCAGCTGCACCTCTTCTTGTCGGCGCCGACCGACGTGCTGGCCTTCGGTCCAGATCAGTTCAACGTGCTCGCTTGTCGCTGCTTCGATCAGTGGTTGCTGCGACGAACGCGGGACAATGTCATCGTCATGCGCCGCGACGATTATCACTGGCCGCGGCGCAGTCTCTCGAATCCAACGAGCGGTATTGAAGGAATTTCCGTAGACGGCAAACAGCGCTACGCGTGAGGCGAGATTCCGCAACGTGTCGTTCTCGATCTGATCACGTGCGAGATACATGACCCAGCTGAGGTTGTCGCCACCGCCGTGCATTAGCCAAACGCGCGTGAACCTCTTATCCACCGCCCCCGCAACAGCGGCAAACGGGACGCCAAGGCTCACGCCGACAAGCTCGACATTTTTCTGATCGACCCAGGGTTGTTGCAATAGCCAGCTCAGAGCGAGTAACACAGCCGGTGGGGTATCGATAAAGGCCTGCTGCACTGCGTACAACCCTGCCGCTGATGTCCAGAACTCATCAAGGGCCTGATCACTGTCATACGGATAGTCAATGGCCGCATAAGCAATACCCTGCGGGTCGCTTACGAGCTCCACGGCATCTTTGCCGGCTCCGCGTCCGCTGAGCACCAGCACTAACGGGAGCCTTCGAGCTGCCGCGTTCCTGGGGCGCAAAGTGCGCATGCTGACGAGCAGGCCGGTGGATGACTCGAGCTCTACAGTCTCACTTATGGCGACTGATTCGCTGCTATCGATGATTTCGACACGCCGCAGCGTACCGGCGCGCTGGACGAAATAGTCATGCTTCGGTATGGCAAGCTCTATGCAATAAGCGCCGACGGCCGCCAACAGCAGTGCGGCAATGATCGAGGCAATGCGCCATTTCAAACGCATACACGTGCTCCGCTGCGAGACAGAAGTCTGTGTTCATGCAGATTGTATCGCCGTTGCTTGCTGCGATAATCTATCAGTTCGTTTGGCCCATTGCACAAACACACGCTGGCGGCTAGTGGTTTGCCCCAATAGCGCCCCCCGGGCCATTCACACAGCATCTCGTGTGGGAGGATCTCCAGATGCAAATGCAGGCGGCCAAAAACATGAAAAGCCAGCTCGTTTACTCGTTCGCCGACGGCGACGGGCACAACAAGAAATTGCTCGGTGGCAAAGGGGCGAATCTGTGCGAAATGACACAGATAGGCCTCAACGTCCCGCCCGGCTTCGTGATCACGACCGAAGCATGTCTCGCATACCTCGAGAAAAACGAACTCCCACCGGAGTTGATGGCGGCGGTGAAGACCGAAATCGACAAGCTGGAGGCCGCGACCGGCAGGACCTTCGGCGCCGGAGCCGATCCGCTGCTGGTATCGGTCCGGTCCGGTTCGGCTTTGTCGATGCCCGGCATGATGGATACGATCCTGAATCTGGGCCTGAACGACGAAACGCTCGCCGGGCTGATTGAGCAAACCGGCGACGAGCGCTTTGCTTATGACGCCTATCGCCGTTTTATTCAGCTGTTCGGCAAAGTCGCACTGGGCATCGGTGACGAGAAGTTCGACGAACATTTTGCCGAGGTGAAGGAGCTGGCCGGAGTGAAGGCGGACGTGGCTCTGGAAGCCGCCCACCTGAAAGAGATCAGCCAGCGGTTTCTCGCCGTTGTTCGCGATGAGACAGGCGAGGACTTTCCCCAGGACGTGATGACGCAACTGCAGCTCGCCGTCGAGTCGGTGTTCCGTTCATGGATGGGCAAGCGCGCAGTCGACTATCGCCGCGAGTTCCACATTACGCCGGACATGGCAAACGGAACGGCCGTGAACATATGCACGATGGTGTTCGGCAACATGGGTGATGATTGTGCGACAGGCGTTGGCTTTACGCGCAATCCTGGTACTGGCGAAAACGAAATGTTCGGCGAATACCTGACCAATGCGCAGGGGGAGGACGTTGTTGCTGGCATTCGGACGCCGAAACCGCTCGTGCAAATGGAAACAGAGATGCCGTCGCAATTCGCGCAGCTTGTCGAGCTGCGCAACAAGCTCGAGTCACATTACAAAGAAGTGCAGGACTACGAGTTCACGATTGAAAAAGGAACGTTGT
>JAOTUB010000058.1 GCA_029864095.1 Gammaproteobacteria bacterium | reverse complement strand
AAATCTCGGGCTGCCGGCAGGATATGTGCGCAGGATCGATGGTATTGCCGTCTGCATCATCGACCGCCGGCGCGCCCAGGCTGTTGTCGCCGGTCAGGATCAGCGTATCGCCCGGCCGCAGCAGAATAGGCTGTTCAATCGGTGGCAGTTCGCCCACGCGATAATCCAGCTTCTCGCCTTCGTCGTGACGAATCAGACTGAGCTTGATACCGGTGGCTATGTACGCACCTTTATAGGTTTCGACGACGAAGCCTTTGTCATCTTTTTGCACGACGCTGAAGGATCTTTTCTTGCCACGCGTATCTCTGAATCGAATCTCGTCGCCCTCGCGCGCATATTCGATGCACTCCCGCGGGACCGGAATGACAGCCACCTTCGTGCCACCCCAGACCACATCGTCGGGGATGAAACGGACGCGCCTGGGCGCGACTGTTCGGCCCATCGGATCACGTCGTGGCTTGATATGGAAAACACGCGGGCCCGGCTGCAAGTCACCGGTGCGGATTTTGGGCCCCGCAAGATCCATGACGACCCTGCATCCCGCGCCCATTTCCTGACTGGCGTCGCGCACGTTGTCGATCATCCGCGTCCAGAGGCTCGCGTCGGCATGAGCACAGTTGATACGCGCAACGTTCATGCCGGCAGCTATCATCTCGCGCACGAGCGAGCATTCTTCGCCCGCTTCGGTCGGCAACGTAACCATAATGCTGACATCACGGTCGCCGGGGTTGTCGCCGAGAATGGCCCGCCGGTTCGAAGCGGCGCGGCGATTTCTGAGTTCGAGCGCCTCTCGCTCGAAACTTGGCGCAACGTTTAATCCAGGCGAATACGGCTGCAGCGCCGCCTGAATAGCACGAATCGAGCCCATCACGTTGCGCTCGGCATGGCACAGTGACGACAGACCCAGAACAGCAAGATCCTCTTGCAGATCTGTTATGTCGGTCTCGCGCATCGCCAGGTAGTGCACGAGGTTTCTCGCGCTGTCTCTAAACTCCGGGTGAACAGCAAGCAGATCCTCAGCAAATTCGGACTCGAGATCCTGCGCCCGATCGCTGATCGCCCGCAGCTGGGCGCCTACGCGTGCAATATCGACGGTGTTTGCCACGATTGCTCCTTCCGGTCCCTTTTTAGATCATTTTTGAGGCCGTGGCACTCATGGATTCCACCTATGCACAGCCGGTGCTCCGGCCGATTGCTGCATCCCGCTACTAAAGCTGGCCAAACGCCGCATGGTTGCACGGTTACCAGGCGCGGCGAACGGTCAAGGAGAGGTTGCGCCCAGGCTCGTCCAGGCCGGATCCATGACTCCGGTATCGTTTGTCGAACAGGTTCTCTAAATTTGCGCTGATCTGCCAACCGCCACCGGGACTCCACTCGGCGCTCGCGCCGACGGTTCCCCAGCCCGCTGTTCCCTTCGGATCGATGCGGACGTCCCGAATATCACGGGCGCTCAGGCGATCTTGCCGTCCGGCGGTTGCTATCCAGCTTTCGAGTTTCCAGGCACCACCATGATCCAATGTCAGACTCAGCCGGCCGTTCAGTGGCGGGATACGGTCTGCCGGTTCCCGGACGTCTCCGATGATGCGCTGCTCGCCCCAGGCGTAGTTCAAAATCGCATGCGCGCTGACGGCTGCAGTCACGTTGAAGTCGAATCCCGCCTCGACGCCGCGAATCGACGAATTGGCCGCATTGATGCTCTGCACGATATCGCGGCCCTCTGGCGTGACGTCGCCCGTCAGTACCGACGTAATTCGCTCTTCGTACCGCAACGAGAAGAAAACAACCGAAAATTGGTGTCGATCCGAAATGAACCGAACACCAATATCGCCCTGCAGCACGTGCTCCGAGTCGAGAGCCGTGTTTGGAATATTGAAACGATTGCCCGGTCGATTACCCAGATTTCCGAGATCGAAGATATTGGGCGCACGAAATCCGAAACCGACATTTGCGACAATCTGCCAATTGAGGCCCGGGCCGTAAATCCAGCCCAGATCGGCGCTCAAGTCTGTGGTGCTAATCGACTCGGCGCTTGTGACATCAGTGCCGGGCAAGCTGATATTCACATTGGTGAAACGTAAACCACCGCTGAGACGGTGCCGCGTCGCCAGCGTCCGATCCATGCTGCCATATATCGCGGCCTGCGTGACCGAGGAGCCATCCGGAAACCTCGACGGAACACGCTGCATTTCGCCGGTAATCGTATCTTCCTGATCACGAGCGCTTCGCACATGGTCATAATACAACTCGGCACCCAGGATCCACGTCGCGGCATTGGCCTTGCCGCTGGCGCTGAGCGTCGCACCACCAAGATCGCTACTGTTCGACTCATGGACCTTTTCCGTTGCGCTGAAACCCCGCGTAACTCGATCGTCGACAATGCGTTGCCAGGCAACATCAAAATTCCAGTCGAGTCCGAATGCGCCGTTGTTCCTTGAGTGCCGCGCATGTGCAAACAGTCGTTGGTTGGGCGCCAGAAAAAACTCGGACGAGGACGGCTGCGTCTGGCCAAAACCCGGTACTAGCTCGTCGACGCGCGGGGTTCTCGGTTGTTCGAGCATCTGCACGTCGAGCAGCCAGGTGCGTCCGGTTGTCGGCGTCGCAACAAATAGCAATCTGGCCGCTTTCGAATCAAAAGCGCTTGGTAAAACTCTCTTGCCGCCGCCCGTGCGGCGATTACCGCTACTCAGATACTGTACGCTGAAAGATGACGCAAACTTCTTCGTGCCGGAGTCGATACCTGCGCTCAGCGATTTGCGCAATTCCGCCGAATCCAGCGAAGCCCGAAATTCGCGCCGAACCTCACGTGTGGACGAATCGAAAACAGGCGTTCGCGACACCACCTGAATAACGCCCCCAACGGCTTCGCTGCCATAGAGCGCCGCCGGTATCCCGCGGATGACCTCGATGCGCTCAACCGCCGATGTGGGTACGAGCGCCAGGTATTGGGTGGGCGCACTGCGAAATATCGCGTTGTTCAGTCTCATGCCGTCGACGAGGTGCAGAATGGACGATCCCCTTAAACCGCGAATGATGGCTGCACCCTGACCCGGCGTCGTCTGCTGAACGAATACACCAGCCAGTGACCTCAGTGCGTCTGTCGTCAGCTGTTGCTCTTGTACCTTCTGCCCGGCGACGAGACTCGATGCGGCCGATATTTGTGTGGCGCTGGTCGGACGGCGTGTCGCCGTAACGAAAATTTCGTCGATCGGATCGTGGACAGCCGACGCCAAACTTGGCGTGGCAGCAATCAGAACTGTCAGTATCAGTGGTTGCAAGATCGAAAGCCGGATTCCGGACGGGCCGCAAAGCATAGCAAACCAGTCATCAAAAACCTTGCGTCATGCTAGACTTCAGGCGATTTTGCCCTGGGCGTTCGAATCCCAACATTCAGTCAGACAATGCCGAACCTTTTCAGAGAATTACGACGTAGAGAGGTCTTCCGTACCGCCGGCCTCTATGTCGGTGTGGCGTGGATCCTGATCGAGGGCGCCAGCGTCTTACTCCCGGCGTTCGACGCGCCGGAATGGGCGCTTCGCGCCTTGATTATTGCCGCGATAGTGGGTCTCCCAATCACGATCATCCTTGCCTGGATTTATGACATCACCGACAAAGGTATCGAGGTTCATGGCGATGCAACGGACACAGTGGTGGTCCCGATAGGCAGCCGCAAGATGGACTTCGTGGTCATCGGCGTTTTGTCTGTAGCTCTGATCTTTTCTCTTTATCTCGTCTTCACCGGCACTGGCACAGCGGTCGTCGAAGAGATCGAACCAATCTCGGTCCTGATTGCAGACTTCGACAACAGGACCGGGGATAAGCTCTTCGACGGCACGCTCGAGCAAGCACTGCAGATCGGCATCGAAAGCGCATCGTTCATCACGGGCTACCGCAGGGATGAAGCAAAAAGTGTGGCAACGAAGATGAACTGGTCGAACGATACGCTCGACGAAGAAACGGCGCGGCTCGTGTCGGTGCGTGAGGGCATCAAGCTTGTCATGGCCGGTGCGATCGAAGAAGAGAACGGCAGCTACACCCTGTATGTCAGAGCGGTTGATCCCAAGGGGGGCGAGGTACTGGCTTCGGTCGAAGTAGATGCCAAGAGCAAACTTGATGTACTCGCCGCTGTCGGCACGCTCGCGGGTGACCTGCGCGAGGAACTGGGCGACGATTCGCTGGATCGCGAAAGACTCGTGGCGTCGGAAACATTTACTGCGAAATCGCTGGAGGCTGCACAGGCATATGCGAGAGCGCAATCCCTCCAGTACAACGGCAAGTACGAAGAAGCAATGCAGTACTACCGGGAGGCGCTCGAGCGCGATCCGGATTTCGGCCGGGCCTACTCGGGCCTGGCATTGAGCGCCAGCAGCCTCGGACGTGTGGACGAGGCCAGCGAGCTGTGGGGTAAAGCCCTGCAGCACCTGGACACGATGACCGAGCGTGAGCGGCTGCGGACGCTCGGCCTGTACTACTCGCGCGTAACTCGAAACCGCGAGAAGGCGATCGAGAGCTACCGCGCGCTTGTCGAAAAATATCCGGCAGATGATGCCGCGCACAATGGCCTTGCGATCCAGTATTTTTATACCCTGGATTTTCAGAACGCGCTGCAAGCCGGTCAGACAATGCTCGAAATCTATCCGAATAGCGTGATGGGCCGCTCCAACTATGCGCTGTATGCAATGTACTCGAGCGATTTCGATACCGCGGTTGCAGAAGCGGAGAAAGTGCGTGAGCTGGACGCCTCGTACTTCAAAGGCTGGCTACCCGTTGCAGCCAAGGCGCTTGCCGACGACGATATCGAAGCAGCGAAGCAGGCCTATACGAAGATGTCGCAAACAGGCGCGCGCGGTGCAATGACCGGCACGCTCGGTCTCGCTGACGTCGCCTTGTATGCCGGAGAATTCAACTATGCCGGCAACCTGCTCAAACAAGGCATCGAACAGGCAGAGGCTGCAGGCAGTCAGTATTACCTCGCAACCAATTACATTGCCCTGGCGGAAATGTATTTGCTGGCGGGCGACACAACGGCTGCGCTCGAGGCAATTGCAACGGGGATGGAGTTCTCAGGGGGGCTGTCCCAGCAAGTTCCCGCAGCCCTGATGTACCTGACCACAGGGGACATAGCAAAGGTGCAGGCGATTGCCGATCAACTAGGACAGAGCCTCCAGCCGCAGAACCGCGCCTATGCACGGCTGTTGGAGGGACTGATTGCGCTTGACAAAGGCGAGAAGGTCGAAGCCATCAATCTGATTTCGGCCGGATCCCGACTCACCAACCTCTGGCTACTGCGGTTCTACCTGGGCAAGGCTTACTTCGAGGCCGGTTTCTATGCCGAGGCGCTCGACGAGTTCACTGCATGCTGGGACCGTCGAGGCGAAGCAATGTCGATCTTTCTCGACGACCTGCCGACTTTTCGCTACATGGCGACGTTGCCGTATTGGCTGGGACGCGCGCAGGAAGAGCTCGGCATGCAGGAAGTTGCGCAGCGGAACTACACGGCATTTGTCGCTCGGCGTCCTGCGGGCGACCCGCTGGCGGATGATGCCCGCCAGCGGCTGCCCTGAAAGACCTTATTACTGGACCGTTATCGGCGGGGACTGCTGTTCCTGCCCGGTCAGCTGGCTTCCCACGACAGCGCAGTAATCACCGGGATCGACGTCTGTCGTCCAGTTGAACTGCCAGTAGTTGTCGACCTTGAAGCGGAAGCCGCTGGTACCCGGGTCTCCCGCCATCTGCAGTACGATCACGCCCGACGTGCATTCTTTGATCCGCAGCATTTGCCTGTCGCCCGAGCTATCCACCGGGTTGCCATTTTCGTCCAGCCAGGCCCAGAACAACGGATTCGAACTTCCCCTATTTACAACGATCTTTCTCGGCTCGATGCCCGTGAAGCCTGCATACACAAACTCGACAATGACCGTACGCGTGAGCTCTGCGGTGTTGCCCGAACTGTCGGTCGCCGTGATGTAAACGGTGTAGGTACCTGCCGTCGTCGTGTCGACTTGACTCGGGTCGATACTCACACTGATCGGCCCGTCCGCATTGTCGTCTGCCGTGGCGCCGGCGTCGACATACGGCCCGGAACCCGAGTTGATCGTAATCGTCGCATCACCGTTCAGCGTGATAACAGGCGGCGTGTCGTCAATAATGATTACTGCAAACGAACCCGTAGCACTTCTTCCACCCGAGTCGGTCGCCGTACACTCGACAGTCGTCGTCCCCACAGTGAAGTCGTGAACGAATACGTACAGGCCGTTTGCTATGTCGGACTGCGCCGGGTCGAGCACGCCCACAGAGCAGGACACGGTCGGCGTCGCGTCGGCGTCATCGACGCTAAACGGGCCCCATGACAGCTGGAACGAGCTGGCGTCGTCCGCAAGTACGAAAGGTTCTGTCTGATCAAAAAGTGGCGGACTGATTCCTGTGATCGTCGGCGCGGACGTGTCCTCCACCGTCACATTGAAGGTTGCAGAATCGGTGTTAAAGCTGTCGTCGGTTGCTGTACACGTCACCGTCGTCGTCGGTCCCGGTGCGGCGAGCGGGAAGACGCTGCCCGACGCGGGATTGCACATGACCTCGACATCGGCGTCGACACCGTCGGTGTCAATTGCCGTCGGCGTCGCAAATAGGTATGGAGCCCCGGACGGGCTGGTTGCCTCTATGGTGATATCGGCCGGCACGCTTGTAGCGTCAATTATCGGCGGGCGCGTGTCGAGCACGCTCACGAGAAGGTCGACCGAGATGATCTGGCCGTCCTGGTTGGTCGCCTCACAAGACAACGCTGTCGGACCGGGATCCGGCATATTGTCGATATCGAGCGCAACAAAGGATCCCAGTGCGGGGCTGCAATTCACCGGCACCGCTTCGGTACCCCTGAAAGCCTGCACAAAATCGAACGGCAAGAACGTGCCGCCGGGTGCTGTGGCCTCGAGGCTGCCGGTATCCCCGGTTTGGAAGTTGAAAACCGTCGGGATGTTGATGATCTGTTCCTGGTCACTAAGCAGGTCCGTGGACAACGTATTGGCCACTTGCGACGAGAACACGAAAGCGATCGTGTCCGACGTCAGGCGAGGCGCGATTTGTTCCATCAGGACTTTCGGCGCGATGAATCGCAACGTGTTCTGCAAGACATCGCCAGGGCCGATGACGTAGGTCAGGATGCCGAGGCGATTGTTCTCGATATCCGGTATCTGCAGCGTCGTGAGATCCGGATTGTTGACCGCTGCCACTACGCGATTCTCGCTGATGATTCTGGGTGCACAGAACTGCACGTCATCGATCTTCTTGTCCTGCCACGCAATAAGCTGCGTGACCAGCTCGCCACTTTCGAGCAACGCGATAACCACTGGATCAGTAACCGCGAAGTCAACGGTATACGGCGTAATCGTATTGCCGACATTTTGCACGCCGTAGTTGATGTCGAGCTTGACAACGAGGCCCTCGATGTCGCCGAGTTCCGGATCCGGGATCTCGGGATTATCGAGCTTAGACGGATCGGTCAGCGGCGAATTAAATTCGTCGGGGTTGAACTCGTCCGGGTTGAACTCATCGGGGTTAAACTCGTCCGGATTGAACTCGTCCGGGTTGAACTCGTCGGGGTTGAACTCGTCGGGGTTGAACTCGTCAGGGTTGAACTCATCGGGATTGTATTCGTCGGGCGTGTAGAGGTCGGGGTTGAACTCATCCGGGTTGTATTCGTCAGGATTGAATTCATCGGGGTTGAATTCATCCGGCGTATAAACAACCGGGTTGTGAATCTCGAAATCGTTGAACGAGCCGTCGGCATTCAGAAATGGCCCCGACTCGACGGCGCCGTTGACCGTAATCCTGTTAATGAAAACGTCCGGGCTGTCGGCCAGCACTTCGAATACGTCCACAGACACTGGATTGACGTCCGCCGTGGAATAGACGAACAGCGCGGTAGCCTCGCTGGAGAACGGTCCGACGTGGATCGTCTCACTTTCATTCGGGGGCGTCGTCGCGAAATCCGGGAAGCTCGGATTCAGCGGCAACTGATCCCAGGATGCCCGCGCCTCCGCCGGGAAGCCTGCGGGCTGATTGACGATCTGCAATCGGAAAGTCTTGGTCAACGTGCTCGCGTTTTCGGCGACGATCGAATATGAGCGCTGGATCGAACCCAGCGTCTTGTTCGGGTTGTTCGAATAGGCCATGGCCTGGTTCTCGATCAGCGCGCCGTAAATGTCGAAGTCCTTGGTGCGGTTGTTGAGTGCATCGAACACGATGCCGGCACCCGGGTTGCTTACCGGTGCGCAGAACCCGGCGCCCGGATTGAAGTCTTCGACGCTAAGCGCCAGCCTTGTTTCCTCGTCGTCGAGCAGCGGTGGCGGCGCGTCACCGCCAGTTTTCGCCATGGTCGTACCCGGCGTCCGCGCGTATGGCACCGGGTCAGTCGGCCGTGCCGTGTAGATATCGCCGCTGACATTGCGCGATGTGATGAACGACATCCAGAATGTCGGCTCTTTGCCCGGGTTCCGGGTATCGAATGACGAGTTGTCCTCCCAGAACGGTGGGATTTCCGGGGTTAACGGGTCGAACACGAACCGCTGCTTGATGGAGGTAATGAAGCTGTAATCACCCATGAACGGTTTGCTTCTGGTTCTATAGGCCTTGATATTCCAACCGTCGCCTTCGATCTCCCGGACTCTGCCATCAATCAGGGCTTTGCGATACCGGGAAACAACGGCAGGCGGGTTATCGGTCGCAATAGGATCTCCGCTGTCGATCAGTACTCTTGTCGTCAATACCCGCGCGGTGCGCCGGAATTGTATGACGGAGTTCGGTCCCGTCGAGAAATTGAAGTCTGCCAGCACCGGGTAATTGAGAAATGTGGTCAATGCGGCTGATGCTGCCGGGCTCGTGCTGACGTTTTCGAGATAGTTGCGCACGCGTAGCGTATCGAAGCGGCTGTCCCACCACCCCACCTGGCAGATGCCAAGCGAGCAGTCCACGGCCGGCATGAACTGAAAACCGTGATCAGCATTGGGTGCGATCTCGACCGGGGCGCTCCAGTCTGTGCCATCGGCGGAACCGACCACAGCTTTGATTCGCGAATCCGTGGGCCGGTCAAACGTCGTACGACAACCGCCACCCGAACTCGGCTTGCGCTCCGAATAGACGAGGATGAATTTTTCGCCATTGTTGCTGACCGACGGAAAATCATTGGTGCGCGATGCAACCACGTCCGGGTAGTCGTCGTTCGGGAGCGTCGGCACGTCGTACGCGCATAGCGGTGACACGATGTCGAACGGCTGGCCGATGCGCTGGCCGCCGTCATTGGAAATGGCGCCGCGCATGGCCGAAGGCTGGCGCTCCTCGGCAAAGACACGAAATACATACAGAACAGTGTCGCCTATTGCCGTAACTGCGACGCCCTGGTCGCGGCCCGATGTGACGGCAACCTGTTTCGGGTTGCTGAACGTGTCACCGTAGTCGTCGGTGTACATCGAGAGAATCTCGATGTCGTTCTTGCTCGGGTTGAACAGCGCAAAAGTGACCAGGATGCGGGCCTTAGGCCATTGTCGCGTAAGCGTCTCGACAGAACCGTCAGGTCGTTCTACCTGCATCGTGACGTCGATCGTGCCCGGATCGTTTGCGTCGAGGATATATGTGCCGTTGACTTTGTCCGCGAATTTGCTGCCGGTCGTCCGATAGACCTGCACGGGAGTCGGTTCGAGTGATTTCCGAAAACCGGCCTCGGAGTTGATATCCATCATGCGCTGCATGTAGATGCCGCCGCCGGTGCCGCCAGCCGGGCCGCGGTCGGCACCAATGTGCAGTATGCCGCAGCCGCCTGGCCAGCAGAGAACGATCGGATCTGCGGTGAACTCGACGCCGAGACTCGTCGCCGGATTCAAACGCGTGCCATTGATGTAACGATTGAAGAAGACCTTTCCATCCAAGGTCTCGGACATGCGGATGGCCGTATCGCCGGGACCGGCCGGGTCGTCGGAGCCACCGCTGGCGTTCCAGGCACAAATGATGTTGCGAAACAGCGATGGATTGATCGCGCAACTGGGTTCGTTGTCCTGCATCGCAGGGATGCCACGGTACTGGCCGGGCGCCGTTCTGCCGACAACGTCCGAATTCAGTTCAACCGAGCTCTGTGCCATCGCGCTGCCGCAAATATGTGTGCAAAACAGCGCAGCAGAAAATGCGGCTACGGAAAGTATCCTCGCTTTCATGCGTCCCCCCACTGGAACGTCGGCGGCTGGCGTGCGCTTGCGCCCCGCATTCCGGGATCTTTACAAAGTGCGCACGCGACTGCTCTTGAATTATGTTGTCATGTCAGTATAAATCAGTGACTGGCATATTGGCATCTTGACATCAACACGCCGTCACATTATGTCAACGCCTCATTTCGGCTTGCCGAGAACATATAGCTGCCACAAATCCTTGCGCGTCATATGCAGGAAAGGACGCATGGCAAGCACGCCAGTCTTGCCAATGCTGTCCTCGAGAAATTCCATCTCCGTAAATTTCTCCCGAGTGCGTTCCCCTACTGGCGCGTCGAGCCCGTTTTCGCGCATCATCAGCACGCCTTTGGCGCGCAGCGCAAGCTCGGTATACAGGCGCAGATAGCAAAGCATGTCGACAACGACAGGACCTTCGAACTTGCTGCGAAGGTCGTCAAGAAATCGACCGACCTTGGACTCCGTGAACTCTCCCGAATTGATTTGTTGCAGCAGGAGCGCGTCTGCGTCGAAATCCAGTTCGAGCCATTCGTGCAAGTGTTCGGCGCTCTTGCGGAATACGACAGCCAGCAACGGCGACAACAGAATCAGATAGGTCATAGTCATCAGGATAGGCGGCAACACGAAGTGATTGAACACAGAGTGCAGTGTAATGGCGACAACGAGCCCGGGCAGGTAGAACATCGGGTTGATCTTGATGTTTCGCTCGGTCAGAGCCTGCGACACGATTGCGAAGATGGCCATCACGCCACCATGCATTATCGCTGTGCCGAAACCGCGAACGATCCACACGGCGACGTGCGCGTCACCGGCCGATTGCAGGTAGTAGAAATTCTCGACGACGGCGAAGCCAGTGCCAACTGCAAATCCCATAATGGCGCTATCGACGAGAAAGCCGATACGATTCATGCGAAATAGCCAGACAATGACCATGGCTTTGAGCGATTCTTCGGTGAGCGGCGATACGTAGCGCGTGAAAATACTGAAATCAATCTGCAGCTGCTCGAGCAGAAAACCATTAACGAAGTATGCAACAACTGTTATCAGCGCGCCGGCAACGATGACGCACAAGACGGTCTTCAAGTGCACCAGCTTGTAGCTGTCCATATACATCAGAATCATCAGGAAGATCAGGACCGGCATAAGTCCGACCGGCGCGCGGATGAGTAGATCCGTGGACATCAGCCCATCATAGTATTTTTAGCGAAATCATCCACTCATCGTTTAGCTTAGCGCCGCTCTCATACCCTGCTGCGTAGCCCACCGACAGGGTCATTGGCAATCGATGTGCCAACGTAAATTCGAGATCGAGCTGGGCACCGAACGTAGTCAGGGTGCGCTCCGCAAGCTCGCCGATATCGGTCTTCAGGCCACCATAGAATATTGCGGGTCGGATGTGCTTCAGGAAGAAGCTCGGGCTACCAACTTCACGAAAGCGTAACGGTGGCAGGTTCCACTCCGCAATCGATTTGACGAAGTCGTTACCGGACAATTCGTCAATCTCGAAGCCGGGGAAGCTGTAATACTCCCGATAACGCTTCACCTCACCGTTATCCACATAGTTGTTGCCGAAGCCGCCGAAATAAAAATTTCCGAGCGGATCCAGCGGACTGCCATTGCTTCTGCCGGCTGCGCTATAGAACCAGACCGAAGAGTGCTTCCAGGGGAGCGCGAAGCCGAAATCGAAGCCGAGATGCGGTTTCGTAATTGTATCGAAGTCGGTTTCGTCGACCTCCAGATTGATGTCCCAGCGGAATCCTTTCTCGTGGTCCACGGCACCTATCGACTTGCGCGTATTCGTATAGCGCAGCCCTAAATCTGCGGACAGAATGTCCTCAAAGAAAAACGTCGACACATTTTGATTGTTCGGCAGGGTATCCAGGCCATTGTAGTAAGCCAGCCTGGCGGAGAAATCCAGCTGCCTGGGCGTATCAAAAATCAGGGCCCGATCGTAACCGACGATGTACGCATCACCTTTGCGGCCACGTTGCGTAGGACCGAATAAGTCATAGAAATCAGCGTAATTGTGCCAGTATCGGAAGTACCAGTTCAGCGCGTTGTACTCCAGATTGATATGCACACGTTCGTCGCTCGGGAGTTCGTCGTCCCAGGAGTAACTCGCCGTCAGCCCGAAATTGTGCAATTGCCCCGGATCCGACGTGCGAAAATGCCAGCCAATGGCTTCTGTGTCACGATAGCCTTCGACAACGGGATACCGGGAGTCAAAACCAATCTCGCGATACGGACGATATTTGCCTTCGCTGGTGATCAACTCATCGTGATCGATTTCATCCAGCGTATCGATGACGTTCCAGTCCTCGATAACAGGATACTTGGCGGCGATTTGCGCGCCGAGAAACGTGATTGCGCCGACGTCTTCGAGTGGTACCGGATCGATAATCGTCGGCGCAAAGCCCTGCCCCGTATACTCGGAAACCAACAGCGTGCCGTCGCTCAGTGGAATCGGACGAAATAGCCCAGTCTCGGCATTGCTGACGGCCTCGAACTCCCCGGTCTCGACCTCGAAGCGAAATATATTGGACACACCCGTATAAAAGGAGCTGCCGTAAAGATATTTTGCGTCGGGAGAAAAAACGAAACCCTCCGGAGCCGCTGGCGTCAGTTCAAGTTCGGCGACGGTATCCGCGTTTTCCTGCAGCAAATCGGCAGTTCTGAATACTCTGAGAAACTGCCTGCCATCAATCTCCCCGACAGACGTCGACAACATTGAGCCGTCGGGCGAGATGTCCATTTCGTAGGCAACTGTTCCATATGGCCAGGCGTATACGAGACTCCACTCAGTGTAGGGATAGGGAATTCGAACCAATGATACATAGCCGTTCAGGTGTCGCAGGCCCCAAACAGACCGGTCTGCTCTGTTAAAGACAATATCGCCAATGCGCGCGTCTTTGAGCAGCAGCCGCTCCTTGCCAGTGTCGACGTCGACCGCCATCAGATCACGATATGCCTGGTTGTCCGCGGTATAGAAAAACGTGCGGCTATCCGGATCGAATGCCGACGACGTTACCCGATACGTCATGGGACCCTTGATATCAACTACACGCTTAACGCTGCCGTCGCGCAAAGAAATCTTGCCAACGTGCGCCACAACTCCGGGATAACGAAACGCCCCGATCATTTCGCCACGCTCCTCGTCCACGTAGCTGCGCGAGATCGAACCCAGGGCCTGCTGCGTCAGAGGTTCGGTCGGTGTGAGCGGAAATTCTCTGACGGCCTCAAGGTTGGCCATCTGAAATTCATGCTCGAATACAATCCAGTCGTTCCATGCTTCTTCGAGCGGTTTTTCAAATATTTTGGCGAACTGCTTGGCATAATATCTTTCACTGTCTTCACCTCGCTGCAACCACTCGATGACATGCTCAGGTGAGTACTGAAAGGCCAGATAACTGATAAAGCGCGTGCCGTAAAGATAGGCGTTGACGCCCGCCTGAAAATCGACGCTTACACCCTCCGAGACAATGCCCAGGTTACTGTAGAAGTAAGCGTCGTCACGCACCATGGAGCGAAAGACCATTTCGTCAAAGGCGCCCTGTGCGCGACCAATGCCGCCCGACATCCACGTTTCCATAAATACAGCAGCGCCTTCGAGGTACCAGCGCGGTGAGCTGAGTCGGGGAATCGTAAGGTAGTTATAGAGGATGGTCTCGGGATGTTTATCCGTCTGCCGTGGTTTGCCGCCAAAGAACTTTCGCCAGCGCAAGTCCTGGGCATTGGCGACGTCCATATTGGCGACGTGCACAAGCTCATGATTCATGATCATGAAAATTCGCTCGCTGCTCGGCATGGTCTCGAGCGTGCGACTGGCTGGCGCGACAAAAACGGAAACGCCATTATATGGAGATGCTGCCGCACCCGCGTTACCGTAGTCACTGAGGTCTGTCAGGATGATGGTCGCCTTCTCCTGCGGCGTCCATGCAAAGATCTGTTTCTGGAAATCCAGAGAATTGTGAAAATTTCGAATAACGTGCGGGACAAGGTGGGTCTGGAACGGATCGAAATAAAGCAGCCGGACTTCGTCTGTCTCGACCACGTCCATCTCGAATGCATCTGCTGTTGCGCGACCCGCGAACGACAGAAATCCGATCAGTGCGATTAACGCAATCGCGCGAATATCGATTCTCTCCCCCTTTCTTATTATTATTTCCTCGATAATACTCTGATTGTAAGGACGCGCACCCGCAGGCTAAGTGCACTACGGGCGCGCGTCGAGCAGTTAGCTATAGGAGCGGTACCTCGCCTAGTTCACGCTGCTGCGCTGCACATTCATCATTACATCAGATCGCAGCGCCTCGCGGAACACGTCGCTGCTAAGTGCCTGACGAAACATGTCGTTGCTAAGCGCCTGGCGAAACACATCGTTGCTAAGTGCCAGGCGGAACACGTCATTGCTCAACGCTTGACGAAACACATCGTTGCTCAGTGCTTGACGGAATACGTCATTACTCAGTGCCTGACGGAATACGTCGTTACTCAGCGCCTGACGGAATACGTCGTTACTCAGTGCCTGACGAAATACGTCGTTACTCAGCGCCTGACGGAATACGTCATTGCTCAACACCTGACGAAATACGTCGTTACTCAGCGCCTGACGGAACACGTCGTTACTCAGTGCCTGACGAAACACGTCGTTGCTCAGCGCCTGACGAAAGACGTCGTTGCTCAGCACCTGGCGAAATGCGTCGCTTGCAAATGCGTCTTGCAAAGCTGCATCCCGGGCCAGGGCATCCGCCAGCGCCGCATCACTCCTGAGGACATCGCTCAGTTCCGCATCGCTGAGCAATGCCTGACGGAATACCTCGTTGCTCAGTGCTTGACGAAATACGTCGTTACTCAGAGCCTGACGGAACATATCGTTGCTCAATGCCTGACGAAATACGTCGTTATTGAGCGCCTGATGGAATACGTCGTTACTCAATGCCTGACGAAACACATCGTTGCTCAGCGCCTGACGAAATACGTCACTGCTCAATGCCTGGCGGAATACGTCATTGCTCAATGCCTGGCGGAACACGTCATTGCTCTGTGCCTCACGAAACACCTCATTGCTTTGTGCTTCACGGAACACTTCATTGTTCAACGCCGCACGGAATACATCATTGCTCAACGCCTGACGAAACACGTCGTTACTCAGGACCTCACGGAACAAGTCGTTGCTCAGCGCCTGTTGGAACACGTCGTTGCTGAGTGCTTGACGAAACGCATCAGTCTGCATCGCTTCTGCAAAAGACGCGTCGCTGACGATCATCTGATATACGTCGGTTTGCATTACCTGCGCCATCGTCTCGTCATTCAGCGTAACGTCATCGCTGCTTAATTGCTCACCCCGGTAACGCTCGGCCGGAGCGACCGTTCCGGCCGCGTCATCGCTCGGGACCGGGTATTTGACGCCGACATAGGCAACGACTGCGATCGCAATTACAAATGCGACGATCAACGTTGTCGATCGGGATTTTGTCTGTGCCATACTGCTCATTGTCTTACTCCTTTATTGTCTGAACTCTGCATGACCGTTTTCCGGCACGCAGCGTTCATTTACCAGGCTGCCTGCAGCAAACCACGCTCCAGCAACCTGCCATTACTTGAAAACTCAAGTTCGATCTTCGCCGGATTGTCGAGCGCCGTATCACCAACACGGCTCAACAGCACCGTTAGTCTGCGTTCTCCGGTCGTCCGCACCTTCAGGGAGGAATCAGCAATAGCTATAGACTCGAAACTGTGTTTGAGTTGCGCCAGCGCGCCCGGCCAGATTCCGGCCGGCGAAATAGTCACAGAGACATCGAGCGGCTGATCCGCCTCGATCTGGATATCCAGGTACAGATTGCCGTCGCGGCGCTGCAGCTGGGCAAGAGAGGCGAACCCATCCGCGCGGAAGTCATACACGTCGACAATATCTGCTTCGGCAACCACACGATCCGGCGCCATCGTGCCAACTAAATCAGAGAAATCCGGCGTTCCAGTCAACAGCACCTGGCTCTCGTAAAGACTGACGGCGAGTAGCACCCCTGCGGCCACCGACAGACCATAGCGAAACAGCGCTCCGACATCTGGCAGGCGCATCCAGGGATGACCGGAAGGCTGCGTCGATATCCCGGGCAAGTGGACGCTATCCACGATGCGCGCGTGCAGCGAGTCCGGCACGTCCCGCCGCGGAGATTCACACAAGATCGCATCCAACTGCTCTAGCTGGACAGCAAACTCGCGCGCCTCTGATGAACTCTCGAGTAGTTGTTCCAACTCGGCCTGCTCGTCTGCGGTGAGTTCACCGTCTGCGGCAGCACTGATCAATTGCATGGTACGTTCATCAGTCATGACGAAAATACTCCGTGTTGGCACAGCTTGTCGCGCATTTTTCGACGTGCCTCGAAAAGTCTGGATTTCACCGTTTTTTCGGGCAACCGCAGGATCGCGCCGATATCCCGGTAGTTGCACTCACTGAAATAGCGCAACGTAATGACGGCCCTTTGTTCCTCATTCAGCGTCATGAGCGCCGCCTGGACCTCATCGCGTAGCTGCGATGATTCGACATTGTCTTGCGGCACGTCGGAGCTGGAACGTGGCGTATCAGCAAGCGGCTGCGTGCGTTTGCGCCGCCTCAACTGGTCGATGGACTCATTGAGCGCAATGCGATACGTCCAGCTGAAGAGTCTGCGGCCGGGGTCAAAGCGTTGAATATTCTCGAAAACTTTCACAAACGTCGCCTGTGTGACGTCCGCGGCCTCATCGGGGTTACCCAGCATGCGGAAAGCGGCGTTGTAGACGGGTTTTTCCAGTTGCCTCACGAGCGTATCCAATGCCTTTCTGTCGCCTTTCTGGCAGGCCATGACCATTTTTGTTTCGAGGTCCCTATCCATTAGTACTCCGCAGAGCCGGAAAAGTTGGTGAATTCACTTGTGCGGCCGTCATTGCGATGATTCCCCGGTCTCGATCTGGAACAACTTGTCAAAGCCCGAGTACATGAATATGTCATTGATGTGGTGATTGACGTTCACAAGTCTGAGGCCGTGATTTGCGTCCATCAGGCGCTTGTGGGTGCGCAACAGCACGCCCAGACCCGCGCTGGAGATGTATTCGAGCTTGCCCAGATCGAGGACGCAGTCCCCGGCGACCGCATCCAGAAACTCCTGCGCGTGCGGCGCCTGAGCCGCATCCAGCCGGCCCTCGGCCACGATGTTTCCAGAATCATCAAATCCGATTTGAAACATGTCTTATTTCCGATCCGCAATAAAAGTGATCTTGCTGTTTCGATCCCGGTACTCGTAATGAATCGAACTCACCATCTTCAAGACGAGGTAGAGCCCGAGTCCACCGGGCGTTCGCTGCTCGAGCGGCGCATCAACATCCACGGGATCAACCTCGCGCGGATCGAAACGCTCCACGCCAAAACCAGTCAGGCTGACCTCGACCCCGCGTTCATGCGGCTGCATTTCGATCAGGATGTCCGTCTTGGTCTCTGTGTCATAGGTCACCATGTTGACGAACAACTCCTCGACGCAGAGATCGACGATATAGCGGACAGACGGGTCGATATCGTGCGCGGCAAAAAAATTGTCCGTAAAATCAACGATGTTCTTGAGTTTGTTGAGGCTTCGTCCGAATTCCTGCTGCATTATCCTATCCCTGATAAGAGCCGCTAGTCTGGCAGCCGTCGTACCAGAACAAGAGTGATGTCGTCGGCCTGTGGTGCGTCGCCGCCGAATTCGAAGGCGGCATCAACGAGTTTTTGGCTGAGTTCTGCCATCGAAAGCTCATGTGATTGTGCAAATATGTCTGCCACCCGCTGCTCTCCGAACTGCGAGCCATCCGCAGCCTCGTATTCGTAGACACCGTCGGAAATCAGAGCGAGCACATCGCCCGGAGCCAGTTCGAGCCTCTTGGCACGCGCCGTACCGTCGAGTTCCATGATGCCGACCGGAAAGCTCGTGGGCTTGAACCACTCGCATTCATTGTTAGCGGCACGATAAACCATTATCGGGCCCTGGCCGCCCGAGTGGTACTCCACTTCGTGTGAAACGGGGTCGAGAAAACCCATGAAAGCTGTGATGAAGCGGTCGTCGGGCAGGTCTTCGTTGAGTTGGTTGTTCACGTGCATGTAGGCGCTGTCGAGATCGGCACCGAGCCGGAAAGCAACGCGCAGCATCGCCTGCATTTGAGTGGCCGAAAGGGCCGGTCCGAAACCGTGACCCGTCGCGTCTCCAAGCAGCACAAAAAGCCGGCCATCAAGTACGACCAGATCGTATAGATCGCCGCCCGTATGGTCCGTCGGCAGGAACTGGCCGTGTAAGTCATAGCCCGCAACATCCGGCATAGCGTCCGGCAGCGTGCTTACCTGGATTTCGCGCGCGACGGCAACTTCCTGATTCAGAATTGCGTTGGCGAGCAGCTCGGTCGTCATTTTCGAATGCTGGATCGCGATCGCCGCCTCTGCCGCCAGCGCCGGAGCGATCCACTTGTCGTGTTTATCGAACTGCCGGGGATACTGACCCAGCCACTGCATGACACCCAGCAGCTGATCATCCTGGCCCAGAATTGGCACGCTCAGCAGCGAACGTGTTTCGAATTCGTCGAGCTGGACCGCGGCTGCCCTGAAGCGCTCATCATCGCGG
>JAOTUB010000196.1 GCA_029864095.1 Gammaproteobacteria bacterium | reverse complement strand
CTCCAAGATGATCGTTAGAAGGTAGTTATTCCCGTAGTGGTACTGCTCATTAAGTGCTCGTAACTGCTCGTACGCTTTCTCGGATAATGCTGCGTTGAATCTTTTCGGCAACGGATACCTCTTGGGTGTCATAACTCTACTCCGATTGCTCGTCAAAGCGAGGCAACAAGGGCACTGCCCTGGCCGGGGAATAGTCTACCAACGACAGTCCGCTTAGGGTCGGTACCAGTCGCCGAGTATACATCTAGGTGAACGGCTGGAGACGGCCAGAACCGGACGTCCAGTCCCAAAGAACAGCCCCGCTGGAGGCAGGGCATTCTTAATGCCCGTCACCTTGAGAGGTGACGAACCCTTCCAGCGCACGGGTCAGTGAAATCCTACCTAATAGCCGATTGCCCAAGTCACGTGAACGATATGGCGGATACCATCGGGGTCAATCCGCATGAAAGTCTCGGATTGCCCGCGCCGACCGAGGGATATGCCCCAGCCGATGTCGCCGTTGTGGCCCGGTGTTTCGCCTTTGTTGCAACCTTTGCCCGGTGGCGCGTTGCAACCGCCGCCTCCGCCACCGCCGCCCGCGCCGTCGTCTGTAACGTAAGAGTCGTACATATCGGTATGGCCGTAGATCGTATCGAGCTGCTCAATGTCGTGTGCGTTCGGATATTCGAACGGCGGATCCTGGTAATCCATGCAGCTTAACAAGGACGTATTGTTGAAATCCTCGTCCTGGTGGCCGAGGCCGACGTTATGTCCGAGCTCCTGGCAGGTTACGCTCTGTTTCCACTCCGGCGTATCATAATAAAATTGCGAGAAATACGTGTCATTCAGCTTCGTGTAGCCCGTCGTGATATGACCGTTCGTATCAATGGAAATACCTGCGATCCCCAGCCAGCCGGTCTGGCCGTAAGCCAGATTGCAAATCCTTACTTGTCCCGCAGGGCCATTGCAGCGGCGGCGCGTCTTGTTGGATGTATCGTCGCTGATCGGATCTTCGATCATGTTGAGGCTTTGGGAACCGCTCCAGTCGCTCACGGCTTGCCCAACGTAGACATCCCAGTCGCTCGTCGTACTGTTGATGATCGTCAAATTGAACGAAGTGGTGGTGCGTGCCCAATGGTAGGTACTCCACGAGTGGTTGGCATAGCTGGCCGCTGAAATCAGCAATGCCACCAACACAACAATAGTGAGTTTTTTCATCGGCGCCTCTCTTTAAGTAGTCTGGGTATCGGATCAAGAACAAAGCATAACACGCTGTAAATGCGCGTTAGGTTAACTGGCTACTTTGGGTTGCGTGTTCAATAGGTCGCTGCAACACATTCATAAAATTTTTCTGCTGGGGAATAGTAACCCAACGTTTTCCTCGGTCGATCATTTAATCGCTTTGCGACGGCATTTAGCCGGTTCTGATGCACGTTCGACAGGTCCATTCGGTAAGTATTGTCGAAGAAGACCGTTGGTGTTTTCGTTCGAACCACGTTGCCAGGGATGCTGCGGATCACAGAAGTACATCTTGACGTCGGTGGCCAGCGAGGAGCGCTGGTGATCGGCCATCTCCTTACCGCGATCCCAAGTCAGAGACTTGTACAGCTCTCTCGGTAATCGGCTGGGCGCTCGCGGATCGATACCGCGCTGGTGATCTTGCCCAGACCTTCGTCCTTGAGCGTCTTGTGGCGCGAGCGACGCATGGCAGGCGTCTTCCTCAGATGCTGCAACAGCTCGTTCTTCAAGGCTCCGCGGGGCTGGATGAACGAGCTCGCGTAGATCGTCTCGTATGACACCTGCATGGCCGCGTTGTCCGGGTAGCTGCGCTTGAGCTCTCCCGGCTCACCGTGGACGGTGCACGTCCCAACCTCGAAGCAATGGTGCGTAGTGAATGACCGGCGACGATGCCTCGCAAGATCTCTTCGCGTTCGCCTATCGTCAATGCAAGACGCGATCGACTGCGCTTCGGTGGCCGCATGCCGCCAAACCTTGCCAGCGCAGCTTGAACAGCGGAATGATATAGGCCCAGGTCACGGGCGATCGCGTTAAGCGAATCGCCTCGCCGATACCGATCCCACATCTCTACTAGCTCGGAATCGGATATATAACGTCTCGGCATCTACTTCATTTGCAACACCCCCCGCTCTATCGTTAGAGCTTAGGTGTTGCAACCACCGATTGAACCGGCAGTCAGAAGCAGTCATTCTATTTCCAACTATGCGAGCGGCTGGAGTCGGCCAGAAGCAGTCAGTCGCAGCGCTGCTCAGAAATTGTATTGGAACCCCCCATTTACCGCCCAAAAATCGTCGAGCGCATCGGTATCGTACTGCTCGTATTCCACTCGGATCGTGAATTGCTTGCGGCTGCCGAAATTGATAAAAACGCCGCCGCCCCACAGCAGTCCGCTCTCGTCTTCGTCATTATCGGAGCCGAAAAAGAGGAAACTGTCATCTACCTCGCTCTCGCCCACATAGCCACCGACCTTGGCAAAAAACTCGAAGTTCTCGTCCACCGGGATGATGCCGAGGAATGAACCGGTCACCGCGCCAAAGCTGACGTCGGCCTGACCATCAAAACCGTCGTCATACTCGTTATTGGTTGCCCCTACGATGGTGCTCTCAAAGGCGAAGAACTCGTTTACCCGATAGCCGCCGATGCCCTTGGCGATGAACAGGTTGTCATCAGGGTCGTCGAATTCGCTGTTTGAACTGAGCGCCGCATCGCCGACTCCGGCCGAACCACCGACGTAGAAACCCTCGGCATGTGCGGCGCCGACGAGAAACAAAGAGGCACCGAACATAAATACAAACTTGTGCATGATATCCCTCATCGAATGGAGTCGATAGCAGTGTTGGATTAGTGTCGGGGGCAACTGTTCCTCTTTTCCCCTGAATCCATGTCCAGATGCTACGCTCCCGAACATTAACGCTGGCTTAACACGGGCTGCCGGCTGCCGTCCGCTTTTTTCATTAGCGGATCAATGTGATGGTAGCGCCGCAGAGCCCGCCTTTCACCGCGCTGGGGCTGTCAGTCGAGTGACCGGAATGGCTCTGCGGTCCCCTCGGCCGCGAGCAAGGCAAGACGCACTTTCCCTTCGCCGCTGTCCTTCCTCACGGCGCCGACGATCGCTTCGCTGAGGCCACTGTATACCGCAGATTCCGTCATCGGATCAGTGCCCGCGACATAGATTAGATAGGCGCCGACGCGATAAGTACCGGATGCTTTCGCGACGATTTGTGAAAGAGACTGCCCCGAATTCAGGTCAATCACAACGGCACTCAGGGTACTGGTCTCGGTGCCGGACACCGCGCTCGGTACGATCCCGTAAAACTCGCCTTTCTCATCTGTAATTTCTTCGAGTTTCGCGGGTCCAACCAGAACAAGATATTTGACGTCCAACGCCGCCGCGACTGACGATCGGCGCTCCGGCACTTCAACCAGAGCAGACAGTCGCCATTCCCCTTCTGGAAACGCGGTGTCGCGAAATGTTAGTCCGTCTACTATCGCAATGTCTCGGTCATGTTTCGCAATTCGCTTCGACAGGCTTTCGAGAATACGCCGCGGGCCCACTGAGACGAGAACATCGTCGGCCAATCGAACTTTCTCAATTACGTGTATTTCCGGGTCGACCGTTTGCGGCGCAATGCAGCCACCGAACACTATAGCCAGTACCGCTAACCCGGCTAGTGGGGACGCAGTATTAGTCCGCAGTCTCATGCTCTTCGATTTCTCCGACTATTGCCTCGGATGTGGCATCCTGGACCCAGCCCCACACCTTCTGCCCCGAAACTACGACCGGACCTGGACAACAAAAAGGCCACACGTCGGTTTTCAACAGCAGGTACTGGCGGCCCTTTTCGAGCTGCACAGAATAGCGTATGTCCTGCCCGCCCCACCAATCGCTATCGAAAACAATCGAGTGCTCGCCCGGTGAGAGCAAGACGTCACCATAATCTGCCCGGTACACGCTGAGACCGTCTATAATGACATGCTCCAGCCGGCCCCCGAACTGGACGGCAGCAAGTTCAGCATCGGGCAGCGTCGGCCCGGAGTAAAGCTTGTAGGTGTAGTTTCCTGTAGCAGCACATCCGGCGATCACTGCTACCAATCCGACCAGGAACAAGCGAATAGACATCGTGCGCCCCTCTCCGCACCGACCTCATTCTTGCCGCGCCCGGAAACAGTGACGAGTCGTAGCAATCCCTCTGCCTTGTCACACGAACCTGTTTCCCGTCACGCGTGAAGATTCTTATCGGCGTCAGTCGGACCCGAGTCTATTGGGGAATGTACTTATGATTAAGCCACTGCAGCTCAATCGACAGCTATCGTCTGCTTAGGGTCGGTAGCTGCCTGTAAGGCCAATTCTAGTTCAACGGCAGCTTTTGGGCGCTTACAGGACAATTTCGATGGTAGTTTCCGGCACCCAAACCGATGGTCCGCTCTCATCCGAAGCGGACGCCTAATTAGCCCAAAATCGACTGACTCCAGGGTCGGCTTTCGGCCGAAAGCCGACCTTCGGGCAAAACAAAACCCCGCCACGAGGGCGGGGTCTGCTGTTGCCTTCATTTCCTAGAATCGACTAGACCGTTAAGCCTACCGCAGCTGCTGCTGTTTCAACTCACGCATCCGCTTACGTCCTTCTTTGTCAGACAACAACACGAAATTACCCGATTGTGTCGCAGCACAGAACAGGAAGCGATCTCCCAGGTTATGG
>JAOTUB010000195.1 GCA_029864095.1 Gammaproteobacteria bacterium | reverse complement strand
GGGTATTGAACATGGGTCCTGTGACGTTCCAGTGATAGTTGTGTGTTTTGAGATACAGCGTGTAGCTGTCCGCGAGCAGCTTTGAAAGTCCGCCTGCAATCGCTTCGCGGTCTCTTGTGTCAATTCCAATATCGAGTTTCATGGTTCGGCTCCTTAGAAATTACGCTTAGTCTAGGGCTCGATATTTGATAAATAAAATGGTTTAATTCGTTTACTATATTCGATTTTTTAGATTATGCGATTGCCGAGTACCAAACAGCTGCAGTACTTCGTGGCTCTCGTCGAGACCGGCCACTTCGGCCGGGCGGCGGGTGCATCGTTCGTTTCACAATCGGCCTTCAGCAACGCAATCAAAGAGCTGGAGAGCGCTCTCGACACACAGCTTGTAGATCGCACCAACCGACAGGTCACAATCACGGCAAAGGGCCAGCAGGTCGCGACTCAGGCACGACTCGTGCTGCGCGACCTCGACCATCTCATCGAGCTCGCCGCCGGAGAGAAGCAGCCCCTGACCGGTGAATTGCGCCTTGGCGTAATTCCGACGATTGCACCGTTTCTGCTGCCGCGCGTATTACCAAAGCTGCGCCGCGAATACCCGCAGCTCAAGCTTTACCTGGCGGAAGACCAGACGCAGCGCATTTACAAACGACTTATGGAGGGTGAGTTGGACGTTCTGCTGCTGGCATTACCCTGGGAGATGCGCGGTGTCGAGGTAACCAGCCTGTTTCGTGACCCGTTTCGACTGGCATGCCACGAGAAGACGACGCGGGTGGACCCTGAGAACTACCGCTTCAACAGACTCGATGCCGACAGCATTCTGTTGCTTGAGGATGGCCACTGCCTCCGCGACCACGCGCTGGCCGCCTGCAGGATTCGCAGTACTCAGAAGGTGCAGCGATTTGCCGCAAGCAGTCTTCTAACGCTTGTCGAAATGGTGGATGCCGATCTCGGCATATCATTCCTGCCGGCGATGTCGGAGGACTCGTCACTACTCCGGAACACACGCGTCAAGCTCTATCCGCTTGCCGAGAGCAGCTATCGGCAGATCGGGTTGGCATGGCGTAAAGGCAGCAGCCGGGTGGAAGAATTCGAGTTGCTCGGGTCTTTTCTGGCGGAAAACTGAGGGGCCCGTCAGGGCCCCATTTTTTTTCTTTTTCCAGCACGAATTGTCGGATTGGCGCCAGACATTGTTTACTGCCCGAATGTGGTCTCTGCTTCGAATAACTCTTCGAGGAGCCTGTGCCACTCCGCATATTTCTGATCGACCCAGCCTTCGAGTTCGGCAACGCGAAGCTCCATCGCGTCAACTTTGGGCCCGACCTCGTTGTTGAAAGCCACTGCGAGTCTGTCTTGTTCCTGCGCGATAATTCGGTCCGACTTGTAATTTTCGTAAAGAATGAGCAGCGCCTCATAGCTGCCACGCGGCGCGTCTGATCTTGTGCTTTGCGCACGCCTGGCGTCCTGGATCTGATATTTGATGACCTTGGCTCGATACTCGCGCCATAAATCATAGATCGACGCAATTTCCCCGTGAAGTTGCTGGAATCTCTCGTCCACCGTATCCGTGATCACATACTCTGTGCCGCGTATGCGCTCGATCCGGTCAAGCATCGGATCGTTATTCGCAGGCAGGCGTTGCACCGTGAATGTCCCGTCGGCTGCGGTGTTCAGATAATCGCCAAATGCGGATGGCGCAAGCTGATTCGCATAGCGCAGCAAGGAAATTTCCGCGATGTCTGCGAGAAACTTGTCGTCCAGCCCGTCACGCGTTATCAGCAAATCTTGTGCAATATCGTCGTAGAGTTGTCGACTTCCATGCGGACCAGCAAACGTCTTGTCCAGCCATACTCTTCCGCTTGCGTCGACGGCACGAATCTCGAGCTCGAGAGATTCCCCGTCGGACCGAATAATCGTCCCGGACACGAGTAACTCTGCGGCGATATCGGGCTCTGGCACGACCCGCACAGCGCCCCATGCATTCGCTTTGCCCAAAGTGTCACGCAGTACGAAGGGCAGCAATCTCGCTTCGATCTCGCGAATTCGCGGAAACACCTGCAGGTCACGGTGCACGGACGCGTCTGCAGGCACGCCCGGATCGAAGACTGCGATAGACACGTCGAGCGCGTCAAGATCGCGCGCGTCCGCCACGCGTTGCTGACTCAGGGCGGTTAACAGAATGAGCGCCTGCAACACGAGCAAGCTGCGACGCGGGGCGACGAACGCGCTCACGGCTCGATCTCGCCGGTGCTGCACACGCGTTTCATGCTGAGCGTCTCGATGCAATTGAAGAAGGATGTCGGCCGGTCGAATCTCGTGTAGAAGCGCCGCAAGGTAAACGGGATTCGTGACGTGCTGGACGACACGGTCGTCACCACACGCAGTTGCTCGCCATCGGCCGAAATCGTGAAGCGGTGAGTGACCTGCAAGCCATCCGGCAGTATCAGATTGGAGACGAGCTGTTCACCGTCCCAGCCGCATATCTCTGTACCATAGACACTATCAATGCCCTTCGCGACCCCATCGTAGAATGCACAGGTCATCGCGAAATCGTCCTTTCTCGCGACGCTGATCTCGTAAGCGTTTTGTGAAATCGTTAATACGTCCGGCCGCGTAATCATTTCCGCAAGGCGTGCCAGCGCGAGGACGGAAGACATATCTTTTGATGACGCAATCGCGGTGCCGGGGCGCACGGAATAGCGCTGGTCCGCCGAAGTCTGGCTGATCCTGTAATACGCCTCGCGCAGCACAGCGTTAACGTCGTCATCGAGCGCATAGTTGCGTTCCCACGAGCCACCGAAGTCTGCCGGCATTGCCCCTTCGAAGCGCATCATCGCCGCATCGATGACGGGCTGCTGAGAACACGCGGTTACTGACAGGCACAAGACGAGGATGATGCCATTTCTTTTCACTGGGTAAGCATGCCTCGAGGTCTGCGCTCTTTCTTCATTAATGTTCGTATGATTGCCAATTAAACTTCGAGGTCAAGCAAAAACAATAGTTCAGGGCACAACGGCCCTACACTCGCCCAGTATCACGCAAAACGGCCGCTGAACATCGTGACTGCGGACAGCACGACGAGAGCTCCAGGCGTGATTGCCGCCGCGTAATCGATGATCGTCGGCTCGATCGCCATAGCGATATAAGACATCGGTATGAAGATTATCGCCTCGTTCATTGCGGACCACTCCATAAACGATGGTCCGGTCAGACCAGAGCGATGGCACGTCCAATGCTGAGGGCCAGCTCGCAAATGGTATCTAACGTAACGTCGATAGTGCCAACATCGTCACAATTCGGCACCGCTGACCTTCGTTCCTGATTTAGCAACCGTTTATAGCAGTCTCAAACACTCACGGACCCAGAAGCTCCGTTTTCGCTCAAAGCGGTCATTCGAAAATCGCAGCAATGGGCTATATGACACACCGCTATCGACCAGAAGCGGACACTCCGCAACCCTTGGCCCGATAACCACACTGGGCGGAATTATCAGTCCAACTTCAAGCCCGATAAGTCGATATCGACCCCAGCGGCAGCGTGGCAACCACGACAGCCTTCCGTAATGCGCTCCGCCGCCGCGCGTGCGGCCGCAATATCGGTCGCCTCAGTAACCGCGCGGGCCGCGTCGCGCATATTATCGATGTGCAGTCGCCAGCCATCGGGGTGACCGGTCACTCCCTCGTGTCTCAGTAGCCAGTGGGCCGGCGTCTGGGCTGCTTCAAGGTCGCCGGCCAGCAACGCCGCGTTGAGACCTTCGAGGTGGCTCGCGTGGAGATGCATGTGCCTAATAAACGTCTCGCTCCCCATCTCCGCTTTCTCAGCGGTCGGCAGGTCGGCAGCCGCCGATTCCGCGGCTATCTCGGTGTCCTCGTCCGGCGCGGGCGCCACTTGCTCTTTCTCGACGCAACCCGCCACACCTAAAGCGAACCCCACCATCAATAACGCGTGTATTTTCATAGGTACTCCGGGACCAGTTCTGGCCAGGCAAAGCCAATTTAAAATTCTCTTGTCAATAAAGAAATCGAGCAAAAAAATTAGGACAGTAGACAACTGGAATTTAACGTCGCCGACAACGAATCTCCTCGAATTTCAATCCATTTCACCCGCTTTGTCACTGCATCTTATGCGCCAATTGGAAAATCGCGTCAATTCGGGGATTTACTTAGCAGCCGCGGCTTCGAGCCCCATTGTTAGATGGTGCCTGTCCTGATTAGCCGCAGAAACCGGCCAGTTGCGTCTGAATTGTGACAGGCATCTCGTTCAATTGCTGTTGGCAGCAATTAAAGTATGGCTACTGTCGCACTTTTGGAGTCAGCGATGCGTACTCTACTTCTGGCGCTAGTCGTGGGTCTTTGCGCCTGTACCAGCATGGGTTCAATATCCACTGATAGCCATCCGTCCGCGACGCCACCGTCGGCAGCGCCACAAGTTGGCGCTACGGTGGTCTTTTCGGCGGACGATATACAGATAATTCGTGCTTACTATCAGACCAGTGCATATGCTGATAATGGGAAAGGTAAAGGGAAGTCTAAACGCCTGCCGCCCGGTATCGTAAAGAAATTGCAACGCGGTAGGCCCTTGCCACCTGGAATCGCAAAACGCGCGTTACCCTATGATTTGCGATCGAGGTTGTCTCGTCTGCCGGTTGGCTATGACCGATATGTCGTCGCCGGAAAGATTCTACTAGTGGAGCTCGGCACTCAGA
>JAOTUB010000194.1 GCA_029864095.1 Gammaproteobacteria bacterium | reverse complement strand
CCGGAGAGTGGGTATCAGATTCCAAAGTTCTTGGTGTCGTCGACCCGATGAACGGTGAACGATTCATCGAAATGCCGGACACCCACGACATCGGCCCGTTCGTCGCGGGCTTGCAAAGCTGTCCGAAGACGGGTCTGCACAACCCGCTCAAGGACGTCGAGCGTTACGTCGAGTTGGGCGCGGTCTGTGCGAAAGCCGCTGCGCTTCTTGCTGAACAGGATGTCGCGGACTTTTTCGCAAAACTCATACAGCGGGTCATGCCGAAGAGCTGGAGCCAGTGCATGGCGGAAGTCACCGTAACGCGTGCATTTCTGCATAACTTTTCCGGCGATGGCGTTCGCTTCCTGGCGCGTGGTTTTTCGAACCCGGGCGATCGCACCGGACAGGAATCGCGCGGCTACCGCTGGCCCTACGGTCCTGTGGTCGTCGTCGCACCGTTCAACTTTCCGCTCGAGATACCGGCGCTCCAGGTCATGGGCGCTTTGTTCATGGGCAATCGGCCGCTCCTGAAATCGGCCACAACGGTCGACATCGTCATCGAGCAGTTCCTGCGTTTGCTAATTCATTGCGGCCTGCGCGCTACCGATGTCGACATGATTCACTGCGGCGGCAGGACGATGGGCAAACTGATCGAGACAGCGAAAGACGATATTCGCCTGGTCCAGTTCACGGGCTCGAGCCAGGTTGCCGAAGCAACGTCCGTTTCGGTTAATGGGGCGGTGCGCATCGAGGACGCCGGCTTCGACTGGAAGGTAATCGGGCCGGACTTTGATGAGTCGTGGGTCGATTACGTGGCCTGGCAGTCAGACGAAGACGCTTACAACGCATCCGGCCAGAAATGCTCGGCGCAGAGCATCCTGTTTGTGCACGATAATTGGGTAGAAGCCCTGTTGCCGAAGCTCGAGCAACTCGCCGCGCGGCGCAGCATCGATAATCTGTCGCTCGGCCCGGTGCTCACCTGGAACAACGAGCACATAAAAGCGCATATTGACGCGACGCTCGCCGTACCCGGCGCCGAGCTAATGTTCGGCGGCTCGCCGCTCACTGGCCACGAGATTCCCGATTGTTACGGCGCCTACGAAGCGACCGCCGTTCGGGTTCCGCTCAGCGCCCTGACTGGCGAACATTTCGGCCTCTTGACGACTGAGTTGTTCGGTCCATTTCAGATCGTCACGACGTATGGCGACGACGAACTGCCGGCCGTGCTGGAGCTGCTCGAGCGCATGTCCCATCACCTGACGGCTGCGGTTGTCAGCGGCGACGCGGTATTCCAGAACAAAGTGCTTGGCGCGACCGTGAACGGAACCACTTATTGCGGCATGCGCGCGCGGACCACCGGCGCTCCGCAAAACCACTGGTTCGGCCCGGCCGGCGACCCACGCGGTGCCGGCATCGGCACGCCCGAGGCAATCAAGCACACCTGGAGCTGCCACCGCGAGATCATCATGGATCAGGCGGCGCTGCTCGAGGATTGGGCAACGCCACCTTCCACCTAGTGGCTAGAAGCGGTAGTTCAGGCTCAGGTAGGCGCCGAGCGGCGATTGTGAATCTATTTTCGCGGTGTTTCCGGATACGCGATCGGTGATCAGAACGTCCATGAAGTGGTGTTCGACCCTGGCCGTAAAGCTCGTGGACCAGTTCTCCGAGAAATTGTACGAAGAGCCCAGTGTCGCCATCAGGTGGATTTCGTTGCCGACGTCAAAGGTCATATCGAACGTACCACCAGTTTCGGTTGGTCCCGCTACGTCGTCGACGTTCGCCGAGCTGAATCCGAGGCCCAGCGTCCAGAACCAGTCGAAGCCGTGATCAGTTTCGTTGTACAGGCGCCCGAGGGAGCCGCTAAGGACCGTATTGTCTGCCGCGGCGTCAATGGTGGCGACATCGGGGTCCTGCCTGAGGCCGATTATTTTCCACGGCCGCTCAAAATCGTAATCGTAGGTATCGAGGCCGGCGCCGATGAACCACCCGTTGTTCAGACGATACCGGCCGATCACCCCAAGGCCAAGGATATCGTTGGCGGGCACACCATCGCCCAATAAGACGTTGGCGCGCAGCCCAATTTCGAATTTCGAGTCTTCTGCGTACCCTGTACCTGAAATCAGGACGATCGCCAGCAAGCCCGCTAGTTTGCGTACAATTTGTATCCTGGACATTCGATCAACCCCCCCCATTCGGTTTCGTCGCAAACTGCGCGATATCTAGCTTAGACACCTGCCGGTCGAAAAATCGGTCGCGGATCTGGCTCTTTATCGCAATGACACGTGTCAGACGCCAGACCGCGCCGCCAGCGGCCATCAGGTCCTAAAGAACTGCATCTCGACCTTGCTAACTGAATTTAGTATTTCGTCTTGATCCAATTCGTCACTCGGGCAATAAGACGTGAAATGAAACTCTTTCCCTGTCGAGACGTGAAACTCCCGCAAGGCCGGAGCGGACTCAAAGTATTCACCAAATTGATCGAATGTCACCGTTTCTGCCCGAAAGAACACTGACTCACTAAAGTCATTTCTGACCGTAATCAATACCATCAATTTCCCGTTTCGAACTACGGGCTTGGCCCGTACCACAGTGGGTTCTCCAGGCCCCATCACCAAAGGTGGGCGATCGCCATGCTGCCTGTCTTCCAGTTCTAAAAAGAAGACGTTCAGCACAGCAAGAATCGCCGCAAAGATAATGGAAAAGCCTGCACCAAACAGAAGCCCGGGTAGAAATGGTTTATTCATACTTGAAACCTGACTTCGCGAAATATAACCGGCCGCTTCGGGTCCGTAGCAGCCATTTGTCAGTTTATCACCTGGACGGCGGCTAACGGCCAGAAGCGGACATTCATAAGACGAGCAGCAACCTCGGTTCGACCTCCAATCACTGTATAATGCTCTCTACTTTTCGAGCCGAAGGAAACTCTTGTCATGATTAACGGCATCAAAACAGGACGAAATACTCAGGCAACGAAAAAAGTGATCCCAATTTTGCTGGCGTTTGCTCTGATTGGTGCCAACGGTAGCGCGTCGGCCGGGTGGCTCGACAAGCTAAAAGAAATCGTGTCCCGCAACGACGAAAAACAACAAACGTTAAGCACGGATGAAATCGGCGGGGGGCTCAAAGAGGCGCTGCGAGTGGGAACGGAAAATGTTGTGAGCAGTCTCGGTACTGCCGATGGATTCAATCTCGATCCACAAGTTCATATTCCACTCCCGGAGCAACTCGGTCAGGTCAAAAACGTACTGAGTAAAGTCGGCATGGACTCAATGTTAATTGATCTCGAAATGCGCCTGAACCGCGCAGCGGAAATCGCGACACCGAAGGCAAAACAGTTGTTTATTGGGGCAATCAACGACATGACTCTGGATGATGTTATGGCGATTTACAATGGTCCCGATGACTCAGCGACACAATACTTCAAGTCCAAGATGTCAGGACCACTGGCCATCGAGATGAAACCGGTTGTCGATGAGAGTCTGGCTGATGTCGGCGCCGCTAAAACTTATGACGCGGCGATGG
Source organism: Gammaproteobacteria bacterium (assembly GCA_029864095.1). Taxonomy (GTDB): domain Bacteria; phylum Pseudomonadota; class Gammaproteobacteria; order Steroidobacterales; family Woeseiaceae; genus UBA1847. The sequence continues at coordinate 1,222 of JAOTUB010000194.1, read as the reverse complement.
AGCGCTACAATTCCGTGCCGTTCGTGCAGAAAGTTGACGCCGATTTGAGTGACTATGTCGTTGAGAAAGGCATGGACGGAATTTTCTATTATCTCGGCGAGGAGGAGGCGGCGATCCGCCAAGATCCGGCGAAGCGCACCACGGACCTGTTGAAACTCGTTTTCGCGAAATAGAGCCTCGAGACAGAAGATTGGGTCTAGGATATGAGCGGCGGAACGTCTGCTTTGCTCAATAGCGGACGTTCAGATCGCTCGATATTGAGTAATTCGAAGGGCAGCTTTCGGCCATAAGCGGCCGCTCAAGAATTCGATTGCCGGGATAGACTCTTACGATCTGTACTCGCGGCAATGCCGCGCGGCTTTTGGCGCATTGATGAACAGTGAGCCTTTTGGTTCTTTAAACGGCTTCCAAATTGCTCGAATTTCTTTCTGATCTGAATAACTGTCGTCTTTCAATAACGCCGGATGCGCCTCATGCGGATTCAGATGATCCGTCGTCTTGTTGCCATACGAAACTGGAAAGCACCCCTCAAAGGATGCCTTGTGCCTAATATTTTTGGATATGGCTTTGAAAAACCGTTCTGGATCTACTATTTCAATACATCTGTCGCACCCAAACTGGCGCATCACACGCTCGTCATATTCCGAACTTACGCAGTAAATATAATAGTTTGGAGAATTACTGTGTGCCATCAATGTAGCACCGGCCGCAAGCACAACTTTCTTTTCAATGTTCTGTTGATCGGGCCCAAGAATGTGTTTCTTGAAAAAAGCTGCCTCGGGAGAGCCATCTTGAAGTTGAAATTCACGGCGCTTGGTGGAGTCAAGCCGAGTGATGTGAACGCCCTCTGAAGCATCACCAATTATGGATCCCAATTCTTCAAGGGCACGATATTCATATAGAGACCCTATTTTCAGCGCCCCGTTCCTGAAGAACGCTTCCATATGCTGCCGTCTGATGTACTTGTAGAGCAAGGTAGATCTCGCACTCCAACCTGTCGGTCAATTGTCACAATTTGCAGGAATTCACCTGGTGGTTTTGAATTTCCGCTTTGGGTCAGTAGCAGTCGTTCAGAAGTTTATCACCTGGGCGACTGCTTACGGCCAGAAGCCGACCCTCGCTGAGGGAAATCATCAAGTCGCGGCAGGATTTAATTCTCGCCATGCTCTAGTGAGCACACGAATAGCGGAATGCAAAAAGACTGCCAAAAGCGCTATCGCAA
>JAOTUB010000193.1 GCA_029864095.1 Gammaproteobacteria bacterium | reverse complement strand
TCGCGAAGACTGGATCGGTCAGGCAAGGGACCTGCAGGACCAAAAGGCCAGCGGTCAAGAATAAACGTGCATCGGCGCAGGATTCAGGCTCCAGTCGTGCTTGTCGTGCTCGCATGCGGCATGCTGCTTTCAGCCACAATTGATCATGGCATCGCGGATCAGGGCGCGACGCCGGTCCCGACTTCCTCCCTCGATGATCCGGTCTTCTGGGTCGAGTCACGCCGCGGGCGCTTGCTGCTGGGAGGAACGACTTCATCAGCTATGCATGAATCTGGTCTGTTGTGGCTGGGAGCAAATCACTTCAACGTTATCGAAACCCAAACGGACTTCAGGCCCGGGGTAATGGTGTCCGACAATTGGGAATCGGCCAGTAGTCGACTCCTGTATGCGCTGGCTGCGACGCAGTCAGCTCAGGCAGTCATGCGGGATGACAGGATCGAAATTCGCGGAGTCACTTCGGCTGCCGGAACGTTCGCGGCCCGAGTCGAATTCCTGCGGCAGGGCTTGCCCACCGATATGGTAATTGTTGCAGACGTTTTGACCGTCGAGTCGAGCGCGCCTCACGACGAGCTGTGCGAACGCGCATTCGCACAACTATTCCTTGAGACCGTGTCCTTCAAACAGTCAAGCACCGAAATTCGCACGGCATCGTACGGTACGCTCGACCGCATCGTCGAGTACGCGAATGACTGCCGGCAAACGATAATTGCCGTGACGGGCCATACCGACGCAGCGGGTGATGCGGCCCGCAATAGGCGCTTGAGCATGGCTCGCGCGCAAGCCGTTGCCGATCACATCGCGGATCGCGGCGTCGATCCCCGACGACTGCTGGTCATGGCCCGGGGGTCGGCGGAACCTGTTGCCGATAACAGCACTGCATATGGCCGCAGCCGGAACCGCCGCATCGAGTTCTCGCTGCAGTAAAGCCGGTCTCAGTCGTTTGCGCCTTCCAGCCCGAATAGTTCGACCTCGAATATGAGCGTGGCGTCCGGCGGGATTACGTTGCCGGCGCCGCGACTTCCATAGCCCATATCAGGAGACAAAGTGAGAACGCGCTTCTCGCCAATCAGCATGCCGGCTACGCCCTGATCCCAGCCTTTGATGACCTGTCCTGCTCCAAGCTTGAAGTGAAACTTCTCGCCTCGGTCAACCGAGCTATCGAACTTGTCGCCGCGTTTGTCTTCGGCCTGATCATCATATAGCCACCCTGTATAGTGCACCTCGACGAAGTCACCAGCCTCGGCGACGCGACCGTAACCATTCTTCACGATAGTTGCGCTCAGCCCGGGCGCGATCTCGAGTACCTCGCCTTCAATTGCACTCTGATCCGTCGCTGCCTGCTCCGCTACAGCCGCGGCCGGCTCGTCTGTTTTCGCTTCGTCGCCCTGATCGTTGCAGGCTGATAAGCCGGCCGCAATAAGGAGGATGAAAAGTATGTGGTTTACTTGCATGCTGTGTTGCCTTTTCGATGGTAGGTAAGAAGACTTATTCCGAGCTTTCAAAATCCAGCGAGGCTGAGTTGATGCAGTAGCGAAGTCCCGTCGGCTGAGGTCCATCCTCGAATACGTGGCCGAGATGCGCACCACAGGCATTACACACAACTTCTTCCCGAGCCATGCCGTGACTAGTATCGACAACCGTACGCACGGCGTCGCCGGCAAGCGGCAGCCAGAAGCTCGGCCAACCCGATCCAGAATCGTACTTGTGAGCCGAGGAAAACAACTCCGCATCACAACACACACATCGATACGTGCCATCGTGCTTATGATCGACGTACTTTCCCGTAAAGGCCCGTTCCGTGCCTCTTTGCTGAGTGACTGCGTACTGTTCGTCGGTGAGCTTTTGCTTTAGCTCCCTGTCTGATATTTTGGAATTAGCCATAGCCAGTCGCGCCCGGTTTCGGTTGTAAGGAGTGCATTGTTTTAGCCCGAGCCCGCATCCGAATCAAGCTCCAGCAACAACGAATTCATCCGCTTGACGTATTCGGCCGGATTATCGAGCTGCGAGCCCTCGGCCAGCAGTGCATGGTCCAGGACGATATTCGCCAGCACGTCAAAGCGACCGTTATCTGCCTCAGCCGAAAGACGATGCACGAGCGGATGCTCGATATTGATCTCGAGTATCGGCTTCGAGTCGGGCAGAGTCTGGCCGCTCGCCTCGAGCATGCGCCGCAACTGCGGGTTCAGCTCGCTCTTACCGGCGACGACACAGGCTGGCGATGACACGAGGCGGTTGCTGATGTGCACTGCCTCGACGCGGTCTTTGAGAACCTTTTTGACTTTTTTGAGTAGGGGCTTGTGCTCATCATCCATCACATCCTGCGTGAGGTGACCATCTCCGTCGGGCAGATCCAGGCCTTCGCGGGCCACGTCAGCAAACGACTTGCCCTCGTATTCGGTCAGTCCGTCAACCAGCCACGGGTCGATCCGGTCGGTGAGCAACAGTACCTCGATGCCTTTTGCGGCAAGGCCTTCGATGTGCGGGCTGGCCGCGGCCGTCGCATGATTTTCGGCAAGAATGTAGTAGATCTTGTCCTGATCCTTGCCAGCACGGCCGACGTAATCATCGAGAGACTGATCCTGTTTGCTGGAGCCGCTGTGTGTTGTCGCAAAGCGCAGCAACTTTGCCAGCTTGTCCTTATTCGCGCGGTCCTCGACGATACCCTCTTTGAGCACCTGGCCAAACTCGGTCCAGAACCGGTGGTAATCGTCCGGCTCACCAGCGGCCATTTTGCCGAGCATATCGAGCACCCGGCGCGTCAACGCGCCACGCATCGCGGTTAGCTCAGGATTCTGCTGCAGCAGCTCCCGCGAAACGTTGAGCGGCAGGTCTGAAGAGTCGATGACGCCTTTTACAAAGCGCAAATACAGCGGCAAGAACTGCTCGGCATCGTCCATAATAAAAACGCGCTGTACGTATAGCTTCAGTCCGCGCGGCGCTTCGCGATTCCAAAGATCGAAGGGCGCGTTCTCCGGGATGTAGAGGAGACTCGTGTATTCGCGCTTGCCTTCGACCCTGTTATGGCTCCAAACCAGAGGATCCGCAAAATCGTGTGACAGATGCTTGTAAAACTCTTTGTACTCATCATCCGTGAGATCCGAGCGCGAGCGGGTCCACAAAGCCGTTGCCGTGTTCACAATTTTCGGCTCTTTCTCTGCATCGGCCGTCGTGGCAAGCGTGACCGGGAAGGCGATGTGATCGGAATACTTGCGGATCAGAGCTTCGATTCGCAGCGGTTCGGCAAATTCGGTCTCGGTATCCTTGAGATGCAGCGTCACTGCCGTGCCACGCTCGCTGCGCTCGATGTTTTCAACCGTGAACTCGCCAGCGCCATCTGACTCCCAGCGAACACCGTCATCAACCGTCAGACCGGCGCGGCGCGATTCCACCACGACCTTGTCCGCAACCATGAACGACGAGTAAAAGCCCACACCAAACTGGCCGATTAGCTGCGCATCCTTCTGTTGGTCGCCGGTCATCTGTTGCAGAAACTCGGCCGTGCCCGAGCGCGCGATGGTGCCGAGATGCTCGACGAGCTCGTCACGCGACATGCCAATGCCGTTGTCGATGACCGTGATCGTGTTCCGCTCTTTGTCGGACTCGATCCGAATTCTCAAATCCGGGTCCTCGCTCAGAAGATCCGGCGCCGCGAGCGCTTCGAAACGAAGCTTATCGGCGGCATCCGATGCGTTGGAGATCAGCTCTCGAAGAAAGATCTCCTTATTGCTGTACAAAGAGTGAATCATCAGCTTCAGAAGCTGACGGACTTCGGTCTGAAAGCCGAGTGTCTCCCGGCCGGTCGCGGTTGTCACGCCTGAGTCTCCTAGATGTCGAACGCGTGCAGCAGGCCGAGAGAGTTCGGCCGCATCAGGTCACACAGGATGGGGACTTATCAGGCTATTTCAAGTCGCGGTGAGGTGACCGCCCGGTACAGCAGCGACACGAACAGCAGCAGCGCCGTTGCCAGCGCGAGTGGTGGGTGGGCGAGCGCGAGCAGCACACCGCCGATCTGGACCGCCAGGGCGATAGACCCTAACACAAGAGAAAATGTGAAATTACGGATCCGCTCGCCGAGCAGGCCGACCATTGCGATCAGGTCATCGAGGTCGTCAAGCAGTTGCGCGAACCGTTCCATGGCTATGGCTTAGCGAACAATCGACAGCAGGGGACCAGCGCTTTTTGCGTCGCCCGAACAAGTATCGGCATCGTCGAGCGCGGCGTCGTTCGATTGCTTCGCATGGGCAATCGCGCGATGAAACAGTTCCCAACGTTGCCGTGCGGATTCATCCTTGAGAGAAACCACTGGCGATTCAGCGTCCGTGCTTTTGTTTGACATACTATTCAAATCGCAAATGTAAGCCCAGTGAGGTGGACTATAGATAGCTCGTCGTTACGCCTCCGTGAGGCAGATCACAGCTTGATTTAGAAATTGCTCGATCGCGGCCCGAAACACCAAAAATCAGACGCAGTACCGTTATTAAATGGGACTCGTTTTGCATCGCCCAGCAATCACGTTAGCGATTCATCCGACACTGCAAAAAAAAACGCCGACATGACGCCGACGTTTTTGAAACATAATATGGTTATCGCTAAAGATTATTCAGAATCATCGCCCGCATCCGGTTCCCAGTTGCGCTTTATCTGTTCCGACCAGTTGCGGTATCCCTTCCATGTATACAGCGCCGGATCCATGCCAACGCGTCGGCCGCGTGGCGCTGGTGCTTTGGAGATCCACT
>JAOTUB010000057.1 GCA_029864095.1 Gammaproteobacteria bacterium | reverse complement strand
AACGATGTCGAGGTCTTTCCGGAAGTTCGCCCTACCTTGACCGAACTGGGGAGGCGCTACCGTGTGATTGCCGTAACGAACGGCAACGCGGATGTGAATTCGATTGGCATTAGTGATCTTTTCCACGAAGTCATCTCGGCATCCTCTGCCGGCGCCGCAAAGCCGAACCGGAGGATATTCGACATAGCCGTTGCAGCCGGTGGTGCAGGTGCCGATCAAACCCTGCATGTCGGCGATCATCCCGAAGTCGATGTTGCCGGCGCACGTGAGGCAGGTCTTAGAACGGTCTGGGTCAATCGTAATGGTCAGAATTGGCCGGAACACCTGCAAAAGCCCGATGGAATCGTTCGGGACGTCAGTGAATTACTTGCGCTGCTCGGAGCAACGGCACGATGATCAACCTGCCCCTGCTCCTGTACGTGCCGGGTCTCTTGCCCAAGCCCGAACCTGGCCTGCACCGGGACGCTTTGTTTCGTTGTTTAATCGCCGGACTGCGGCGCTACGACGAGAAGATCGCGCTCGATATCGCTGCCAATCTGCACTGTTTCGATATCGTTTCGTGGACCTACAATTTCTACAAAACGCATCGCGACATCGCGATTGATCAGGAGGCGATCGAAGCGGTCATCGAGCAACCGGGGGCTTCGCCCGAAGACATTGCGGAAGCAATGTCGTGGCGACGCCGGGTTGCGCGCTGGGCATTCTCGCTGGCCGACTTTATTCCGTTCCTTATTCCGCACGTTGCCAATGAGCGAATGGAACTGCACTTGCGTGACTTGCGGCGTTACACGCGGAACCAGGATGAAATCGCGGAGCATACGCGGCAAATGCTGAAAATGCGCCTGCGCGCCGCCGTCGAAGCGCGTCGCCCGATCCTGCTAATCGGGCATAGCATGGGCTCGGTGATCAGCTGGGACAGCCTGTGGCAGATGTCGCGAAATGCGCGCGATCAGATTGATGTTGACCTGTTGCTGACGATGGGCAGTCCGCTGGGCCAACGATTTATTCAGCGTCGTTTGCTGGGCCACGACCAAGCCGGTGACAGCCGGTATCTGCAAGGAATTCGTCGTTGGATTAATCTGTCCGCCATCGGCGACCTGACAGCCCTCGATCCGGATCTGGCGGACGACTTCGAGGAGATGATCAAGCGGGGACTCGTCGAATCGATAGAAGACCATTTCCTGCACAACTATTTCCGGCTTGACGGCGTCCTTAACCCGCACGCCGAATACGGCTACCTGGCCAACGAAGTCACGGCGAAAATCGTTGCCGAATGGTGGCAAGCTTGCAGATCGCAGGCCGGCGACCACACATCGGAAATAAAGCGCAGCACAGCGAGCTCTCGTCAAGCGGGATCGAAACATGAAGATGAGTGATCCCCGGCCCGCGATGTACAGGGATCAGGACGGTTCGATATTCGGCCGGATGACGATATCGATACGACGATTACGTTCGCGCCCGGATTCGGTTTCGTTGCTCGCGACGGGGCGCGTCTCGCCGTAGCCGGTCGCGATCAATCGGTATGTCGGAATGCGCATTGCATTGATCATGTATTGCTGTACAGATTCTGCACGCGCCTGAGACAAGGTCTGATTGAAATCGTCGCCGCCGTGCGAATCGGTGTGGCCCTCGATGATCAGTTCGCTGCGCGGAAACACATCAATCGCTTTCTCGACTTTCCCAAGCAGGTCGAAGCTCTGTGGCTTGAGTTGTGACTGACCGCTGTCAAAAGTCAGCCCGACGAGTCGCAGGATGATGTTGTTACCTTCCCGAAACACGCGCGCCTCTGATGCCGCGAACATTTTCTCGACCTGCTCGAACTGTTGCTTGACCCTTGCCTGCGCCTCGAGTCGCTGAACCAATGCCGCGCGTTCTGCGGTTGCGCCGCCCAGGCGTTCGTCGAGGGCCGCCATTTCCTCTTCCATGTCCGCGAGGCGTATTTCGTTTTCAGCCTTTTCCTGGCCAAGGGCCTGGTTCTCGTTACGCAGTTGCTCAATGTGCGCGACGAGTTCGGCCGCCAGGCGGTCGGGGCCATCTTCCATGTCGGGCACGATGTCGGCAGCACCAGAAATATCCCGCATCGGTTTCTCCCACTGCAGCACGAGTTGTTCCGCGGTTATGTCGCGATCGCGAACTTTGCGGACTACTTCGGAAAGATAGATTGCGTGTTTGGCTTCGTAGTTAGCCTGTCGTGCGAGGCTGCGTGGCCGGTCGGTGTCGTAGCGATTCTCGTTAAGCTCGCGCTCTGCGTCTGCGAGCAACTGTTTCGCCTGGCCGAGGGTGATAGGAGCGTAGCGGCCCACGCGAGCGCGATCTGCATCCGCAAGCAGCTGCCGCGTCTCGGTGAGATATTGCGCCTTAATGGCGATGAGCTCTGCGTCACGGTACAGACTCGTGGCTTCGATACCCCGTCGTTTGGAGCCTTTCAGGTCACCGCGTTCCAGTATCCGAATCGCATCAGCGAAATCGCGCTGCGCTTCGGTCCAGATATCCGGCGCCAGTTCGGGCGCGCGCGCGTTGGCCGCGTCCTGGCGGCTCTTCATGACCTGGGCAAGTGCGGTCGCTGCAAGTTCGGCGGCCGTGGTTGCCGTCTTGAAGTAGCGAACGGCGTCTGCTGCATTCGAGCGTACTATTTCGATACTGCGGCCGCGCTCGAGGGCGAACTCGGCGTCGGTATACTCGTTCATGCCGCGCTCGTAGCTGCGCGGAGCCAGCAGCGCGGCGTTGGCCGCTTCGGCGGCGGCCTTGGCGGCGTCGGCTTCCTTGAAAAAGGTCTTTCTTAGCTCGTCCTGCGCCGTTGCGCCGGCGGCGCTGAGCAACAGCGTGAGGGTCAGGATGCAACGTACGAACCCCGTTTTTTCGGCCATGTGTCTGATTCCTGCGTAGGTTTAAGCAAACCCGCCCAAGCGATAGGCAGTTCGACGCCAATATTACATATGCCGCGGCGCGAAATCTGTGCGTCGCGTCGCCGAATCAGGCAAATTTTACGCTCGGTAAACAATTTACGCGACTCAGGGCTTTGCTGCACCGCAGCAAAAAGTGATCGGCATTCTGGCAAATCCGGAGTTTTGTGGCATGGCTCACAGTAGCGTCGCGACCGCCCCGGTAGTATCTACCCATGTCCGCAAAGTACTACACACAGTTCATATTGACCGACGCTCAGTATCGTGGCGGTAACGAATTCAGCGGTGTGATCGAGTTAAGTCAGCCGATGGAAATGGACACTGATGCGCGTGACATTGAGGCCGTACTGGCCCGCAATTTCGATCTGCAAATGAACGCAGTGAAGCTCGTCAGCTGGTCGAGATTGCACTAGGTTCTTCTGGCGCAACACCGGTTCCCCCTGACTCTCCCGGCTTCGGCCGGGATTTTTTTTGCCTTCATCTGTGCGACAATGCGTGCCCTTTCGCCAGGCACACAGCACACCGAATGAGCAGCAACATCGACAAGACATTCCGCGGAATTGCAATTATAGAAAGCGGCACGAAATACGCGACAGAAGCGGGTTTTTCGGCCATCAAGAATGGCGTAAAGACGCGCCGTGATGCCGAACCGCTCGTAAAAGGCGATAAACCCAAATGGCTGCGCGCGAAAATGCCGTCCGGGAAAGGCCATGCCGCGGTTCGGCGCATCGTCAAAGAGCATCGCTTAAGTACCGTGTGCGAGGAATCCATGTGTCCCAACATTGGTGAGTGCTGGAATGCCGGAACCGCGACGATCATGGTCATGGGTTCGGTTTGTACGCGGGCCTGCCGCTTTTGCGCGGTGGACACGGGCAATCCAAAGGGCTGGCTCGACGCGGAAGAGCCCGCAAATACAGGTCGTGCCGTCAAGCTCATGGGGCTTGAGTATGTCGTTATTACATCGGTTGATCGCGACGACCTGGCAGACGGCGGCGCCACACATTACGCGGCCTGCGTGCGGGCGATCAAGGCAGAGAATCCGGCAACGGCTGTCGAAGCCCTGACGCCGGATTTCAACGGCGTCATGGAGCATGTCGAAATTGTGGTTGATTCGGGACTCGACGTGTTTGCGCAGAATGTGGAAACCGTGCGACGGCTAACGCACCCGGTGCGCGATCCACGCGCGGGTTACGAGCAGACGATCGATGTACTGCGGCACGCCAAGGACTACCGTCCGGAGGTGCTGACAAAGACGAGCCTGATGCTGGGCCTCGGCGAGCGCGACAACGAGATCATGCGCACGATGGACGACCTTCGCGACGCAAACGTCGATATCCTGACGCTGGGCCAGTACTTGCGGCCTACGCCGAATCACCTTGCGTTGGACCGTTACGTGACACCTGACGAGTTTGACCTTTACAGGCGTGAAGGCCTGGACAAGGGCTTTCTCGAGGTTGTTGCCGGGCCTTTGGTACGTTCCAGCTATCGGGCCGAACAGGTCCTGCAGAAGAATAACGTCGGCCTCGCCGTATGAGTCAGTTTTTGTTCGAGTACGGTCTCTTTCTGCTGAAGGTCTTGACGATCGTCGTAGCCATCGTAATTGTCATCAGCGTTGCGGCAGCGGCCGGCCGCAAATCCAGCCAGGAAGGCCTCGAAGTCGAGAGCATCAACAAGAAATACAAGTCGATTGCGAGCGCGCTGCGCAAGGCCGTGCTAAAAAAGGACGAGCAAAAGAAAGAAGCGAAAGAGGAAAAGAAGCGCGACAAAGCCGAAGCGAAGCAAGTTTCGGTTCGGCCACGCAGTTTTGTCATCAACTTCAAGGGTGACCTCAAAGCAAGTGCTGTGCCGTCATTACGCCAAGAGGTCAGTGCGGTCCTCGATGTCGCCAAAGCGGATGACCAGGTCATCGTGTGCCTGGAAAATCACGGCGGTATGGTACACGAGCACGGCCTTGCCGCATCGCAGCTGGCACGAATCCGTGATCGCAATATTCCGCTCGCGGTCTGTGTCGACAAGGTCGCTGCCAGCGGCGGCTATCTCATGGCATGCGTCGCGTCCACGATTTACGCTGCGCCTTTCGCCATTCTCGGCTCAATCGGCGTGCTGGCGCAGATTCCAAACTTCAACCGCATGCTGGACAGTCACGGCGTCGATTTCGAGCAGATTACGGCGGGCAAATACAAACGCACGGTGACAATGTTCGGTGAAAATACCGATGAGGATCGCGCAAAGCTCAAAGAGGAACTCGAAGACGTGCACGGCCTGTTCAAGGCGGCAATCAGTAAGTACCGGCCCGACCTCGACCTCGACAAGGTGGCCACGGGTGAGCATTGGTATGGCACGAGGGCCCTGGAGCTCGGTCTGGCTGACGAAATCAAGACCAGCGATGAGCTGCTGACCGAGCTCGCCGTTGACCGCGATCTGTATCAGCTTACCTACCGCATAAAACAGCCGCTGCAAAAACGGCTTATGGCAAATATTGATAGCGCACTCGAAAAAGTCGACGCCGCAGGGTGGCGTCGTAAATTCGAATCGCGGCTGCCACGCTGAACTGTGGAACTGGCAGCGGGCAAAATTGTCGAAAATCTATGAGAGTTTCAGGATATCGGTTCTAAGGGCCTCCCATGCGTACAGAACGATTCAGATCATTGTTGTCACTGGCAGTTGTCGCCGTCAGCGCGTTGTCGTGGTCTCATTATGCCGCGGCGATTTCCGACAGTGAGCTGGCCGCAGAGGCCGCCAAGCAGTTCGCCACAATGAAGGCTTCCATGCCGCTAACGACGGATCGCGAGACAATCAGCTACATCGCCTGCGTGGCCAACGCGGTCGTCAGCGAGTTGGATCCGCCGCACAGTGATCTCGCGTGGGAAATGGCCATTTTCGACAACGATGCCGTTAATGCTTTCGCGATGCCGGGCGGCAAGATCGGGGTGATGGTGGGCATCCTCAAAGCGGCACAGAATCCGGACCAGCTGGCTGCAGTCATCGGCCATGAGATCGCGCACGTGACAGCCGATCATTCCAAAGAGAGGGCGTCACGCGGCAAGCTGTCCAATGTGGGCATTCAGGTCGCTGCAGTACTCCTCGGAGGCGGACACCAGGGCGCAACCTACACCGCCTACGAAGCCCTCAACCAAGGTGCGGCTTTCGGCATCATGTTGCCCTTCTCCCGCAATCAGGAGAGTGAGGCTGATGTCATTGGTCTGAAGTACATGGCAAAGGCCGGCTTCGACCCGCGTGCGGCCGTGCCGTTGTGGCAGAATATGACCAATGAAGCAGAGGAAGCCCCGGCGGAATTCATTTCCACGCATCCGTCCAGTGACAAACGTATTGATGCGCTGGTCTCGCAGTGGATTGATGCCCTGCCGCTCTATAACCAGGCCAGGCAGGAAGGCCGCATTCCCAACTGCATACCACCCCAGTCGACGCTGCAGATTTCCGAAGAGGAGTAACGGCGCTAACCTTCGCCGGATTGCGTTACTGGCGCCGCTCGTCGCACTGAGCGGTTGTGCCTCACTGAAAGACTTCTTTGGCACGGCTCCGGGCTACCGGGGACCGGTCGTGCCGCTCAGTGAGCGACCGGTTCATGAACCCATTCCGGCCAACCATTTCGTACTGGAATCGCCACAGCAGTCTGTTGTCGGCACGCTGCAGGTCGTGTTTCCGCGAAGTGAGGAAACGCTGTCGGATCTGGCACGCGCCTACGGCCTTGGATACGATGAACTGATCGCCGCCAATCCAGGCATCGATCCGTGGTTGCCCGGCGAAAACACGCCGGTCCTGTTGCCTACGCAATACATTCTTCCCGATGTTCCGCGGGAGGGCATAGTCCTCAACATCGCATCCAAGCGCCTGTTCTATTTTCCAGAGGTTCCCGAAGGCCAGGCGCAGATTGTCAAGACGTACCCGATCGGTATCGGTCGCGTTGGCTGGGAGACGCCGCTTGGCGTAACGGCAGTTGAAGCCAAAGCGAAAGACCCACACTGGTACGTACCATGGTCCGTACGCCAGGAGCATGCGGAATTGGGCAATCCGTTACCGTCAGTAATTCCTCCGGGGCCCGACAACCCGCTTGGACACCGCGTGCTCAAACTGGAAATGCCCGGGTATTTAATTCATGGGACCAATCAGCCGTTTGGCGTCGGCATGCGCGTGAGTCATGGCTGTGTGCGTCTGTATCCCGAAAACATCGAATATCTCTACGAGATCGTCGACGTCGGCGAGCCGGTGGCCATCATCAATGAACCTTTTCTGCTCGGCCAGCTGGATGGCGACTGGTATTTCGAAAGTCATGCGCCCCTCGAAGATGATGTGATTAGTCCCGAACTGCGGCTCGAGCAATTGTTCGAGAATCATCGCGGAGGGTCCGGTATCGATGCGCGTCACAGCGACCATGCACGATTAATTGCGAGCATTGCAGACGGCGTTCCGTCGCGACTCGGCAGTCGGGACGATGACGTGCTCGCACGCGCGCGGCTTGTGCGCAACACAGTCGAAATCGATCCGGACGCACCGACGATACTCGAGATTCGCGAAATGATTGAAGAAGCAGTACGTGAAGCTGCGGCAGAGGCGATAGCGGAGGAAGAAGCAGAGTCGTTGTAGGTGTCAGCCCGGATCTTTGCTCTAATCGAAGTAACGCAGGAATTCCGCAGGCAGGCGCGATGCGTCGCCGGGCCGCTCGTATCCTGCTGAAAGCGGCCGCGAGTTATAGGTATTCCAGAACAGCATCGATTGCCTGGCGTATTGTTGCTGGTTCAGGTCGTGCAGCATTGCCGCCATTGCCTTGCCCGTGTAGGTCGTTTCAAGGGCAAGCCCCAGTTCATCGCGTGCGATGGCAACCGCACGGTCGGTCGCCGCGTTCGTCTTCGCATAACCGCCGCCGAGAAACTCGCTGCGGAAGCTATACCGTACTTGATCCGCAAGGTCTGCCGGAATTGACGCGTCGAAGGTATGCATTAGCGTTGCAGTTTTGGCGATCAGACGGTGCATGCGCAGAGGACTTGCCACGAAATCCTCGGTGACCTGCACAGCCTGAACTTCGGTAGGCAGCTTGCCGAGTGCCAGGCCCAACGCAAGACCAACGGCGGTAGCCATCGTGCCGTTAGCGACATACACGCGATCCGGCGCATCAATGTCACCCGCGGCGACCTGATCGGCGAGTTCCAGACCCGCATTGACGAAACCAAGGGCGCCAAGCCAGCTTGATCCACCCGCGGGAATCGCCCAGGCATGACGGTGCCACAGATGGTCTCGCAACGTACGAATCCGATCCGGGCGGCTGCCACCGTAGCGCACGATGTCGGTATCATTCTGCAAGTGCATGTTGAGTACGCGTGGTGCGTTCGCGGTCTTGGTTTGGTGTGACAAAAAACAGGTGCATTCAAAGCCGAGCGATTTTGCGTACAGGGCCGTAGCCAGGGCGTGATTCGAGGCGACAGTACCGAAAGTCGCGACGCGTTTCGCCTTTCTTTGACGCGCCCGGTACAGCAGATACTCGAGTTTACGAACCTTGTTGCCGCCGTACAGCTCGCCGGTCACATCGTCGCACTTGATCGCGACGCGGCGCCGCCCTGTGCTGGCCAGCAGCGACTTCTCGGCGAGTGGCGTCGGCAAGTCGGCAAGTATGATTTTGGGCAGTCTGGCCGCCAGTTGCGGATATTGAATCGCGAGAGAGTCATTCATGTTTCGAATATTAGCGAATAAGACCCTATGGCTGCGCAATTCAATAGCATAAGCCGCGGCCACTGATTAGAATGAGCCCACCGATATCTGACTGTTTCGGAGATAAGCTTGTCAGATGCAGTTGACCGTGGCATCACGGTCACAGAAATGACAGCGATGGACCAGTCCATCGACGTGTCCCCGGAGACCACGGCGGCCTTTGTCGGACGTGCGCTTCGTGGCCCCCTGAATGTTCCGCTCTTGATACACAGCTTCGGCGACTTTCGTCGTCGCTTCGGTGACGTCTGGACGCGTTCCAGCCTTGCACCTGCTGTGAAACAGTTCTTCGAGCATGGCGGCAAGAACCTGTATGTCGTGCGCGTTGCAAACAATGCGCGCGGCGCGATGATATGCCTTCCGGCGAGCGGCTCAGCGCTCGTCGTGCGTGCGCTCGAGCCGGGTTCGACGGAACGCATTCGCGCGGCCGTCGATTACGACGGCATTGATCCGGATAACGCTGAACTTTTCAATCTGACATTGCAGCGTATAGATCCGGACACAGGACTGGTTACCGATCAGGAGATGTTTCGTCGCGCAAACTATCGTGAAGATGCCGAAAACTTCGTCGCAGATCTGTTGCTGACGTCGACGCTTGCCCGCGTCGAGCATCCATATCCGACACACCGGCCCGAGCTTACGTTCGGAGCGGACGTGCCGTTCAACGTAGCCTACGCCGAGCATTCGCAGCAAGGGTCCGATGGCCAGGAATTGTCGGACTACGACCTGGTCGGGTCGAGAATGCGCGGCACCGGCATATTTTCACTGGGCCAGGTCGACCGATTCGATCTGCTGTACTTGCCGCCGCCGGGGAAAGGTCGTGATCCGGGTCCCGCGTCACTGCTCGCGGCAGAATTGTACTGTCGCCAGCGCGGCGCGATGTTAGTCGTTGATCCACCCACTGACTGGGTGACGCCGGCGAAAGCCGTGGCGGGAATTCGCAGGATGGGGTTGGCCAGCCCAAGCATGGTCGGGTACTTTCCGAGAATGTATCGACGGCGTGACGAGGACAGCGTGCCGCGAGTCGTCGGCGGCGCACTGGCGGGCCTTCTTTGCAAGCTCGATCGGACCTACGGACCCTGGCATGATCTCGACCAGCGGGGCATGGGCTTCAACCGTGAGCTGGTCCCTGCGTTTGATGTCAGTGAGGCGGATGGGCAAGTTTTCGCGCGCGAGGGACTCAATGTTCTTGCGAAAGGCCCGGCAGGCAGGGCACGACTGTGTGGCTCTGTGACCATGGGCCGAGGTAGAGAGTCGCATCGTAGTTATGCGAGCCTGGCAGTTCGGCGACTTTGTCTGCGAATCATCAATTCCATCGAACAGGCGACTCGCTGGGCGGTGTTCGAGCGTGATGATTGCGAGCTCGCGGAGCGCATTCGCAGCCAGGTCGTGGCCTTCCTTTCCGGCCTCGCGAATATGGGCGCTTTTGAAAACGATCGTTTCTTCGTCGATTGCGATACAGGCTTGTCACACCGTACTGACAGTCTCGGGCGCGGTGTTACGGTCCTCGTTGTCTTTCATCCTGTCGGCTGCCGGGAGGCCGTTTCGTTTACGCTGCACCAGGCGGTATCTGGTTGCCGCGTTGTAACGACGGCATTTGCCCCTGTTATGGAACATTGCGCTTAAGAACATAAGTCAATTGCATCCATAGGCTGTCATATGAGCATCGACTCCATGCCACCAATCTTTCGGGAGGGGGTATGAGAGACAGCGATGCTCTGGAGAACAACCCACACGTTTCGCGCTCGGCACTGGAAGCCATTCACGGCCAGGTTTACGGCTGGGCCCTCTCGCGATGCGATTTCGACCACGCGACTGCGGAGGATTTGATGCAACAGGCCTACGTCGAACTGCTGAGTGGCAGCGCCCGATTTGACAATAAGGCTACGCTCAAGACGTTCGTCTTCGGCGTGGTGCAGAATCTTGCAAGGAGTCGTTTTCGACGTGTTTCGACGCGACTGCGTCTCGTCAGACAGTACCGGCAGGAGTCCATTACTGACGCGGTCGAAGCGATCGAGCCAGTCATTGACGACGGCCTGTGGCGAGCCGTGCGGGCATTGCCGGCACGTCAACGCGATATCATCGAACTCGTCTTTTGCCGGGACCTCACGATCGAACAGGCGGCGTCGGTCATGGGCGTGTCGACAGGAACAGGGCGCGTACATTACGACCGCGCCAAGAAGGCGCTGCGGTCACGACTGCAGGACTGGGCGGAGCAATAGTGATGACGATCTCGGACGAAACGCTTCGTGAACAGGTCAGTCGCGCCTGGCGTCGCGCTGCCGGTGAAGATCATTCGTCTTTCGACAGCGTGTGGCAATCCGCACAGCAAAGGCACGCGGCCTTGCGACGACGCTACCGTCGGTTCGCAAGCGTCGCGGCAGTTGCTGCGGTGATTGTCATCGGCCTGAACTTGCAGACAGCAGAGGAAGAGGCCACATACATTGAAATTGCGGACCTGCTGGATTCGACCTACTGGTCGGCGCCCAGCGACGTCTTACTGCCAGACAGGGAATTTGACATATATCGGGACATGCCGGTGCTTTTCGAGTCAACCGAACCGGCAGGAGGAGCGTTACTATGAGAAAGGGATCACTGGTCTTGCTGGCTTTCGCCTGCATTGGCATGGGAGTGGCGATTGCCGCAGAGCCAAAAGCGGACGTATTCAAAGGTAAGTTGTTCGCGCCTAACGTTATTCTCGAGAACCAGTCGGAATTAAGTCTTAGTAAACAACAATTTACGGAGATCAAGAAAGCGGTAGTCGAGGTGCAGTCGAACGTCGCCGAGCATGAATGGGAGCTCCGCGAGGCTTACCAATACATCATGTCCGAACTCGATAAGACACCGATCGATGAACAAAAAGTGCTCGAACATGTCGGCGCCGCACTTCGCGCCGAGAACGAAGTCAAAAAGTTGCAGGTAGCCATGCTTATTCGGCTTAAGAACCTGCTCACAGGCGAACAGATCGCGTATTTGGAGTCCGTGCGCGACTAGCGTTGCGACAAATGTGCACATCGACGCTACGAATTATCACAATTGCGCGCGTGCAGAGGTAATAGGCTCTCGGGAACGAATGCAGAAAGGGCTGAGCCGCTCCGCGAGACCGGGACAATGACATGACAACCAGACTGATCTCACTGCTTATATCATTGCTGCTCGGAATCGCCGGTTGCGGCGGCAATTCGGGTGGTGGCAACAATGAACCGCCACCGCCCACGCCGATTACAAAAGCTGAAGCTTTCCAGTTCCTCAATCAGGCGACGTTCGGCGCGACCGATGCGGAAGCGCAACGCGTTATCAACATGCGGTACGAAGCATGGATCGACGAGCAACTGCAACAACCCGCGTCGTTGCAGTTACCGCACTTGCAATCTGTGCCGCCGCCACAGTTCATGTTTCAGCTCCAACCCGACCGGGTCGACATCTGGTTCCGCAACGCATTAAACGGTCAGGACCAGCTGCGTCAACGAGTCGCTTTCGCACTGTCAGAGATCATGGTTGTGTCGCAGCTCGGGGTGTTAGGGGACCAGCCCTATGCACTCGCGAGTTATTACGATGTGCTGGCGCGCAATGCATTTGGTAACTACCGTGACCTGATCGAAGAAGTCACATTACATCCGGCGATGGGCGCTTATCTGAGCATGCTTGGTAACGAAAAGCCGGATCCCGTAAGAAACATCCGTCCCGATGAAAACTATGCGCGAGAATTGATGCAGTTGTTTTCGATCGGTCTTGTCGAGCTGAATCAGGATGGCAGTATTCGGCTGGATGCCGACAACCAGCCGATACCGACCTACGACCAGGCGATCATCGAAGCATTCGCGCATGTCTACACAGGATGGACGTATGCAGGCGCACCGGTTTTCCAGGGTGCCTTCCCGACGCAGCAGCGCCAGATCTTTCCGATGGAGCTCTGGCCGCAATTTCACGACACCGGCGAGAAAACGCTGTTGAATGGCGTGACGCTGCCGGCAGGACAGACCGGTGAACAGGATCTGGCGGGTGCGTTGGATAATATATTCAGTCATCCAAACGTCGCTCCATTTATTGCGATACGGCTGATTCAGCGGCTGGTGACAAGCAATCCGTCGCCCAGCTATGTGTCGCGCGTTGCTGGCGTTTTCAACAACAACGGCTCGGGTGTGCGAGGCGACCTCGGGGCCGTGGTCAAGGCGATATTGCTCGACGAGGAAGCTCGTCCCGATTTGCGCATGGACCTCGACGGCAAGGTCAAGGAGCCGATTCTGCGTTTGACACAGCTATGGCGAACCTACAACGCGGCATCGGCCAGCGGTCGGTATCCGTACAACTTCGCCTATATCCTATTCGGGCAAGGGCCCCTGCAGTCGCCGTCGGTATTCAATTTCTTCAGTCCGTTTTATGCGCCACCCGGCGAGATTCGCGACAGCGGTCTGGTTGCGCCAGAGCTCGAGATTGCGACTGAGTTTCTCAACACCTACATCACGAACTACATGTTTTGTCAGACGTTTTTCTGGAATCAGGAGTCGAGCCCGGATTGCGGACCCATCACGGACGATACCGTCCTGATCGATACGACGGCAGAAGTTGCTGTAGCGAATGATGCCGATGCGCTTATCGACATGGTGGGCGAGAAACTGGTGGCCGGCCGGATATCCGCGACCTTACGGACGGAAATCGCCGGCATGCTCGCCCGTATACCTGAGGATCAGCCGAATCTGCGTGCCGCGGAAACGATTTACTTGCTAGTTACGTCGCCCGAGTACGCGTACCAGCGGTAACGACTGGCGAACGAGACCAAGATTATGCGAAAGATTAAGCGACGAGATTTCTTGATGACAGGTGCTTCCGTAGCAGCTGCCACAATGGCGTCCACGCCGGGGCTCACTTACGCACAAACGATCGGCGGAGGTGCGCCTTTCGATGACTATCGTGCGCTGGTCTGCGTATTCCTGTTCGGTGGCAATGACTCGTTCAATATGCTCGTCCCAAATACGACAGCCGAGTACAACGCGTACGCAGCGTCGCGGCAAAATCTGGCCATCGCGAAGACAGACCTGTTGCCGATCAACCCGGTTTCATTCACGCCGGGCAGCGAACCATTCGGCTTGCATCCAGCGATGACGAGTCTGCAACAGCTGTTCGAGTCCGGTGCTGCTTCGTTCGTCGCCAACGCCGGTCCACTGATCGAGCCAACAACGAAGGACCAGTTTTTCAATCAATCGGTCGCATTGCCGCCGCAGCTATTCTCGCACAATGACCAGCAGGACCAGTGGTTGTCGCTGCGTGGCAAGACGCCCAGCAAGACCGGCTGGGCGGGTCGCATGGCCGACCTTATTCGTACCAACGTTGCGTACCAACAGATGGCCACCAACGCATCGTTGTTTGGCACTAACACTTTCCAGTCGGCGGAGGAGACCGTCGCCTATGTCATGGGTGCAACGGGCCCGCTGGAATTTGGTTTCATGTCATCGGATCCCGATGCAGGCCTGCTCTACGAACAGGGCCAGGCGTTTGGGCGCATTATCGACGCGTCCTACCAGTCGATCTACGAACGTGGCTTCGCGGCGGTGCAGCGGCGCGCGATCGATTCGGCAGAAAACGTAATAGCCGCAATCCGGGCAGCCGAGAATTCCGGCGCCATCACGACAGTATTTCCGGCAAGTCAGCTGGGCACGCAGCTCGAGACTGTGGCAAAACTCATTGCTGCACGGGATCAATTGCAGATGCGGCGGCAGATATTTTTCGTTGCCACTGGCGGGTTTGATTCACACGATGACCAGAATCAGAATCAGCCCGGACTGCTCGCTAACATCAGCGAATCGATTGCCGCCTTCCACGCTGCGACTGTCGAACTGGACGTTGCAGATGCCGTTACTACGTTTACACAGTCAGACTTCGGTCGCACACTCACATCCAATGGCGACGGCACCGATCATGCTTGGGGTGGTAACCAGATCGTGGTCGGCGGCAGCGTCGTTGGCCAGGACATCTATGGCACATTTCCAGTGCTGGAGATCGGCGGTGACGATGATGTTGGCGGCGGCCGAATGATCCCGACGACTTCCGCAGACCAGTTTGCGGCGACGCTCGCCAAATGGTTCGGAATTCCCGACGCCGACCTGGATATTGTTGCGCCGCATATCGACAATTTCATGCAGCGCGATCTCGGTTTTATGGCCTGACATCGGCGCCACAAATGAGTGACAGCTCGCTCAATTTGGTCTCCGCGACGATTGTCTCTGCCCATGCATGGCAAATAAGGAAACTGTTACTCATTCCAGGCGGCGCGAATGAGATTAGCACCGCTAGCCATGCCGGCTGCAGGCGAAGCTGGCCCGCATCCTTCCTATTCGATCTCACATGCGGCAATCTGTTGGCATATGAAACTCGACCGATTCATTCGGATAGCGATTGCGGCGCTGATTTTGCTTGTGCTCGTTATCGCGATTGCAGCGTTGCTGTTCGTGACCGAGTCGGCTCTAAACGTCTGGGACCGGCTCGTCGAAGGGCCGCAGGCGCTGCTGTACGGATATGTGACCGTTATGGCGGCGTTAATCTTCGCCGCGGTCTGGCTGGTATGGCGTCTGGTCGTGCGCCGCAAGGTTCCTGACGCAAAGCACCGAGCACCTGAAAAACTGACGCGGGACGACATCAAACAACGTCTCCGCGAGGCCGAGGCCTCCGGCGTTGATGTCAGTGCAGCGCAGGCCGAGCTTCAGGAGCTGGCCGTGCGACAGCAAGCTGGGGCAATTCACCTGTGTTTCTTCGGTGAAGTCAGTACGGGCAAGAGCTCACTGATCAAGGCTCTAATTCCTGCGGCGGAGGTCTGCGTCGATGTCGTTGCAGGTTCTACGACCGACATACAGCATTATCGATGGCGTGATGACCTGGGGCACCAGATCCTGTTGACGGACGTGCCTGGCACCGGCGGTCATGAAGAAGGGTTCGACGAGGTGGCGCTGCAAGAAGCGCAGCGTGCGCACGTTGTACTGTTTGTCTGTGATGGCGATCTGACGCGAGATGAGGTTCGGTCCGTCCAGCATCTGCTGACGCTTGGGAAGCCGATCGTGATGGTCATGAACAAATCGGATCGCTTCGACGTCGACGAGCAGGCTGCCTTGATACAACGGCTTCTCGAGCATCTGGATTCTCTGGGTGGCACCGTCGAGCGGGACAGAATCGTTGCAGTTTCCGCCGGCGGTGAACTGGAGGTCATCGAGCGTCGTCAGGATGGCTCGGAAGACGTCGTCCGACGGCAGCGCCCGGCCGATATCGGTGTACTCGTCGTCGCGATAAACCGTCTGCTCCATGAGACTATCGACTCAATCGACGAACAACGTGATCGTGCCGTTTTTCGGCTCGCCGCCGACAAACTCGCAGACGCAGAAGCCGAATACCGATTGCAACGATCGGAACAGATCATCCGTAGTTCGACGCGCAAGGCGGTCGTCGGCGCTCTTGCTGCAGTAAGTCCGGGTACCGATGTTTTGATTCAGGGCTATATAGGCACGGCGATGACCCAGGAACTGTGTAAGCTTTATGGCGCAACGCCGCGGGACCTCGATATCGAGGAGTTTCTCAATTTGAGTCAGAGCCGGGTAGGGCGAGCGTTGCCCCTGTCTCTTGCGGTTGCCGGCAATGGTTTGAAGGCGTTTCCAGGAATTGGCACGGTTGCCGGCGGTCTCGTACACGCTGTCGCTTATGGGCTGATCTTCGATGCGCTTGGTCGTAGCCTGGTTCTGACCCTGTCGCGTCATGGGAAGCTTGTGCCCGGCATTGCGGCCAAAGAATTTGAGGAAGGCATCAGTGAACATATTGAAGCGGGCGTACGCCGCGTTGCCAAGATGGCCCTGGAGCAAAAAACGGGCGCCAGCTGAGGCCGGGCAGGACGTCGGCTCAGACCATCTGGCGCTTGCACGCGAAAGCTTGCGCGAGCTCATCGACGATGCGCGTCTTCCTGCGGGCGTGCGCGACGCTTTGGCACATGATTACGAAGCCGTTGAAGCCATGCTCGACAAACTGGAGCATGGTCATCTGCATCTGGCCGCACTTGGGCGCGTAAGCACTGGCAAGTCGTCATTGCTCAACGCCCTGATCGGTAGCGAGGCATTCTCGGTCAGCCCCCTTCACGGCGAAACGCAGCAGTCATCCATGCAGGCCTGGAAAGAAGTCGAGGCAGGTGGCGTATTTCTGCTCGATACGCCAGGTCTCGACGAGGCTGGTGGGGAGGGCCGCGAGGCAATGGCCCGCGAAGTCGCTGGCCGTTCTGATCTGGTCATTTTTGTCCTCGACGGGGACATCACCGAAACCGAACTGCGCGCATTGCGCAATTTGCTGGCGCAAGGGCGCCCGGTTCTCGTGGCGCTCAACAAGATTGACTTGTTTACGCGCGACGAGCAGGCAGCTTTGCTCCAGTCTATTCGTGACAAGACCGATGGCATTGTTGACGCCGAGCATGTCATCCCTGTAGCAGCGCAACCGCGACCGCAAACGGTGTTTGAGGTTGCCGCGAATGGCGAGGAGATCGAAAGCAAGCGGTCACGCGAACCTGATGTCGAAGCTTTGCGGCTCAAGTTGTGGGACATTCTGGACGCCGAGGGAAAGACACTGGCGGCACTGAACGCAAGTCTGTTCGCATCCGACCTTAGCGACCAGGTCGGGCACCGCATTCTGGCAGCACGACGTGAAATTGGCGACAAACTGGTGCGCACCTATTGTGTGGGCAAGGGCATCGCAGTCGCATTCAATCCGGTGCCCGTTGCGGATCTGTTTGCGGCTGCGTTCATCGACGTTGGCATGGTGATACACCTGTCGCGCGTCTATGGACTGCCACTCAGCCGCAGGGAAGCAGGCACACTGGTCAAAGTAATCGTTGCAGAGTCGGCGGCATTGATGGGCACGGTCTGGGCGCTGCACATTGTATCGAGTGCGCTGAAAGTGGGGACGGCAGGACTGTCGACCATCGTCACAGCCGGTGCGCAAGGAGCGATCGCCTATTACAGTACCTACGTCGTTGGGCAGGTGGCCGCTGAATATCTCGGCAAGGGCAAGTCGTGGGGAGATGGCGGTCCCAAACATGTCGTCAAGCAGATTCTCGACACGCTTGATCGCGATACCGTCTTACAGGACGCGAAGCGCGAGATTCAGGCACGCCTCGGGCTTGGTTGAGGCAAGAACTGGTGGGCAAGCGCGCGCGATTGGAGCTAATCTGGGACGCTATTCGCGACATCCCTCGTGGGTCAGTCGCGAGCTACGGCCAAATCGCCGAGATTGCCGGAATACCCCGGGGCGCACGCCAGGTTGGCTATGCACTGCGGCAACTTCCCGACGGTCACGACGTGCCGTGGCATCGCGTGATCCAGGCCTCCGGAAAAATTGCCTTCGAGAAAGGCAGCCGGCCTTACAAGGAACAAAGCAAACGACTTATGATGGAAGACGTTGCGGTCATTGCGGGACGTGTCGACATGCAGAAGTACCGCTGGCAGCCCGACCTGGACGAGCTATTGTGGAAACCGTCTGCGGCGTGGGATGACGAGTGAGCACTGGTCGCAAACTCCGCTCCAAGCTGTTCAATCTGCTGGTCAGCGAAAAAACGCTTGCCGCGACGCGGTCGTTTGCGGAAAAGCGCCGCAGGCTCGCGCGTCGGCCACATGTCGTGTCAGTTTTCCTGGAACTCGATGATCCGTATTCATACCTGCTCGCGCGGTATCTGCCCGGCCTTGCGGCAAGCTACGACATCGAATTGCGTTATTGCCTGACGCAAGCGTGCGCTGGCGAAGACTTTCGTCCGCATTCCGGCATGCTGGCCGCATACGCCGAGGAAGACTGTCGTCGCCTCGCTGCAGAGCTTGGCGTGCCATTCCTTGACAGAGGACGTGCACCGCCGGTTGAATATCGCCGCGCGCTCATCGATGCGCTCGCGGCGAATGCGCACAATGCGAAATTCGACGACGAACTGTTGGAGGCTATCTCATTGTACTGGCGCGGGGATTCGGAGGGCGTTGCGCGACGCGTCAGTGGCGCTGTACTCACGGGTGCTGGCGACAAGCTGCTTGCTGACAATCAGAAGCGACTGGTCGATCTGGGTCACTACAATTCTGCCACGGTACATTATGCAGGGGAATGGTATTGGGGTATTGACCGCCTGCATTACCTGACAGAAAGACTTGACGCACTTGGGGCGCGTCGTGAGGGCGCGAAGACCACGGGGCTGGCTGCCATTCGCCAGGCCATGCATGTGACGCTACCTGTCGCACGGCCAAGCGCCGCAAAGGACCTGCCGCCACTCGAATTCTTTTATTCATTTCGCAGCCCTTACTCGTATCTGTCCGCCAAGCGGGTGCTTGCGATCGCCGATGCGTTTGGCCTCCAACTGCAGATTCGCCCGGTGTTGCCTATGCTTATGCGCGGCTTGCAGGTTCCGCGCTCGAAGCTGCGCTACATCGCAACCGACACCGGCCGCGAAGCACGCCGCTTGGATATACCGTACGGCAACTTCGCCGATCCGCTCGGCCGCGGAGTCGAACGGTGTCTGGCCGTGTTCATATACGCGAAAAATCAAAAACGCGAGCGGGATTTTCTGCTCAACGCTGGTGAGGCTATTTGGGCGCGTGGCATCGACGTGGCAACTGATAAGGGCATGCGGTGGGTAACGGGACGCACAGCCTTGTTCTGGCCCGATGTGCTGGCGGCAATGCAGGACGATGGCTGGCAGAGGATTGCCGAAGACAACCGGGAGTCGATGATGGAATCGGGGTGCTGGGGCGTTCCCACCATGCGGCTTGGTGACTTCGTTGTATGGGGCCAGGACCGTGACTGGCTTCTCGTGCGGCACATTGAAGAGCATTGCGATACAGGAGACGGAATACTCGTATGACGACAGTGATTTTTTCGCACGGTCAGGAAAGTGG
>JAOTUB010000004.1 GCA_029864095.1 Gammaproteobacteria bacterium | reverse complement strand
GCCTCGTGCAAGAGGGTGGTGCCGCTGCGTGGCGAACAGGCGACTATGTGAAGGTGTTTGAACATGCTGTCGCTTCACTCATCGGCAATCGTGTTCTGCAACACGCCAATTTCGGAGATTGACACTTCTATGGTGTCACCAGGCTTCATCCATACGGGCGGCTTGCGCGCAAAGCCGACGCCACCCGGCGTACCTGTCGCGATAACATCGCCGGGCTCGAGGCGTGTGAACGTCGTGCAGTACTCGATCAGGGTCGGGATATCGAAAATCAGGTCGCCAGTAGACGCGGATTGCATTAACTCGCCGTTGAGGCGTGTCTCCAATTGCAGCTTCTCAATGTTATCGATTTCATCCCTAGTTACCAGCCACGGGCCCATGCTGCCGCTGGCGAGAAAATTTTTTCCAGCCGTGAACTGGCCCGAGTGACGCTGGAAGTCACGAATGCTGCCGTCGTTCAAACAGCAGTAGCCCGCCACGTAGTCGAAGGCCTCAGCCGCTGCAACACGATGCGCGCTGCGGCCGATAACCACAGCCAGTTCGCCTTCGAAATCGAACTTCTCCGACACGGTCGGACGAATCATGTCCGCGCCGTGGCCGACAAAACTATCGGCAAAGCGCACAAACACCCAAGGGTACTCGGGTAGCTCCCTGCCCATTTCGAGCACATGCTTTTTGTAATTGGCGCCAACGCACAAGACCTTTGTTGGATTCACGACGCAGGGCAGGAACTCGATGTCATCAATGGACAGATTCGCCTCGAGTTTTGACGCGAGCTTTGCCACCCGATCCAACGCGCCACGTTGCAGGATGTGTTTTGTGCTGCGTCCCGCGTCATGATCGCTGAGGTCGATGACGCCATTACCTTGCATGACGCCGACACGCGCTTGCCCGCTAAGGAGAAAACTCACCAATCGCATGTTTTGATCCTGTCAGGTAACGCGCTCAACGAAAAAAGCAAGGGCAAACGCACTCAGCGCTGCGAATCCGGCCCAATGCCATACTAGCAGGGTGCTCTTTGGCTTGTAATGCGGCGCAATCTCTGCGGAAGTCACGGCACGGTAATTGTAGTAAGCCAGTGCCGGTGCAGTTATGAAGGCTGTACTGGTCGCGAAATTGATAAACGCCGAGAAGCTCCCTAACAGCAGCAACATGATCAGCGTGACGCCGGCAATCTGGACGAGTAGCAAGGCTGTGTAACTTGTTGTTCGGCCGGGCCGGCCCCTCATGCGATCAATAAGGCTGGCGGTTACTCGCGGCACGACGTCGAGTAGCGCAACAACCGTAGACAACATCACGGCAATCGCCGCCATCGCGATCAGCGGATACGACCACTTGCCGATAATTGCCGTAAAAACAGACAGCAGCTCGGTCGCGAAGGCCCCCGCATTCGCCGGTATGACGCGATCGGTCTGAAACAGTATCGCCGTGCCCATGATCGCAAAGCTGACCGCAAGCACTATCGTCAGTACCCAGCCGACCCGCAGATCAGCGACGGCGCTGTCGTGATCGATCTGGTCACCACCCAGATCTTTTTTCTCGCATGCCCAGCTGGAAATAAAGATAGAGCCGCTCATCGGCATGGGCATCCAACCGGCCATGGCAATGATAAACACAGCCAGCGAGCGCGTCGGAGTGATCTCGGCGAACAGCTCGCGACCACCCTCACCCAAGATGGGCAGCGCTATGAGCGTCGCAGTGATTGTCAGCACAGAAAAGGAAACCACGAGCACCTTGATCAACTTCTCGGCTTTGGCGTAGTGGCCGTTCAATAGAAAGAGTGCCGATGACGCTGCCACGCCGACGGCAACGTGCGGCCCGGAGAATGGCAGGTCAAACACGCTGATCAGCAGGCCCGCGGTTACGAGCGAGACGGCTGCTGTCGCGATAAACATGTCTACCAAGAAGGCGGCAAGCAGCCAGAAGAGCGGGATGCGCCCCAAGCGCGAGTATGCGTAAACCAGGCTGCGATTCGTGAGACTCGCGTAATCCACAGCGAAGCGAAACGCCGGATACTTCAATACCGATATCAGAACAATCAGCCAGACGAAACTCAGCCCGAAATCCGCTCCGGCGCGCGTCGATTGGACCAGATGCGAAACACCGATAGCGGCTGCCGCCAGCATCAGACCAGGGCCAAGTCGCGCAAACCACCTGATCATGTGCGCCCCTCCCACGAATCTCACGAGTATTGCCGCCGCAAGCGCAGCATAGTACGGCGAACAATGGAAACCGTAGCAAACGACTGTAGGTAATTTCGCTTATTTAGATGGGGCATTCGCTGGCCTACCCTGCCGGGTGAGGGCTGGCCCATATCGCATCCCGCGACATTCATTGCATCCGACGCTACGAGGACCGGCATGCTCAGCATAAATAAATGCAGCCAATCATGACCAAAACTCTGGTGCTTGCGGTTGGTGACGTCTCGAGCGCCGACGAAAGCGCCGGCGCACATGCAATGCGCTACCTCAAAGATCATTACGATCTACCCGACACAGCCTATCTCGACGCGGGTACGCCAAGCGTTACTCTCGCTGCCGAAATAGCTGCCGCCGATATTCTGATCGTTTTCAATACCGCGCAGCTCGACGCCGACCCCGGCACGATTCGGATTTTCGAGGACGACGACGTCGACCTTGCCGACCTGATTGAGGTTGACCGTCTCGATAACAAGCTGCCAACTCACTGTGCATTGATCAGCATACAGCCGGGTCAAACCGGGTCAGGCGGCTCGCTCAGCGAGACCGTGCGCCGTTCGCTGCCCAAAGCTGCCGGAAATGCGGCAACACTCATTCAACGATGGCGGCGTAGCGAGTCCGTATTTTCCACCGGATTACATTCGCTGCCAAATTCGGTCTGAACGCCGCGAAGAACGCGCTTGGCCAGTAAATGGAACCGGCGGCTCAGGCGAGCGGCGCCTCGCTCGGTTCCGGGCTCGTCTTCGCCTCCTCCCACGGCGGAAGGATCTTGAGGAGCAGCGCCAGAATCAGAAACGGCAGGACGAGTAGCCCGATAGCAACCAGCAGACCCTCCTGCCCTCCAAGCTCCAGCTTGTAGGCGGTCAATCCTCGCAGGCTCTTGGAGAAGAGCTGTCCGCCGATCACGACATTCCAGCGCGTGCTGAAGATGCCCACCTGCACGAGCAGCGCCGCGACGAAGTAGATCATCCGCTTCATCTCGTCCGGCAGCTCGGAAAACCGGGCTGCCGCCAGGAACACCATAGGCACGATCGTGCCGAGCAGGATCTGGACGATTGTCAGGCTGAGAAATAGCTTGCCGAAGATGAGCTGCTCCAGGATCTCGATGGATTCTTCAGACTCATAGAGCCGGTGAATGAAGTCCAGCGCCTCGAGAGAGAGGTCGATGATCAGCGCATAGAGCAGGAAGGAGGCCAGCGTGTTCAGGCACTTCATGTCCAGCTCTTTGCGCCTCAGCAGGGTTGTAACGTAGTAGATCAACAGCACCATCGAAATCCCGGAGACGATGGCCGAGAACAGGAAAACGATGGGCATGAGGACACTGCTCCACCACGGGTTGGCCTTCACCGAACCGAAGATGAAGCCAACATAGCCGTGAAGCAGGAACGCGGACGGAATACCGACGATCGTGATGAACTGGACGGCCTTGCGGTCAAAAGCGACCGCAGCCGGCGAGACGTCCCGGGAGCCGAGCGAGACGACCCAGTGAACAAGCTTCATCACGCCCTTGTCACTCTGTCTCCACCTCACGAGGTCGGCCCGGTAGTCGAACCAGATCTCCATGAGCAGCACCACCATCAGGTACCAGGCGTACACGAAGCCGAACATCGCCATGGCGGAGGCTGAGTTCGGCGTCAGGAAAATCTCGAAGGCGCGTTCGGGGTGTCCAAGATGTGCCTGAAGCGGCATGGGTGCCACGATCAGGAATGCGAGCGCCGTGAGTAGCGCTAAGCGATAGGTCGGCTGGAGCTCCTTGACGTTAAACACCTTTTCGAGTGAGGCCAGGATGAACGCTCCCGCCACCAGGCCCGTGAGGTAGGGATAGATCACGATCAGGATGCTCCAGTGGAGCTCGACTTCGTTCGGATAAATGAAGCCGGTAACGTGGGCTAGGGCGGATTCCAGTTGCGCGAGATGTTCGGGATCCATTTAACGTACCTCTCCATCCAGGGCAGTGTAGAAGACCTTGGGCTCGGTGTTCATGTGCGGCTTCAGGACCTCGAGGTGGCTCATTCGCATCATTCGATTGAGCGGCGTACTTCTGTCGCCGATCTCTCCGAACACCCGTGCCTGGGTCGGACACACCTCTACACAGGCGGGCAGCAGGCCTTTGGTGATGCGGTGATAGCAGAACGTACACTTATTGGCCGTGTGCGTGCGCGGATCCAGGAAGCGGGCCCCATACGGACACGCCTGGATGCAGTAACGGCAGCCTATGCAGTAGTCCTCATCCACCAGCACCACCCCGTCCTGGCTCTTGAAGGTGGCTCCCACAGGACAGACCTGGACGCAGGGCGGATTGTCGCAGTGGTTACACAGCTTGGGTACGAAGAAGGTCCTGAGGATCTCTTTACCGTCTGCGACCGGAGGAAAACTTTCATCCGCGACCGGGGGAAAGCCGTGGATGCCGCCCTCGGGGCTGTCCACCTGCACCTCTCCGTCGGTGTAGACGATGTAGCGCTCCACCCAGGTTCTGAAATAGAAGGGCTCGTCCGGTACGTCGTTTTCCAACTTGCAGGCCTGTACGCACTTGCCACAACCGATGCACTCCTCGACGCGGATCCCCATCGCGTAGTAGTGCTCGGTCGGCTCATACCCGTCATCATCGTCACCGGCTGCCGCGAGCAACTTCACCGGGCCGATCACCCCGAGTACAATCGTGGCGGGCGGAAACTTCAACATCTCGGCCAGGAACTTTCTTCTATCGTAGGTCTGCGACATCTATCGAGCCTCCGGTGAGTGTTGGTAGTGGCACTGCCAGCAGACGAAGGTTCCGCCATGCGTGATCAGGTCGATGCGCGGAATATCGTACACGGTGAGATCGACGTCGCGAATGACCTCTGGAGGTTGGGCGTCCCTGGCGTGACAGGTGCCGCAGAACTCCCGCTCGAAAGGCTTCTTCGGCACATGCGCGCGTGGCTGCATTTTGTGTTCCGCGGGCGTATCGTGGCAGACCTCGCAGTCGAGCGGTGCATGCGGGGAGACGGCTTTGCTTCGGGCGATGGTGTTGTGGCACGCCGAGCACTCCTGAATACTCTCGGGCGGCGTCGGGTCGTGTGCGTCGTGGCAACCCGTGCAGGCCCTAACCGGGTTGTGGCGCTCCTCGATGATCTGAGGGAAGCCGGTCGGCCGGGACGCCAGGTAGCGGTGGCAAGCGAGGCAGGGTTCGCGCCCCGTCGGGAGCTCCGGTCGAAGTCGCATGGGTCTGTTCGTGTGGTCGCTGGCCGGCCCGTGGCACGCTTCGCAGCTCACGTTTCTGTGGAAGGACGCATTCTTCGTCTCTACCTTGTCCGGGTGGCACGCGGCGCATTCCTGCCAGCCCGCGTAGCGTAGCTCCAGTTCCGCGTTGGCGGCCACAGCGGCAGCCCGATAGTGACCCAGATCCCCGAAGGTTTCGGGAACGAACTTTTGCCTCAACAGGAACATACCCACACCGACAGCCAGGAAGATGACGCCGAGCTGGATGACCTGGGTCGGAATCTTCCGGCTGCTCGAGCCCCGCCGCCAACCTCGAATCCATGTTCGCAAGGCTATTACCGATCTTAGCAGCGACTTGATCATTGAGACACAACTGCCCTATGAAATCGGCTAGTCAACCCCAAGTGAGCTGGTATTGGGCATCAGGATCGATTTTTCATGAAGCTGCAGGTATTACTTACAGCTCTGTTCGACTCACGCTGGGAAGCCTGTACCGGCGTCCAGCATATATCGGCATTTCTCGTTGCAGGTATACGTGAATATACCGAGCGAAATACTCAAGATGATTGAATGATTGCGGAGGTCCGAATTACACTCGATGCTGAGGGCGGCCGGGAATGTCGCCACGCTTGTCCATAAGCGAACACGGCCAAATATGAAAAGCGTGCCGTGTGCGCCGGATTATCCAGATAGTCACTCCGTAGTTTCCACTGTATTACAATCCCTGCCAACTTCGGTATAAACGTCCAGGAGATGCGTAGGCCACCGCGAGGTCGTGGCTTGGGCATGGGAGCAAGAAATGCCAACAGAGAACGCACGCGCCGTCGACCCCTCACCGCAGAATTTTTCCGGAGACACATTTGCGCAGACTGCGAAACGACTGTTCCATGCAACCCGACCGAAATTCTTCCCCGCCTCGCTTTTGCCCGTAATTGCCGGCACCGCGTGGGGATTCAGCACGACGGGCAGTCTCGGCATCGTGGTTTTCATGCTGGCCTTGTTCGCAACGGTCTGTGTACACGCCGCGAGCAACGTACTCAACGATGTTGGCGACGACTCCGGCGGCACGGACAGGCAAAACGACGATCGTGTTTATCCTTACACGGGCGGTTCGCGATTCATTCAAACCGGCATCATGAGTGCCAGCGAAATGGCGCATTGGGGCATCACACTGCTTGCACTGGCAGCGATCGCAGGCATTGCGCTAATTGCGCTCAAGGGGCCGATGGTTTTGTATTTCGGCCTTGCAGGCGTCACGCTCAGCGTTCTGTATTCCCTTGGTCCGGCGCGGCTGGCTTCACTGGGTGTCGGCGAGACGGCGGTCGCGCTCGGCTTTGGCATTATCCCGGTCGCAGGCGCCGCGTGGCTGCAAGGTGCCGAACTCAATACCGAGCTGCTGCTTTTTTCTATTCCCGTCAGTGCCTGGGTCGCTGCGATATTGTTAATCAACGAGGTTCCCGATGTGGCGCCAGATGGCGCCACCGGCAAGCGCACGCTGCCGGTGCGGCTTGGCCTCAGCGCAACGGCTGTGGTTTACATGCTTCTGCACGTGGCTGCCGTGGCTGCTACCGGACGGCTGACTTATAATGACGCGCTGCCGCTGCTCGCACCGCTGGTTCCGGCCGCGCTGCTGATCCTCGCTTTTAGGGCAGGCGCCGCAATACGAGTCGGTATTCAGGACCGTGGCCGTATGACGGCCGCAATCGAAAGCACGCTCGCAATTCACACCAGCGGATCGATATGGCTGGCCGCCTGCGTTCTGTATTTGCACTGGTGGCCGTAACCTCTTACATAGCTATGCGCATAACCATAAAAAAAGGGCTCGATATTCCAATTAGCGGCGCGCCGCAACCCGTCATTTCGGATGCGGCAAATGTGGCCACCGTCGGCCTGGTCGGCTGGGACACGCCGGGCCTCAAACCGAAAATGGCCGTCGCCGTAGGCGACCGCGTCAAGCTCGGCCAGGTTCTGTTCGTGGACAAACGAAACCCCGATGTTCGGTATACGGCGCCAGGCTGCGGCACCGTGTCTGCGATCAATCGCGGCGAACGACGAGTGTTGAATTCTGTCGTCATTGAACTCGACGGTGACGACGCCGAGACCTGGCACGCTTTTGAGCCTGCCGAAATCGGCAACGTTGATGCCGGGACAATACGACAAACACTTGCCGAGTCCGGCTTGTGGACCGCGCTGCGCACGCGCCCGTTCGGCCATATTCCGCACCCGGATACAACGCCGCACTCCATTTTCATCACGGCGATCAATACCAACCCGCTAGCTACCGATCCTGCGTTGGTCATCGCACAAGACACGGAAGCTTTCCTGGCGGGTGCGCGGCTCGTGGCACAACTGACCAACGGACCGACCTATATCTGCACCAGGCCCGGCGCAGCCATCCCGTGCCCGGATGGCGAACGCTACCGTCATGCTCAATTCGCAGGTCCGCACCCGGCCGGTCTCGTCGGTACGCATATTCATTTTCTCGATCCGGTCAGCACCAACAAGACTGTCTGGCACATCGGCTACCAGAACACGATGGCAGTCGGCAGGCTTTTTCTGACCGGTCAGTTGCCCACCGAGAGAATCATTGCGCTCGGCGGTCCGATGGTCAAGAACCCGCGGCTGCTGCGTACCCGCCGCGGCGCCAGCACCAAAGATGTTCTGGCCGGGGAGCTGCACCCTGGAAATTCGCGCGTCATCTCCGGCTCCGTGCTGTCCGGGCATCGGGCATCGGGCATGCTTGGCTGGCTCGGCGCGTATCATAATCAGATCAGCGTCATTGCCGAAGGCAGCCCGCGAGAGTTCCTGTCCTGGATGCGGCCGGGCCGCAAGAAGTACTCGGCGCTACGCGCCTACTCTGCGCATTTGCTGCACGAAGGCGGCTATGACATGACGAGCTCGCAGAACGGCAGCCCGCGCGCGATGGTGTCGATCGGCAGTTTCGAACGCATCATGCCGCTCGATATCCTGCCTACCGTGTTGCTCAAAGCACTACTGGTCAGGGACACCGATAGCGCGCAACAGCTCGGCTGCCTGGAGCTTGACGAAGAGGACCTCGCGCTTTGCTCGTTCGTCTGCAACGGCAAGTACAACTACGGACCACACCTGCGCAAAGCGCTCGATGAAATCGAGGCGAACGGCTGATGAAACGACTGCGCAAGATGCTGGACAATTACGAGCCGCTGTTCGTCAAAGGCGGCCGACTCGAAAGTTTCCATGCCATCTACGAGATGGTCGACACGCTGTTCTACTCGCCATCCGACGTAACACGCGGTTCGCCGCACGTTCGCGATTCGATCGATCTCAAGCGCGTCATGATCATGGTGGTATTTGCGGCAACCCCGTGTGCGCT
Organism: Gammaproteobacteria bacterium; assembly: GCA_029864095.1. Classification (GTDB taxonomy): domain Bacteria; phylum Pseudomonadota; class Gammaproteobacteria; order Steroidobacterales; family Woeseiaceae; genus UBA1847. The sequence continues at coordinate 64,251 of JAOTUB010000004.1, read as the reverse complement.
TTTCGGCATGTGGAATACGGGCTTTCAGGCGAATACGGCCATGCTGGCGATGGGCATGGAGACGATGCCGGGCTGGCGCGAAGTCGTATTGAGTCTGCTCGGAGCTGGGCACGACCCGGGTAGCCTGTACGACAATTTTATGTTCGGCTTCTCATACTTCCTGCCGATCTACATCGTCACGATGGCTGCGGGCGGTTTCTGGGAAATGCTCTTCTCGGGCGTCCGCAATCACGAGATCAACGAGGGCTTTTTCGTTACCTCGATGCTCTACGTCCTGATCTTACCGGCAACCATTCCGCTCTGGCAGGTCGCGATTGGCATCAGTTTCGGCGTCGTCATCGGCAAAGAGGTCTTTGGCGGTACGGGCAAGAACGTCCTCAACCCGGCCCTCGTCGGCCGGGCGTTCCTGTATTTCGCGTACCCGGCGCAGATCTCCGGGGACGCCGTATGGACGGCGGTTGACGGCTTCAGCGGCGCTACAGCGCTGGGCATCAGCGCTATCGAAGGCATCTCCGGCGTCGTCGCGAGTGGCCTGACGTGGGGACAGGCATTCCTCGGACAGATGCAGGGCTCTCTTGGCGAGACGTCGACAGCGGCGTGTCTCCTCGGTGCTGCCATACTCATTTACAGCGGCATCGCATCCTGGCGCATCATCGTCGCGACCTTCGCCGGACTCATAATCCCGGTAGTGCTCACCGGCTTTGTCGACAGCGGCAATCCGATGATTAACATGCCCTGGTACTGGCATATCGCGCTCGGCGGATTCGCGTTTGGCGCCGTCTTCATGGCGACTGATCCGGTCAGCGCCTGTCAGACCAACACCGGACGCTGGGTCTATGGCCTGCTGATCGGATTCATGACCTGGCTGATTCGCGTCATTAATCCCGCCTTCCCAGAGGGCATCATGCTCGCCATTCTGTTCGCCAACGTCTTCGCGCCGATGATCGATTACTTCGTCGTGCGCGCCAACGTAAAACGGAGGGTTCAACGCAGTGTCTGACGACGCCACCAAGACTCCGAAACGATCGCGTGACAGCATCAGCAACACCCTGATTGTTGCGATTGGCGTCAGCCTCGTGTGCTCTGTTCTGGTTGCCAGCGCCGCGATACTGCTCAAGCCGCGACAGCTGCAAAACGAGGAAGAATTCCGGCAGCGCATCATTCTCGATGTTGCGGGGCTCTACGCACCGGGCGCCGATATCGCGTCGCTGTATGCGTCGATCGAGGAACGCACGACCGAGCTCGCATCGGGTGAGCAAGCGCCCGTGTACCTGGTCATGGACGGTTCCCGAATCGAGCAGGTCATCCTGCCGATCGAGGGTGCCGGGCTGTGGTCGACGATGTACGGCTACCTCGCTGTCGAGAACGACGGCAATACGGTTCGTGGCCTGCGCTTTTACAGTCACGGCGAGACGCCCGGGCTCGGCGATCAGGTCGACAAGCCCGCCTGGCGCGAGCAGTGGCAGGGCAAGAAGTTGTATGGGCCGGACGGCGAACCGCAGATTGAAGTGGTCAAAGGTCCGGCACGTGACGACAGTGATTACCAGATAGACGGTCTCGCCGGTGCAACGCTGACGGGTCGCGGTGTCAGCATCTTCGTGCGTCGGTGGATTGGCGAGGAGGGTTATGGACCTTACCTGAAGGCGCTCGGCCAGGAGGAGTCGCGTAAATTATGAACGGCGCACGCAAAGTATTGATCGATCCGCTCGTCGATAACAATCCGGTCACGCTGCAGGTTCTCGGCATCTGCTCGGCGCTGGCGGTCACGACATCGCTGCTGCCGGCACTGTTGATGTGCCTGGCGCTCACGAGCGTCGCCGCGTTGTCGACGGCTGCGATCAGCAGCATTCGCCATCATATCCCGAACAATATCCGCATCATCGTGCATATGACGATCATTGCGTCCTTCGTCATTGTCGTCGATCAGATGCTTCGCGCGTATGCGTTCGAGACCAGCAAACAACTGTCGGTGTTTGTCGGGCTGATCATCACCAACTGCATCGTGCTCGGCCGTGCCGAGGCGTTTGCTATGAAAAACGGCGTCGGCATGAGCTTCCTCGACGGACTCGGCAACGGGCTCGGTTACAGCGCAATACTGATCATTGTTGCGACTGTGCGCGAGCTGTTTGGCGCCGGCACGCTGCTCGGTTATCGCATCCTGCCGCTCGTGTCCGACGGTGGCTGGTACGAGGCCAACGGCCTGATGCTGCTGCCACCGAGCGCGTTTTTCATTATTGGCCTGCTGATCTGGACCATTCGCACCTGGAAACGTAAGCAGGTTGAAGTTCCCGAACTCCGCATTCACGAAGTACACAGAACCGAGGTGCTGTGATGGCGGACTACATCAATCTCTTTGTCCAGGCAGCGTTCGTCGAAAACCTCGCCCTCGCGTTTTTTCTCGGCATGTGCACGTTCCTTGCGATATCGAAGCGCGTCGAAACGGCAGTCGGTCTCGGTCTCGCGGTCGTCGTCGTACAGATCATCACGGTGCCGATAAACCATCTGATTTACGCCCTGCTGCTAAGGAAGGGCGCCCTTGCCTGGGCCGGGTTGCCCGATGTCGACTTGAGCTTTCTCGGCCTGGTCAGCTACATCGGCGTAATCGCGGCGCTCGTGCAGATTCTCGAGATGACGCTCGATAAATACTTTCCGAAACTCTACAACGCGCTCGGCATTTTCCTGCCGCTGATCACGGTCAACTGCGCAATCCTCGGCGGCACCTTGTTCATGGTCGAACGGCACTACGATATGGGTGAGAGCATCGTCTTCGGTTTCGGCAGCGGCTTCGGCTGGGCGCTGGCACTGATCGGACTTGCGGGCATACGGGAAAAACTGAAATACAGCGACGTACCCGAAGGCCTGCAGGGCCTCGGCATTACGTTCATCATCGTCGGCCTGATGTCCCTTAGCTTCATGGGCTTCTCGGGGATTCGACTGTGACGATGGACAGCGCAACACTGCTGCAGGTTGGTCTGAGCGTCGCGCTGTTTACCGTGATCATCCTGATACTCGTATTCGTCATTCTTGCGGCGCGCTCGAAACTCGTTGCGGAAGGTTCTATTACGCTCACCATCAACGACGACAAAGAGCTGGAAATTCCCGTTGGCGGGAAGCTCATGAATACCCTGGCCGACGCCGGCATCTTCGTGCCCTCGGCCTGTGGCGGTGGCGGCACCTGCGGACAGTGCACCGTCAGGGTCTTCGAAGGCGGTGGCGCGATCCTGCCGACCGAGACCTCGCTGATCAGCAAGCGCGAAGCACGGGAACATTACCGGCTCTCCTGCCAGGTATCCGTAAAGCAGGACATGCGCATCGCGGTGCCCGAAGAGATCTTCGGCATCCGCAAAATCGAATGCACGGTCACATCGAATCGCAATGTCGCAAGCTTTATTAAGGAGCTGGTCCTCGAGTTACCCGAGGGTGAAGAACTGGATTTCAGGGCAGGTGGCTACATCCAGATCGAGTGCCCGCCGCACGACCTGTCGTTTAAAGACTTCGATATTGACGAGGAATTCCATGACGAGTGGGACCGCTATAACCTGTGGCGCTACGAATCACATGTCAAACATACTGTGTCTCGTGCCTACTCGATGGCAAGTTACCCGCTGGAAAAGACAACGATCAAACTGAATGTCCGCATCGCGACGCCACCACCGGGCGCCGATGATTCGGTACCGCCCGGAATCATGTCGTCATACATTTTCAATCTGAAGCCTGGAGACAAAGCGACGATTTCGGGTCCGTATGGCGAGTTTTTTGCGAAAGAAACCGACAACGAAATGATTTTCATCGGCGGCGGCGCGGGCATGGCGCCGATGCGCGCGCATATCTTCGATCAACTGAAGAGAATTCATACGAATCGCAAGATGTCTTTCTGGTACGGCGCCAGGAGCCTTCGCGAGATGTTCTACGTCGAGGAGTTCGATGAGCTTGCGCGCGAGAACGACAATTTCAAGTGGCACATCGGACTTTCAGAACCGCTTCCCGAGGACAACTGGACTGGATACACGGGTTTCATACACAACGTCTTGTATGACAATTATCTCGCTGATCATCCGGCACCGGAAGATTGCGAGTACTACCTGTGCGGGCCGCCGATGATGAATACCGCCGTAATCAAGATGCTCGATGACCTCGGCGTCACCAAAGATCACATCCTGCTGGACGACTTCGGAGCCTGAATGAGAGCCCTGATCGTTTTTGCCATTATCTCCCTCTGCACCGCGTGCGCAGAGGCGCCGGGCGCGATCGAGCTTAACGGCAATACGATGGGCACGCAGTTCAGCGTGAAGCTTGCCGGCGTTGATGTCGATGCTGCCAGTTTGCAGCAGGATATCGAGGCATCATTCGAGGATGTCGAGACCATGATGTCCACTTACCGGCCGGACTCCGAGATTTCGCGATTCAACAGCAATGCGACAACGGCATGGCAGGACGTGTCAGCCGAGTTTTGTAAGAGCGTTGCAGCGGCGCTGGCGTTGAGCGCAGAAACGGGCGGATTGTTCGACATCACGGTCGGACCGCTCGTCAATCTGTGGGGCTTTGGCCCCGGCGATATAGTCGACGAGCCGCCTGCGGATGAGCGCATTGCCGCGATGCTCGAGTCCGTCGGCTATGAGCACCTGCAAGCCGACTGTGCCCGGCCGGCGCTCAGGAAAGACATTGTCGAACTCGTATTGGATATGTCTGCGTTCGGCAAGGGATATGCCGTCGATCGCGTTGCGGACTGGCTTGAAGATGCGGGTTTCCAGAATTATCTCGTCGAGGTCGGTGGCGAACTGCGTCTTCGTGGAACTAACGCCAGCGGCGAGAAGTGGGCGATCGGCATCGAATTCCCGTTCACGGATCAACGGCGGCCGTATACAGTCGTCAGGTTGAGCGACACGGCCGTTGCGACATCCGGCGACTATCGTAATTACTTTGAAGCCGACGGCAAGCGCTACTCGCATACGATCGATACAAGGACGGGCAGGCCGATCACGCACTCGCTGGCCTCGGTTACTGTCGTCGATAGCAGCGGTTACCGCGCCGATGCGCTGGCGACCGCGTTGCTCGTGATGGGGCCCGAGGCGGGCATGCAGCTCGCAATGAAAGAGAACCTTGCAGTGTTATTCTTGCTTCGCAGCGAAACCGGGATCGACGAGCGATCGTCCCCCGCGTTCGAACAACTGAGATCATCGTAATGACGCTGTTGCCAACATTGCTTGTCACGTTCGTGGTGCTTCTCGCCGTTATCGCGGCGATGGCGATCGGCGTTATGAATGGCCGCAAACCGATAAGCGGCAGCTGCGGCGGCCTCAATGGCGCCGGCTGCGAATTGTGCAGCGGCAAGTGTCTACGGGAGTCCGAACAATGAGCCCGAAATCAGCTATGGTTCGCGATTACATGACGGGCCGCCTTGTTACCTTCAAACCCGACATGGACGTTCTGGATGCCATTCATCAGCTCGTGCAAAACCGGATTGCCGGCGCGCCCGTTGTGAACGACCAGGGCGATCTGATCGGCATGCTGTCCGAGCTCGACTGCCTGAAGATCGCGTTGAACGCGGGCTACTACGGCGACTGGGGCGGACCCGTCGCAGACTATATGACCCCGAACGTCGAAACCGTGGACGCTCAGATGAGTATTATCGATCTCGCGCAAAAGTTCCTGGATTCCGGCTTCCGACGCTTTCCGGTATTGAGAAACAACCGTCTCGTCGGGCAGATCAGCCGGCGCGACGTGCTGCGTGCGCTGAGTAATCTTGCTGTATCGAAGTGATTGCTGTGTCACAAACATCCGCTTGAGTCATAACTTCTGCAGGCACGCATGCAACTCTCCGAGTTGAGGTTCCGTTCGAACGCAGTTGCGGCCCGCCTTTTTCGCTGCGTACAGTGCAGTATCCGCGCGAGATATCAGCGATTCGGCATTATCTCCGCTACGCGCCTGAGCGACTCCAAGACTCAATGTGACCTGTAAGTCGATTGAGCCTCTGTGGATCGGATCTGCGGCAACTCGCGTTCGTATTCTTTCCGCCAGTACGGACGCCAAATCGAGCGCCGCATCGTCGAGTACAAGGATAAACTCTTCGCCACCGTATCGGCCAATGACATCACATGTACGCGCGCCGCTCTCCATGCGCGTCGCGACATCCTTGAGTATGCGGTCGCCGACGATATGACCATGGTTGTCGTTGATGCTCTTGAAGTGATCGACATCCGCCATCACGACGGACAGCGATCGCTCTTGCGCGAGCGCGTCCGCCAGTTTTTCCTTTAGTGCGCGTATGGCAAAGGCGCGGCTGTATAACTGAGTCAGTGAGTCCGTCTGCAGATGCCGGCGCATGACTTCGCCCTCACCCCGAATAGAGACAATAGACTGCTCCAGGCTGTTTACTTTGTCGGAGTGGTAGGTCTCGATTGCGAGCGACATATCGAGTGCTGTTATCTTCAAAATGAACTGGATGAGATTTGTGTATGCCTCGGGCGTCGCTTGAATCTCGACCGGTATCCTCTGAATCAGAAGTGTCTGCATCAGACAGTAAAAGCACTGGTACAGGCTGAGAGACACTCCGACTCGCTGATGGGCCGACCCGACTTGCAATCGCGCCTCAAAGTATTGCGACGTATCGAACTGCTGGCCAAGGCTGAGCAGGTACTGCCGTTGTGTGATTCTCCAACGAGCGACCTGTGTATGCCCACTCATCAATTCACGGAAAATCGGATGTTTGTGGAGTGAGGCATGGAAATCGTCAATTATCTGGTCGAGATTGGGCTGAATCACCCGGGAATGCAGTTGCTTTGCAGTCGTATGATCGCTTGGGCTGTTCAGGCCAACATAACGAAGCCGCTCCGCGATATTGGCATCACCGAAATTGAAGCGCGCACAGAGGCTCTCATTCATCGTCCCGAAAGATCCGGCGATAACGGTACATACTAACGCGTTTGCGGCGACTGCCGACATACGTAGTATTGCAGATGTGCGCTAAGGCACCTGACGTCCAACGGTTGCCAGGCGCTTGCTACAAGATCTTGAGTTTCGTGGCCAGCGCCTTGCGGCGCAGATAGGCATATACCTCAAGAAGCGGAAGTTCCTTGGGACAAATATCGTGACACGCCATCAAGCCGATGCAGCCGAACACGCCATCGCTGTTCGACACGACTTCGAACCAGTCCGCATCGCCGCGTGAGTCGCGTGGATCCATCATGAATCGTGCCATGCGGTTCAGTCCGGCCGGCCCCGCGAAATCGGCATTCAGGTTGGCAGCTCCGCAGGAAGCGACGCAGCAACCACATTCGATGCAGCGATCGCCTTCGTAAATAGCCTGCGCAAGCTCGTCATCCATGCGCTCTTCCTGTGCCTCCGGATCGAACGCCTGCTCACTGTGGATCCATGCCTCGGACTTCTCCACCATTTGCCGGAACCAGGTGCCAGTATCGACGGAGAGGTCGCCAATCAGCTTGAACACCGGTAACGGGTGCAGGCGAATGACGTCAGGCAGATCGGAGGTCAGCGTGCGGCAACCCAGCGCAGGCCGGCCATTGGCCATCATGCCGCAGGAGCCGCAGATCGCCGAACGGCATGCGAAGTCGAACTGCAGGCTGGGGTCCTGCGTTTCGCGAATCTGATTGAGTGCGATGAACAGCGACATGTACGGCGCCTCATCGAGTTCAAATGTCTGCATGTGAGGCACAGACTCCGAATTCTCCGGGTTGTAGCGGAATATCTCGAATCGCAGTCGTCGCGATGCCCCGGACCCATTTCCTGTCATTCCTGCGCCCTCCAGTCTCCCCAGCGCATCCTGCTGCCCGGTGCTTCCTTTGTCGCCAACCGGCCGTGATCGGCCTGCTGTTTGTAGGCATCACTGTTGTACTGCTCGATTGACTGGCGCATCTCGATGCGCTCGTCGCTGCCGTAGCCGCGATGCCCCGGTGGCAGGTCGATCTCACCGACCGGTTCATAGGTGAATTCCGGTTCCGGACCGTCTGCCGCCCAGCGTACGAGAGTTCGATTCAACCACTCGGCATCGTCGCGCAGCGGATAGTCGGATCGATAGTGTGCACCACGGCTTTCGGTTCTCAGCAGCGCGCCCTTCGCCGTAACGAACGCCAGGCGCAGCATGCCTTTCAGGCGCAGAGCGAAAGTCAGCTCGGGATTCATGCCCGGGGCTTTCGAGCGCAGCACAGCCTTATCGCAGTCGGCGAGCAAAGCGGAAATATCGTCGACGGCTTGCGCCAACTCGTCGCCGGTTCTGAATATGCCGACCTTGTTCATCATCGTTTCGCCCATCGCATTGCGAATGTCGTAAATAGTGGGTCCGGAGCCTGATCGCGCCAGCCACGCCTCTGCGCGCTGCTCGGCAGAACGTCTTACCTCGAAGGCCAGGCTCGTCTGCACATCGAGACTGGCAGCGGCGGCGAATTCGCCGACGCGCTGTCCGACAATACGACCGGCAACGACCGTTTCGGCCAGGCTGTTGCCGCCGAGACGATTAAAACCGTGCATATCCCAGCAAGAGGCCTCTCCAGCCACAAACAGACCGGCCATGCCGTAGGCCTGGCCGTCTTTGTTGACACGCACGCCACCCATCGAATAGTGCTGCGTCGGTTGCACCGGTATCAGCTCGTGCGCCGGATTCAGGCCGACGAAGTCGCGGCAGATATCAAAGACCTCGCGAAGTTTGGTCGTGAGATGATGCTCCCCCAGATGTCGCAGGTCGAGCCACAGGTGCGGCCCGTAAGGCGTCTCCACGCCATTGCCGTCGCGCATACACTGTTTCATGTGACGAGAGACGACATCGCGACTCGCGAGTTCCTGTTTTTCGGGTTCGGCGTCAACCATGAAGCGATGCAGATTTTTGTCGAGCAGATAGCCGCCGTCACCGCGGGAGCCTTCCGTAATCAAGATGTTGCTGGGCACGAGCGCTGTCGGGTGAAACTGTACTGCTTCCATGTTGCCGAGTGGCACGATACCCGTGTTCAATGCGATGCTGGCACCCATGCCTTCGTTGATCGTCGCGTTGGTCGTGTACTGGCCATAAATCCGGCCATAGCCGCCGGTCGCGATTACCGTGGCCTTGGCGAGCACCGGAAAGTGGCTGCCGGTTCTGAGGCAGCGGGCGACCACACCCCAGCAGCGGTTGCCATCGTGTATCAGCTCGACCGCCTCGGTACGATCCCTGACCAAAATTCCAAGCCTGACGACTTCGCTATCGACGGCATACAGCGCCGCGTGACCCGTCGCCGCCGCCGCGTAGCAGGCGCGCCATTTGGCCGTGCCGCCAAAGTCGCGGTGCATGATCAGGCCATCGTTCTCGAGATGCTCCTCGATGTCGACACGTTCGCCCTTGATGACATAGCTGTTTTTGCCGCCGCGCACACGAGTCCATGGCACACCAAAGTGCGCCAGTTCGCGAACTGCAACGGGGGCTTCTTCAGCAAAAATCCGCGCGACCTCCTGGTCGGCGCCCCAGTCCGAGCCACGCACAGTGTCGAGGAAATGCAGCGTCGTGTTATCGCCTTGCGCTTTGACACAATTGCCGAGAGCCGCCTGCATGCCGCCTTGAGCTGCGCAGCTGTGGCTGCGTCGCGGCGGCACCAGGGACAGTATCAGGACGTCGTGCCCCGCAGCCGCCGCTTCGATGGCGCAGCGTTCGCCGGCGAGTCCGCCGCCGATGACGAGCACGTCGGTACTGATTAGTTCGGAGCTCATGTCACCGGCGCCGACAGCAGGAATGCAAGCGGGGGCGGCAATACTTCAGCAAGCACGAGCAGCAGGACAACGCCGAGTCCGAGGAAGAACCACAGCAGCACCCGCTCGATGATGTGCAGACCAGGCCGCGACAGGAACGAGCCGGCACCCCATTTAACCGCCAGGCGATACAGGCCGACGCCCGCGTGAAACTCGACAGAGATCAGCAGTATCGCGTACGGCAGCCACAGCCCGGCTTTGACGCGGGCCACGCTGCTGAGCGCCTCGATGCCCGTGCGCTCTCCGAACAGCGGCGTCAGTACGTCGATGCCGAGCAGGATCACGTGGAAGCTGCCGAGGACGAGGATGACCATGCCAGTACGTACCTGCCAGATCCACAGCAGTGATTCCAGGTGCGGCTGGAATGCCTCACTGCTGCTGCCGGCCGGCGTATCACGACCGGAACGGCTGAGGCCGCGGCCGAGTTGCAGCATTTGCCGGCGCTGCGCCAACTGCGCCGGAATCTTGCGGCTGGCAAACACCGCATGCACGAGAAACAGCGCGAAAATAACGACCACGGTCGGCTGCGCGATGTAATAGTCCTCGAGCATGCCCGCGAGCCAGTTGAATCCGCGCTCGCCCGTCAGTATGGAACCAACCAGAATCATGTGGCCCCACATGAATAGTGCCAATGCCAGGCCGCTGGCTCCACTTGCAAGCTCGAAATAAAGTTGCTTTCTCGCTTCCCGAGCCCGTTCGGCGGCAGATTTGATTGCTTCGGTCAATGGGTGCAATTGTTTTGATAAGTTCGCAAAACAGACGCTAGCAGGGATTGGGGGCAAATTACGTAAGGGATAGCCACGATAAAAGTAACGGACATACCCCGGGCCGACGCCATGGAATTTCTTATGCTCCGATCTTGTCGCGGCTTAACAGTTTTGCCACGAGCAACAAGGCACCACCAACCACGGCGAGGGCCACGAAAAGGGTTGCGGGCTGGCCGTTTGGAAAGTCCTCAAGAAGGAGTTTGACGCCGACCACGAGCAAGACCGGGTAGACCAGCCAGCGAGCCTCAGGCCAGCGCTTGAATCTACTCGACAACGCGAGGGTTACCGATGCTGCCGACAAGACGGCCGTCCGAAGCGCAGCCAGGATGGCCGGGTTGGCGTCTGCGCCACCCACACCGGCCAGAGCCGGTGCAAGGTATACAACCATGAGTCCACCCACCTCCCAGACCGATAGCGCCAGAACGATAAGCTGCGGCGCACCGGACAGGACGCCCCACCGATCGGAATGCTGGGCTACCGGAATGAAAAGGCAGGCAACTGTCGTCAGCGCGATGATCAGGTGCCATGGAACAAATGGTGGCCATAATGCCGAGGCGTCTCCCGCCAGCGCCTCCAAACCTGTCGTCAGAATGCCGGAGCCCACGCCTGCAGCGAGTAACAGGAAAGTACATTGCAGGCTCAGAGCAACCCTGCCGAATCGGCCACTGAACCAGGCCATAGCCAACGCCATCAGTGACCAGGCAGCTGCAGCAATAGCCGGTGACATCGCCAGGGCCGTACCTGCGACCACGAGTGCCAGTCCCAGTGCGGAATGGAAGTAGAAATTTCGGCCGCGAGCAGAGCGGGTTTCCGGAGTGAACGCCAGACCATAGGCACACGCACCGATCACGACAACCCAGGCACCAACCGTCGCAAGAGCGAGTTGGCCGGCTTGCGCTGCAACGCTCGCGGCCCAAAATACGATGCCAACGGCCAACAATGCCTGCAGTGTTTCGAAAATACCGACATTCTGCCCGCGGACGTGCGAGCGAAGGGCAAAGCTCACAAGATAAGTGACCAGCAGTGCAGCGCCCAGCAGAAACGGTGTCAGCGGCTCCGTTGACCACTGATCGCTGGTGCTGATCAGGAGCAATACCACGACGCCTGTGTTGGCTCCAAGGGCTCCCAGCCATTGCGGCCCTATCCATTGCCGCACATAGACGGCCCATAAGGAACCGAGACCCAGGATGATAAGAAACGCCGGAACTGCAACAGCGGCGCGCGACGCGTTAAGTACGACGAAGGCGGTCACGATACCGCCCGCCGTCACGAGCCAGCCCAGGCTCCGCAGATTTCGCGTTACGGCTACCAGCATAGCCAGCGCGCAGAACAGCGCGAGGGCAACAACGGTTTGCTGACCCGACAGCAACTCGAATCGCGTGTTTGCCTCAACAAGTAACGGCAGGGCCAGAAAGATGGATGCGCCACCGTAAAACATGGCGCTTGCACGCTCGTCCTCGTTGCCGGCTTTTCGATGGGCGACAAACAGCCAAAGAAGTGCGTAGGATGCGCCCAGAAGGATTCCAAACGCTGTCGGGACGACATTCAGGTCGGTGATGGCGCGCAGGAGGTAGGCGCCGCCAAAAATCAGTAAAACGCTGCCTATCAGCGTAGACGCTTGCGAAACAAAACCTTCACGATTATCTGCTCCAGGGGCTCGTTCCTCGGACGCCAATACGTCTGCTTGTGCGCCTTCGAGTGCATTCAGCCGCTGCTCAACCGCAGCAAGACGCGACTCAAGGGCGGCTACGCGATCTTCCATGGCGATGCCGTCAGGCATTGAACAAGAAATTGCGCAAACACGGCTGCTTACTACCTTCTATATTGCCCCCAGCGAGTCAGGGATACGGAGCATCACCGGCAGGCACAATACGTAGAATCCGTAGAGTCCGCCATCGCCGCCGTTGATCTTTTGGGCAGGCTGGCGCCGAAAAAAACCTACTCAGATCTCAGCAACGAGACTATATCCGGATTCTCTTCGCCTTCAGCAAGCAGCACATGACAGGTATCGCAATCGTTTGATATCTGCTCGCGTTCGGCCGTTCTCATTGACCGGGAGTGGCAACGAAAACAACCAGGTGATTGCACGTGGCCGATATGGTTTGGGTACGTGTCCCACCAGACCTGCATATTCGGAAAGACATTGACCGAGTAGAGGTCGCCGAGGGCCTCAGCCGCGGCGCTGATGGAATCAGTGCTCCCGGTGGCGAGCTCGGGATAGTTGTCTGCATAGAACTGCTGCAACTCAGCAGCGATTACGGTGCGCGCGTCCTCGTGAGATTCGTACTGTGCATCGATGATACGCAGGCCCTCGCGCTTGACGAATGGCAGCGACCGGTCGATTGATCCTTCCTTGATTGCCCGATCAACCTCACTGGCCGCGGGCTTGTAAATATGGCTTGGTCGATTGTGGCAGTCGACACAGTCCATCGTTCGCCATGTTCCGCCCTCTTCCGGCGCTTTTCTATCGGCATAATTTGTTACGGCGCCATCCGTGTCTGTGAATTCCACTTCGTAAATTTCTTCGCGTGTCTCGTCCGACCGGTAACGAATTTCCACGCCCGGATCGACATGCCAGTGGATGCCCGACGACATCGACCCGTCCGCACCACCGACTCTCAGAAGCAGCGCCGTCGTCAACTCCGTATTGGCTTCATCTTCCCTGTAGTGCTTGATCTTCCGAAGCTTGTCTCCAACGAACTTCGTCGGCCAATGACATTGCTCGCACGTATCGCGTGCCGGACGCAGATCGTGTAGCGGTGTAGGAACGGGCCGCGGGTAGAGATCGAGCGCAACAGATACCAGCTGCCAGGCGCCGTCCAGCTTGGACTTGACGAACCAGTTGGCCCCGGGGCCGATGTGGCAGTCGGCACACGCAACTCTTGAATGCGGAGACCGCGAATGGGCGGTGTGCTCGGGCTCCATCACCGAATGACACGCCAGACCACAGAACTCGACGGATTCCATCACCTCCACACCCTTGTAAGTCGCACTGGCAAGAATGATGATATTGACCATCGTTGCACCGACGAAAATCAGTAGCCAGTGGCGTGTGTGCGCCTTATTCAGGTCGAAGACCGGAAATAGCGGCGCCGCTTCCCCGCCGGGCATTTTGCGTATCTTGCGTCGGTATAACACGGCGCCGACAGGAATCAGAATCAAGCCGACTGCAAAGATCATCGGCAGGATCAGATACGTCAGGATGCCCAGATACGGGCCGCCCTCGAAGCCGAATTGTTGCATCGTAAACAGGCTCAAGATGAGCACCAGGCTCGCCACCGCAAGCGCCGTGCCGATCAAGCTGATCGCGTTGTGCGTTATGGATGCAAAAAAATTCTTAAACATGCTGTTCCTCGAGTGCCGGTAAACTCCGGGTCGTTTTGGGATGTATTAGTGGCTGAGCGGCCGCTGATATTCGTGTGGCCACCCGCCCATGAATCGCCCAGTCGGCATCTTACCGGTGACCATGGCAATGTCCATTAACCGCGACTTGATGCGAGGATCAGATTCACGCTCCCAACCTCACTGCTGGCCCGAGTGGGTAATATTGTATGGGTGTTGAACTTCATATCCGGGTTTTCCGAAGCCCTGTGCCGCGCTGCTCGGCACCTGCACTTTGGAGCTAATCGCCTTGTTGCTCGGTCGAGTCCTCATAGATGACCTCACCTCGCTCTTCGGCTCGTGAGAATGGCGGCGTACCCGTCAGCCAGGCCGCATCCATCGGATATACCGCCGGATCGAAGATGACGAAGTAGAAGTGCCAGACCAGAATAGCCAGAGTGGCCAGAATCGCCTCCAGGAAATGCAGGACAGTGGCGGCCTCGGGCACCCAGCCCGGGAGCCATGTCAGCGTGAAGTTCTCGAACCACAGCAGCAGCCCCGTGATTGCCGTAATAGCAGTACCCCACAGCGCCGCCCAATATTCGATCTTCTCCACGTAGCCGATGCGCACCGGGGCCGGCGGCTCGGACCGGCGCCCCAGGTTGTAGCCAATCCGGTGGGCAAACTCTTTGAAGTCGGCAAAACCCGGGAGCAGCGCAGCGATCTGACGCCGGGCGCGGACACTGACGGCAAGATGCGCGAAGTGGAAGAAGCAGGCCCCGATCAGGCCCACGGCAGCGATGCGGTGAAGCAGGCCGCGAAGTTCGCCGTCCTCTCCGCCGAGCTGCAGCAGTCCCGCCCACCAACTCTCGGGGTACTTCAGTGCGAAACCGGTGAACACCAGCACCATGAAGCTCACAGCGGCCACGCCGTGGGCAAACCGAAATGGCGACGACATGCGTTCCTTGATTTTGCAGCGCTCGGGAGGCTTGCGAAGTCGCGGCTCCGGATAGCGCGTCTTCTTGATCAGATCGAGCAGATTGTGGGCGAGCATGCCGAGGACGGTGACCCAGATCAGCGGAATGTAGATGGCCCGGATCCAGTACGCGACGATGTTGGGTGTCTGCTCTGCCAACACGTGCACGGGGCCGATGGCAAACCGGCTGCCGGCTCCCAGGTGGCATTTGCCGCAGGTTTGCGCCAGATTGTCGCGATGGATGTGGGAGTTGGGATCGCTCGAAGGCAGGATGTTGTGTACGCCGTGACAGCTCGCGCAATTCGCAACCCGTTGCACGCCCGCGCGGGAAGCCAGCCCATGAAAGCTGTCCTTGTAGGAGGGGACCTGGTCGGCGTCCAGGCCATATTTCTCGCCCAGGCGCAAATCCGAGTGGCACGGCCCGCAGACACGGATCGGGATGTTAGTCGCCGATACGGGCGAGCCTTCCGCGCCCACGGCCAGAATGCGGTGCTCGCCGTGGCAGTCGGTGCAGACGGGCGAGCCCCGGACTCCGGCGGTTGCGGCCAGGCCATGAATACTCTGTTCGTACTGAGCCGTGATTTCGGCATGACAGGAACCGCAAGTGTCCGGCACATTCAGACGGTTGATCGAAGAGGCTGGATCAACAGCGGGCAACGGCGAGTGGGCCGAATGGCAATCGCTGCAACTCGGACCATGCTCACCACTGGCCACTCTGGCAGCGTGCACGCTGGCGGTGTAGGCCTCAATCGGGCGAATAGTGTGAACGCCCGGCGGCGCCGGCTGCCCGGCGCCATGGCAGGTCCCGCAGGTCTCTCCCTGGCGGCTGGCGTGAACGGGAGAAGACGGCTCACTTGCCGGCGTCATGGCATGCAAATCGCCATGACAACCCGAGCAAGATGGAAGCTCCATGCCGGGGATGCGTTGCACACCCTGCGGGCCGTGCACACTCACAATTTGTTCGGCGAGAATCTCGGCATGACATTCTCCACAGTCCACCGGATCGAGCCCGCGTCTGTGCCTGCGGTCCGCGCCGACGTGGCAGTCGATGCATGCCGCCGAGCCGTGTGGGGTGGTCTCGAAGTGCGCCACATCGACTTCGTGACAATCATTACACGCATTATCCTCCTGAGCGTCGGCCGCCTGCAGCCCGAGCAGCAGACTGGTCACCAGGGTAGCGAGTAACTTGTACATGTGAGTGGTCACGGGTCCTCCGATTAGCTCGGTCTCAACGGTAGCCGAACAGCATCGTGTAAATGATCAGAGCCAGAAGTATTAGGCCGAAGGCGAGCGCAAACGCACCGAATATCTTGAGGCCCCGCTCTTTGGACTTTGGATAGGCATCCACGAGGTGATTCTCCAGCTCGCCGGATTCCACCATCGCTTCGTACTCGCCCGGCTTGTCGTATTTCAGTTCATCCAGCGGCACGCGCCCGGTGAATATCACGGGATCCATCGGGAACTTGTCGGGCCGGAAGTGCGTGTTGAAGAAGTGAATCGTAAATATGAATCCCACGGCGAGCAGCGCTTCGTCGCTATGGATGATCGTGGCCACGTTGACCGCCCAGCCCGGAACGAGGTACGTGAAAAATTCCGGCATCCACAGCACCAGGCCCGTGGTACCGATAATGGCGATGCCCCAGGTCACTGCAAAATAGTCGAACTTCTCCCAGTAGGTGTAACGGCCGTATTTCGGACGGGAACCCAGGCCGAAGAACCATTTGATGGACTGTATGAACTCGCGAAAATCACGGCCGTTGAATATGATGGAGTCCGGTCCGGTGATGACTTGGCGCCAGGTCTGTCGCTTTGCTTTCTTGCGACGAATCACGTCCCGCAGATGCACGATCGCGACAACGAGCAACATGATTGCAGCCACGCGATGCAGGAATCCCATACTGTCGAATCCGCCCAGGATTCGGGAGGTCGTCTGTGCCCAGGACATATACGAGAATTTCAACGCCATCCCGGTCAACGCCAGCGTGAAGAAGCTGATCATCATCACGATGTGCAGGGCGCGTTGCAGGCGGTTGAACCGGCGGTAGACTTTTGCCGTCGCGTTGTTTTCTCGAGCCAGAGCCTTATGCGGCTGCCACTCGTGCCGACTCAGCACCAGCCGAACGACCCAGGCCAGCGTATGCAGCAAGGCGAAAGTCAGGGTGCCGACCAGTAACGCGGTCATGCCCCAGAACGACCAGAACAACCAGGGATAGCGGTCGCGGTCATGGTGCGTCGCATGCGTCAGGTAGCCGGCGAAACGCCGGTGCGATCCTTCGTGGCACTGGCCGCAGGTCGCGACGACATTGTCCCGGCTGAGGTGCGAGGCGGGTTCGGTTGGGGGAAGAATGTCGTGAATGCCATGGCAGTCGTAACACTTCGCGACACCCTCTCCACCCAAGCGTGAAACCTTGCCGTGAAACGTGTCGAAGAAAGTCTCTGCCTGCTCGACGTGACACTGGCCGCACTGCTCCATCATTCGGGTCCGGAATCCCGGTTTGTCGATTCGCGAAATCGTGTGCGAGGCGTGACAGTCCTCGCAAGTAGGATGCTCCTCCTCGGCATCCGGGTCATCAGTCCAGTGGATGCTGGTTCGGAACTCCTCCTCGATGCCGTGGTGGCAGACGCCGCAGGTGCCGGCGATGTTCTGCGGATTGACCAAGGCACGTGGGTCCTCTGGAGGAAGTTCGGAGTGTGCTCCATGGCAATCGGCACAAGTCGCCGCCACGATGAGACCGCTCTCTGTCAAGGCACGACCATGGACGCTGTCTTCGTAGCTACCCACGATATCTTGCACCTCGGCCTCGATCCGTGTCGCCGCTTGCTCACCAATGCGATGACAGCGGCCGCACAGCGTCGGAACGTTGCGCGGGTAGGTAGGCGACGCCGGCAAATCCTTGTCGAGCGTCGCGTGCCTCGCATGACAGTCCTGGCACGACGGCGCATCCGGATCGTCTTCTGCGTGCAACGTTCCGTGCGTGCTGCCCTGATACTCGGTGACCTGTTCGGCGTGGCAGATGCTGCAATCCACCGCTGACTGCACGGTCGCGCAAGCACGTTCCTGGGCGACCGTTACATCCGTGTGGCATTGTGAGCAAGCCGTATCCGCGTGCACCGAGTTCTCGAATACCTGCTCATCGACATACAGGCTGACGGCCTTGCCGTCACGCGCCATCGTCAGGTCCGGATCGCTGTGACAGGTCAGGCAGTCCTTGTCGGCCAAGCCATCCGGGTAGAAAACGCGGCGGATTTTGTGCGGAGCGTGGCAGTCGACACAGGCCGGGATTTTGTGCGGCTCATCGCGCCATAGCTGACCCTCGATCACCTTGCGATGGACGCGCTCGATCTGCCCGTGGCATGAGGTGCAGGTCTTGGCCACGTTGTTCGCGTGAATGCTCGATCGCACATCGGTGTGCGGGAGGATGTCATGTGCCGTGTGACAGGAGGTGCAGACGGCCGTGACGGTGAGACCCTGACGGAACAAGCCCTCACCGTGGATGCTCATCGAGTAGTTCTCGAGGATGTTGTCCTGCGAGATCTCGTGAGTTCGGGATACCGGAGAACCCTCCCGATGACAACTCCCACAGAGCAGCGGCACATTCATCACTGCCGTCGGCGCGTCCGGGTTGGAGGCCGACAGGATGTCGTGCTTGCCGTGACAGTCTGCGCAGCGCGGGGCCAGCGGATCGCCACGCACCGCAGCTGCGCCGTGCAGGCTGTTATTGTGCGCGACGGCCTGGCGCCGGTGGCAACCGCCGCAATCGACCAGTTCGAGATCCTTGCGCGTGGAGTGCCGGCGCTTGGTCGGGTCGAGATCCTGGTGGCAATCCACGCATGCCATGCCCGCGTGAACGGATGCCGCGTAGGCCTTTTCGGCCACGAACATCGACATCTCCTCGCCCGCAATGGAGCCCGTCAGCTCTACGTCGGCGTGGCAATCGAAGCAATTTTGATTGTCCTGGGCCGGCGTGGAGGTTGCCGCGAAAGAGAAAATCGCCGCCGCTACGAGAAGCCAACACCTTCCATGACTACTCTGAGGCAGTCGAGGGTCGTGTGAGCGCTCGCGCATGCGCATTAGGAATCCAGTCAATCACGAAAATGATCGAACCCGTTGATGAAACGTGTACCGATTTGTCAATTCCGCAAGCTTGGTTGCTGCGTCACTAGCACCTAGATATTTCAATAGCGTTGAATTTGGTATCCGGGTTTTCCGAGGTTACGTAGCTATGAGACACGCGTTGAGAGCTAATACGGCGGATACGTAGTATCCGTCATAAGAATGAAATGCTGCTTTTGCTACAACTAGCCCTGCATCAAAGGTGTCTATCATGTTACGAATTCGATTCGTGTCTGGGCTGGTTCTGCTCCTCTGGTCTTTGGTGTTTTCTGTCAGCGCCCTGCCAGCCGAGAATGGCTGTGTTAGTTGTCATAAGAATCCTGCGTTCTACTCCCAGTATCCGAAGTTGCATGAGTACTATCAGCAATGGGTGGCGTCGCCGCACGAGCAGGCCGGCGTCAGCTGCGAGGACTGCCATGGGGGTCGGGCTTCGGCCACGTCCATAGAAGAGGCGCATGCCGGCGTTCTCCCCATGAACGACAAACGGAGCACCCTGTACTACCAGAAGCAGCCCGAGACCTGTGGTCAGTGCCACGGCGACAAGCAACGACAGTTTTTGCAGAGCAAGCATTACGCCGCCCTGATGGATCAACGTGCGGCACCGACCTGTACGACTTGTCATCCGGCAATGAGTCGCCGGCCCGAGCTGCGGAACATCGTTTTGCACGCCTGTCGGAACTGTCATGGCGAAGGCAACAGCGAGAACTTGCCATTGATCGCAGACCAGGCCGAGCGCGTGTTCAACCAGCTGAATATTGCCGGTGGACTGCTCGGCTGGACGAGAATCCACTACGAATCTCATGGATGGCCGGACGACAGTCAGCAGCGCGTGCGCGACCTGGAAGATCGCTACCACTGGATACTGAATCGGGTGCACCAGTTCGATCTTCAGCAAACTGAAGATTCGATTGTCGCAATTCTCATGGAGCTCAGAAAGACTTTTGATGACGCCCGGCGAACCTACGAGCAACGATCTGCAGAAGATGCCGCAGAGTCATAGCGGATACATCGCATCCTTTGCGCGATAGCGAAGTTTGCCCTGCTCAATGGCGATCACCGCTTTCGCGAGCAACGTAAAAATGAGAACCCCGAACGCCCATATGGCTGCGGCAACGGCGAGTTCGACGCTCGTCGGCCAGTACTCGAAAATCTCACCCAGCGGTGTCGGTACAAACCCCGGAATGACGAGTCCCATGCCTTTCTCGATCCAGATACCGACAAACGTCAGCACGCACGCAATATTCAGCATTAGTGTCTTTTGTCGCAAGGGATGAATCATCAGGATCACCACGGCCGTCAAATTGAGTGCCAGGGCAAACCAGATCCAGGCTTTCAGTGAATAGAATCCGCCGAGCCCGAAGAAAAGGTAGTGAATCGACGCCGCGTGGGCCCCTTCATTGTAAAAATCCGTAAACAACTCCGCCCCGACAAAAAACAGGCTGATTTGCAGCGCGGTTGTCATGATGAGGGCCAGCAAATCGATTACGGTTTGACTGACATTGTAGGAAGTCAGTTTGCGGACGATCTGCAACGTGATGATGATCAGAGCGGGACCGGAGGCAAATGCCGATGCGATAAATCGTGGCCCAAGTAACGCCGTGTGCCAGAACGGCCGTGCAGGGTTCGCGGAAAACAGAAACGCGGTAACCGTGTGGATCGAGATCGCCCAAAACATGGCGATAACAACGAATGGAAAATAAAGCCGGAAGTTCGGTTCTTTGCCCCGGTAACGGCTGTAGAGAACGTAAAACGGAATCGCCAGGTTCAACAGAAAGTAAACGCTGAGCACGAGCACGTCCCACGCGAGCAGCGAGATTGGCCAGTGGAAACGACCAATGACCGGAATCATATGCCACAAGCGGTCGGGGCGGCCCAGGTCGGCGATAACGAACAGAATTGCCATAGTCACTGCCGCCACCGCCATACCCTCACCGACCAGCACGACCTCTTTGACATCCTTGCGATCAAAGATATAGGCGGGGATCACGAGTAGCACGGCTGCCGCGGCGATGCCGACCAGAAACGCAAAATTGGAGATATAAAAGCCCCAGGACACCTGGTCGCTCATGCCCGTCACTACGAGTCCTTCTGTAAGCTGCTGCGAGTAGCGCGCGGCGCCGAAAAGGACGACGAGGCTGAGTACAGCCAGCCATATCCAATACTCGCGCGGGCCGCGGAACATTTCGCGGACGCCATCAAAGATGAAACGAATCACGGGCATCGTTATGAGTCAGTCACTGTAATACCAAAATTTGGGCTCGGTGCCGAGGTCCTCTTTCAGGCGAAATACCTGCTTGTTCGCCAGCACGTAGCGGATCTCGCTATCCGGATCCAGCAGGTTGCCGAATATGCGGGAGCCCGTCGGGCAGGCTTCCATGCAGGCAGGCTGCTGTCCTTTTCTCGTGCGATGAATACAGAAATGACATTTCTCGACAACGCCGCGGGGGCGCGGACGGTTGCCGAGATAGTGCGTATTCGTATTCATTTCTTCTGCGGGAATCTCGGGCACGGTCCAGTTGAAATGTCGCGCCCAGTAGGGGCAAGCCGCCATGCAGTAGCGGCAACCGATGCACCAATCGTAGTCTACGACGACGATGCCGTCAGGCTCCATCCAGGTTGCCTCGACCGGGCAGGCTTTGACACAGGGTGGGTCATCACACTGCATGCACTGAACCGGCAGATAGTGTTTGCCTTCTACCGGAACGGTCTCCGGTTCATAGTAATGGTCTGAATGCTCGAGGTTGAAATCACCCTGATCCAGCTCCAGTACACGGATGTACTGCATCTGCGAGTCGCGGCCGAGATTGTTTTCCTTAACGCAGGCGTGCACACAATCGCGGTAACCCTTACAACGCGAAATGTTGATGGCGTAGCCGTAAACGACGCCCGGCTGCGGTGGCGTGTTCTGACATTCGATCTCCACGTCGTATCGTGCCTGCGCCTTACGCTCGATCCTCTCGAGCGCCGCCTCGATTTCCTCGGCTGACATTCTCCTGTAGTCCTTCTGGAAGAAGTCGGCGAAAGTATCCTGGAACGTCTGGCCGCCCCAGGCGGGCTGCGCAACGGCGGCGGCGGTACCCATGCCGATGCCGCGCAGGAAATTTCTGCGGGCCTGGTCGAACTTGTCGCCGTCGTTTCCGGAGCCAGTCTCATTACTCATTGTTCTTCGCGCTCCACGTGAGTATCCCAAACAGCGCTCTTCTCGTGTTGGATACCTGGCTGACGCTCCAGTCCGGCACGAACAGGAGGCGCAGGTTTCGGTGCACGGGGCTGGATCGCAGGGCTATGCGCATTATGGCAATGCGTGCAATTGTAAAGCGTGCGGTCGCCCTGCCAGCTTGCGACACGCTTGCCGTGTGCGCCGAAGTACCAATCCTTGTGGCGATTCGCATGACAGCCACCACAGACCAGATGCGCCTCATCGAAGTCGACGAGTTCATTCAGGAGCGTGTTGAGATAATTGCGGTTTTCGAGGTTGTGACATGACAGGCACCAGATGCGTCCGCGGCCGTGCTCGATCTCCGCGTCGTGCATGGTGTTCAGCGTCCGGATCTCGGGATTAGGCTCCATGGTTTCGTGACACTGCGCACAGGGATAGAAAAACAGCTCGTCCTTGCGCGGCACGACTTCGAATTCAGGCGCGCCCGGATAGCCTTCAAACCTCAGTGGCTGCCGAACATCCGGCGCTTCCTCAGCCTGCGCCTGCAACACGACCAGACACATAACACAAACCAAGCACTGCAAGGTCATTGAATTCATGGTCACGCCACCATGCTGAAATCAATTTCGATAGCTTGCGTAATAGTTGACTAACGCTTCGATATCTTCGCTGGCAAGCGCGCTGATCTTTTTCTCCATGACAGGCAGTTGCGTGCGTTCCCCGGCAGCATATTGCTGCAAGGTGTGACGCAAATAGTCCTTGCGTTGGCCATGCAGGATAGGGAAGTCCCCGTCACCCGCAGCATCGGCAACGTGGCAAATGGCACAATCCCGGTCATGTATGGTTTTGCCGGCCTCGGCAAGCGCGGCGTCGAACTCTTCTCCTGCAGCGGCCCAAGGCATCGCTGCAAAGTGTGCCGCGAGTTCGATAATCTGATCCTCGGTCAGTCGCTCGGCCGACTTGCACATCATCGGTACGTCGCCGCAAGTACGATCACCGTCGGCATAGGCAAACATCGCGTCCTCCTGAGCAACCGCGGGCTGGCCCGCGATAATCGGCATTTCCGCTGTCATGCCGCGGCCATCTTCACCGTGGCAACCGGCGCAGAGCTTGAGCATACCGCTAACGTCGGCCAGGCCGACGCCGCTAACGGTCAAGAGGATTACGACCGCGATTGATTTCAAACCAACTCTTCGCCTGCCCATGCTGAAATCCTCCGAATTGCTGCCAGCCGATTCGCGACTCATCACCCAATTATAATGGATCCTAATGTCGAGGCGTTGGCCTGACGATACGTATTTGGCGCAGCGTCCGACGAAGTCGGCATGCTGTTATGCCGCGTATAGCGGGCCGATATCGATGTAGATCCGGTACAGTGAAATCAGCCCGTCATCGACTTCGAAGACATTGGCAAAAGGCAGTGTAATTATGCTGCCGTCGTGTCGCGTGTACGTTACCTCGCCCTCGCAGACGACGGCATCGTCATCTGCGACCTGCCGTTGCAGCACATGTCGCAGCTTGGCAAACGAAGCAAAAAAACTCTCGACCGCAGCACGTATGGCAGCATGACCTTTGACCGGCGGTGCGGAACCGAAGCGAAACGTCGCATCTTCGTCGATAAAACTCAAAAACCGCTCCGTGTCCATCGCATCGATGGATTCGAAGAGGTTTTCGAAAAACTCGCCTCCGGTCTTGTCGGCGGTCACTGCTGGCTGGCGTAGTAGTGAACGAGCGCCTTTACCTCGTCATCGCTGAGGGCGTCGATTGCGTCCTGCATGCTCTTCGGCTGCTCGCGATCACCGGACCTGTACTCGGCAAACGACGCTTCGAGGTAACCCATCCACTGGCCGGCCAGGATGCCAGCCTCGTCGTCCGGATTCGATCCGCCATCGGAGTGGCACTTGTCGCATTGCGCGTCGTGTACGCCCTTGCCGGTCGCCGCCAGGCCCGCGTCGAATTCCTGCTGTGCCGCAATAAACGGAAGTTCGAAGTAATAGGCAGCAATCTCATCGATCAGGTCATCACTCAGATCACTGACGGCGTTGCACATGGTCGTCGCCGGGCGGCTCGTATCGCCCTGCTTGTACTCACTCTCGCTGCAGGGCCGCTCGTTATCGCGGAAAAAATACAGAGCGTCAGCGTGCACGTACTCCGGCATACCCGCGATCGTCGGCACATCAGACCATTGACTGACGCCGTCGTCCCCGTGGCAGCCGTTGCAGTTCTCGACGACGGACTCGAGTTCGGAAGCGGACGATACCGCCGCAAAAAATGGCAGTAAAACCGAAACAAAACAAATGCGATTGATTCTCATGTTGATCCCTTTAATAGCGTCACGCGCACGCGATATTACCTGGTTACTTTGTGCCATGAAACGGTAACAAAAAACAGTTGCGAATTTGGCCATCTACATACGTATATCTAACAATAAGGTTTGACTACGCGATCTGTTACAAGATCACAGTAAGTCTCAAGAAAACCGAAATAAATCCCGAATACTTCGTGATGCAATAAACCAGGGGACGGACATGTTCAGCGTTCGCAAGATTGGTCAAGTTTTTTTCATTTTTTCCGTACTCGCACTCGCCGCCTGCGATGGCGATGACGGCAGGGACGGCGCTGCAGGCCCGCAGGGCGGACCAGGGCCAGCGGGACCACCGGGGCCAGCAGGGCCGCCGGGGCCAGGAGCCGGCACTGCCATTATGATCGGTGACGGCAGCACACTGACCGCAGACGAGATCGCGGCGCTGGGTAAACTGCAGGCCACAATTACCGGCGTGACGGTCAGCAGTCCTCCCGTAGTTGACTTCACAGTAACTGACGCCCAGGGCAACCCGGCCGAGGGTATTGCCTCCGGCTTCGTCTGGTTCACGTTCGCCAAACTCGTGCCGAATACCAATCCGAACATCAACGGTGGACTGCCGTACTGGCAGAGTTATGTGAATCGCGTCGAAGACGTTTTGGATAACGCTACCGGCAGGGGCAATGACGTGCTGGATCTGTCGATCCAGGCGACGACGGACAGTCGCTTCAGTGGCGGTTCGCATGTCGAAGTGGCGCCCGGTCAGTACCGGTACACCTTTGGTACGGACGTGACCAACATCACGGCTCCTATCGCCGTTCCCTGGGAGCCGAACCTGACGCATCGCGTCGGTCTCGAGATTCGTCTCGACGGCGATGGCGAAGTGCCGCTCGCGCCGTTCAATCCGGTGTACGACTTCGTGCCCGATGGCGGCGCCGGTTCGGGCGTCACAAAGCTGATCGCGGACACCAACAACTGCGCCAACTGCCACATCGAATTCACGATGCACGGCGGCCCGCGCAAGTCGGTCGAGTACTGCGTAACCTGCCACAACCCCGGCACGGTCGACCAGGACTCGGGCAATTCGCTGGATTTGGCCCATCTGGCGCACTCGATTCACATGGGCGAAGACCGCACCTTCGGTGGAACGGTAGCTGAATTCGTCATCTGGGGTTTCAGCGACTCTGCACATCCCTATGGCGAGGTCACCTATCCGCAGTCGAAGACTTATTGCGAAACGTGTCACACGGCATCGATGACGCATCCCGACGGCGAGAACTGGAACGCAGCCGCAACCGCCAAGACCTGCGGTGGTTGCCATGCTAACGGACTCGTCGCACAAAATTTCGATGCCGTGACCGGCGTCGCGCAGTACCGGTTCGATCACGGTGCGGCCGGAGCCCTTAACGGTGCCTTTACGGCCGTGGCTGACGACGGCACCTGCGCGGGCTGCCACCTTGGTGCAATATCGACGGCGGGTCCACCTCTGTCTATCCATAGCCGTATCAGTGGCGACGCGCGCTTCAGAAATGAGCTGGGGCAGGATTTCATTTTCGAGATTCTCGATGCGACCAACACCGGTCCGGGCCAGACGCCTGTGATCACGTTCCGGGTCACGGATGCCGCTGGTACGCCCTACGACATCATCAACGATCCGGAGTTCAACGATGCTAATTCGTCGCTGAACCTGTACGTCGCCTGGTCGACCGACGACATCTACAACGGCGATGAACTCGGCGCGACGGGAAGCCTGCGCGACCAGGGCGCGGGGCCGGTAGATTATGAACCCGCCCATCCGCACCGGATGTATCTCGCGGCACTGCAGCGTGACATCGCGGCCAATCCCGGCTGGGTCAATGCGGACGGTAGCTATACCGTGACGTATTTCACCTCTCTGCCGAATGCCTTCAGCGGCGACGTGATGATCAGTCTTGGCGGTCATCCGGCGGCCGTTGGTGTGACCGACCACAACGGGACTGTGGGCAGCCAGCGAGCCGCCGCTACCAGCGCGGTATTCTTCCCGGGTGCGGAGCGGCAGGTTGCGTTCGAGAGCGACAAGTGTAATGCCTGTCACAAGCAGCTCCAGGCACACGGCACGAATCGCAATGGCAACGTCAAGATGTGCCTGAATTGCCACAATGGGGACAACGCACCCGATGGTTTAGGCGAAGGCTTTGCGATGGGCTACATGGTCCATTCGATCCATTCGGGCAGCACGACGTTTGACGGTGGTGAGTTCGAGTTCATCACGTTCCCGCAGAACGTCGCTAACTGCGATACCTGCCACGTACCCGGATCTTACGACGTGCCTCGCACGACGGCGCGCGCTGTCAGCATCGATGGCGGCGCCGATCCGACGAGCTGGCTCGACGATGCAGCGACGACGCCCACGGCGGCAAACTGCGGTGCATGCCACACCAGCATCGCGGCAATGGGACACTTCAACTCCCAAGGCGGCCAGGTCGGTGTAGCGAAGAGCGATATTCTGACCGTTGGTGGATTGCCGAATGGCCAGGAAGCTTGCGCAGTCTGCCATGGTGCTGGATCGGAATTCGAGACGTCGCAATACCACAATCCGGGCATCGAGTAGCAACCACGGACAGGGGCGCCTCCTTGAGGCGCCCCGCTTTTGAGATCTGGATAAGGGCTGGATGTTTTCCAGCCCTTAGTTTTGTCAAGTCTTGATATTGACTGAAGGCGCAGTCAAGATTCGGGCGCAACAAGCATTGCAGCGGTATTCGCATGCGGCTGAACCACAAGAAAAGGTAACGGATCATGTCAGACCACGTGAACTGCTCAGCACGCGTTGCAGCTCTCATGCTCTTCGGCCTTATTCTTGCTGGCTGCGGCGGCAAGGGCTCCCCGGGGTCAGCTGGGGATTCCGGCCCACCCGGACCCGCCGGCCCGACGGGACCCTCTGTCGGTAACGACGTCCCGGTTACGTCGGCAGAGAGGATCGACGTAACGATTTCGAGCGCCTCCGTATCAGCCGAGGGTGGCGCACCGACAATAGAGTTCTATCTGACCAACGAACTCGGCCAGGGGCTCGTCGGACTGCCGGCCGCGAATATCGGATTCGTCATGTCCCAGCTGACGCCAGGAACTGACGGGGGCTCGAGCGAGTGGCAGTCTTATGTCACGAGCGACGATGGC
The DNA here is from genome assembly GCA_029864095.1 of Gammaproteobacteria bacterium. Lineage (GTDB taxonomy): Bacteria > Pseudomonadota > Gammaproteobacteria > Steroidobacterales > Woeseiaceae > UBA1847. Next base: position 36,729 of record JAOTUB010000004.1, on the reverse strand, counting down.
GGCGTCGCGAACGCGCAGGCCACGACCGAGACGGCGACAGCCGGTAGCTACATCGACAACGACGATGGTACCTACGAATACACCTTCGCGAATGCACTGACGCAGTATCCGGCCGGCCCGGAGTTCGACGCGAACAAGACGCACCGGCTCGGCATCGAGATCCGCACGAGTTCCGGCGACTTCTGGCCCGAAAACATCCCGGCGAATAACGCGCCGTTCGATTTCGTGCCGGCAGGCGGCGCGGTGGTGTTTACCCGCCTGATCGTCGATAACGACACCTGTAACGCCTGTCACGACAATCTCGAGGCGCACGGCGAGGCGCGCTTCGACGTCGAATACTGTGTGCAGTGCCACAATCCGTCGTCAATCGACGGCAACACGGGCAACAGCGTCGACATGAAGCGCCTGATCCACAATATCCATTCCGGCAGGGACGATTATCAGATCGTCGGTTTCGGCGACCGGCTGCACGAATGGTCCGACGTAGTGTGGACGCAGGACATCAGGAATTGCCAGACCTGCCACGAGGAAAGCGACGCCGGCACGCCGCAGGCGAGCAACTGGCGCCAGGTGCCCAGCCGCGCCGCCTGCGGCACCTGTCACTATGACGACGGGGTTGCCGGGAACGGCCAGCACGACTACGCGATCGAGAACGGTATTCACCCTGTCGGCCTGCAGTTCGCGGACGACATGCAGTGTGTCGACTGTCATGGCGAGGATACGGTCGTTACGGACAGCGACGGGCGACTTGTGCGAATTGACGAGGTTCACCGAATTCCGGGGCTAGAAGCCAGCGGGAATTTCGTCTTCACTATCGTGGCGGTCAGGAACGTCGTCGCGGGCGGACCACCGCTCGAAGTCGACTATGCGGTTACCGATGCAAGCGGCGTACCCTACAATCTCGATAATGCTCCCGAGTTCACGGCCTGCGCGGACGGCACCAGCCGTCTTGCGATCGATATCGGCTGGACGACCAACGATTTCACGAACAGCGGTGCCGGAACGGTGAACGCGACACCGCTCGGTATCAATGCCCTGGGTGTAGGTTGCGGTGGTGCCGGCACCGATGTCGATGGCGACGGTGTCTACACGGCCATCGCATCGAGCGGCCTCCCCGCCGGCCTCACGGGTTCTATCGCGGTTGCGCTCGAAGGACATCCCGGCTCGGATCTCAATGGCGACGGGACCGTCGGTGGCCGCAGTGAGCGGATTGCCGTGACCAATGCCATTGAGTATTTCGGTGTCGACGGAGCGGCAGCGACGCCGCGTCGTAACGCCGTTTTGATCGAAAAGTGCGATGACTGTCACAAGCAGCTTTCGCTGCATGGCAATAACCGCACAGACAAACCCGAAGTTTGCGCCATGTGTCACAACCCCAATGCAACGGATATTAGTCGCCGCGTCGCCGGCAGCGACTGTGTCAATGATCTTGGCGCAGACGATCAGGCAATCGACCTCAAAAACATGATTCACCGCATCCATGCCGGCAATGTCGGTGTCTGCGGCTTCGGCAATTCGTCGCATCCCTATTTCGATGTTGTGTATCCGGGCCGCCTGAACAACTGCGAAGGTTGCCACGCGGCTGGCGGATACTATCCGGTAGACCCCGGCGTGTTGCTTGGCACAACCGTCGATGCCAACGATCCCTCGACACCGATCGATGACGTTGTCGTGTCGCCGAACACAGCCGTATGTTCAAGCTGTCACACGAACGCCCTGGCGGCGGATCACATGCGGTCGAACGGCGGTGATTTTGCAGCCGGCAAGGCCGCTGACAGCTCGCTGATCTCGTCAGGAATCGAGAGCTGCGTCATTTGCCATGGCCCCGGTAGAGCGTTTGACGTGAAAGAAGTACACGGCGTTGGCGCCTTTCTCTTTAACTAACACAGCGAGCGGATGATTCAGATGAAATTGCTAATACAGGCTGTGTTTATTGCCGCTTTGTTACTGATGGCCGTGCCGTCGGCACACGGCCAGGACGCCGAATACAGCCGCAAGGGCGCGGACACCTGCATCGCTTGTCATGGCGATGCCGAGATCATGACCTTGTTCCACACCAAGCACGGGGCGCCGTCGAACTCGCAGGGACCTTTCGGTGACGGACAGTTGCAGTGCGAAGCCTGTCATGGACCCGGCGGAGCGCACGCTGGCCGTGTGCGGCGCGGGCAGGAGCGACCGTCTGTAATCCGCTTTGTTGCGGATTCGGCAACGCCAGTCGAAGAACAGAACGGGATGTGCCTGGCCTGCCACCAGAATGACGTCGGCTTCAGCTGGCACACGGGTGCGCATCCCGGTGACGAAATCGGCTGCGCCGACTGTCACGACCTGCACGCGTCGGCGGATGCCGTCCGGCAGACGTCTACGCAGCCCGACGTCTGCTTTACCTGCCATCAGATGCAGCGCAGCGAGACGCGGAAGGCTTTCTCACACCCGATCTTTGAAGGCAAGATGGACTGCATGGGCTGCCACAACATGCACGGCGATAACGCCGCCACGCAGCTCGCGCGCCTGAACGTCAACGACACCTGTCAGCAATGTCACGCCGAGAAACGCGGCCCGTATCTCTGGGAGCACGCACCGGTCAGCGAGGACTGCGGGCTTTGCCATGCGCCGCACGGGTCGAATCACCCGGGCATGCTGACCAAGCGCGCGCCGCTCTTGTGCCAGAGCTGTCACTCGCAGTCCGGCCATCCAAGTATCCCGCAGGATGCCGGCGGTCTGGCGGGCGGCTCGCCGTCGCAGTTTCTGCTCGGACAAAGCTGCACAAACTGCCACTCGCAGGTACACGGTTCGAACCATCCGTCCGGTTCGAGGCTGATGCGATAGGGGTGATGACGATGCAACGCAAATTGTTTTCTAGTCTGATAGTCGGCGCCGCTCTTGCCGTGACAGCACAGGCGCAGACTGTGGATACCAGCGAATGGGTCTGCGAGTTTTGCCCGTTCGAGGACGGCCACCGGGCCCATTTCGAGGCAGGTGCCACCAACGTCAGTGAGGACTCGGCCTACTTCGGCGACGCTACCGGCTATGACGAAGACGGCGCGTATGCCAATGTCGATGGCAGCGGAATGTACACCGGCGCGAATACCCGGCTGCGCTGGCTGGCCGAAGATCTCGGTCTCGACTCGCGCGTCATCGAGCTTGACGGCAGATTGCCTGGTTCGCTGGACTTCAACCTCGGTTACCGGGAACTACCGCGGCGCCAGTTCAATACGACGGCCACAATTTTCGACCGATCCGGAAGCGACACATTGTCGCTGCCATCGGGCTGGGCGAACGCGGGAACGACGAGTGGCATGACGCAGCTCGCTTCGAGCCTCGTGCCGCTGAATATCGAGAGAGACCGCAGTATCTTCGATCTCGGCGCCGGTTTCGTGGCATCCGATCGCTGGCGTTTTTCGATGGACTATCGCCGGCAGGATCAGGACGGATTGAAAATCACGGGCGGCTCGTCGTTCGCACAGGCCAGCCTCCTGCCGATGCCGTTCGACTATGTCACCGACGAGATTGACATCGCTGTTCGCTATGACGTGGACAACGGCTTTATTGCGGTCGGCTGGTACCTGTCGGACTTCAGCAATGACAATTCGGCGTTGACCTGGGAACAGCCCTATTCATTTGATCCGCTCATTGGCAATGACACGTTTGCGATTGCGCAGGCGCCCGACAATCAGTTTCAGCAAGTCTCCCTGCAGGCGGGATACTCGTTCACCGAGCAAAAAACCGTGGTCAGTTTGTCAGCTGCGATCGGGGATATCGAGCAGGACGCCTCGATGCTGCCTTATACGGTTACGAGCAGCGTCCCGACGAGTCCGCTGCCGCGCACGAGCCTCAATGGCAGCGTCGACACGACTAACTTCGCACTTGCCGTCACCTCAAGGGTCATCGACAAGGGCCGCATCAAGTTCAGCTATCGCTTTGACGAACGCGACAACAATACTGCGCAGGATGTGTGGAACAGAGTCATCGTCGACACTTTTGCCAGTACGGCTCTCGAGACAAACATCCCATACAGTTTCGAGCGCTCGTCACTGAGCCTGAGTGCCGACTATGATCTGCTGGACACCGTGCGCGTGTCGGCCGGCTATGACCGCAAGGATATCGACCGTGACTTCCAGGAAGTCGCCGAGCAGACGGAAGACATCGGTTGGGGCAGACTGCGCTGGCAGCCAACGTCTGCGCTCGAACTGGACGTTCGCGGCGGTGCTTCCGAACGTGACATCGACAGCTACAACGAAGTGTTCGCCGCATCAATCGGCCAGAACCCGCTGCTGCGCAAGTACAACCTGGCGTACCGCTATCGCGAATTCGGCGACCTGTCGATGTCGTTTTCGTCCGACAAGTATTCGGTGACGCTCAACGCCCTTTATGCCGATGACAGTTATACCGACTCCGAACTCGGCATCACGAGCGGCGAAGAACTGCGCGTTGCGGCCGATTTCAACTGGACGATCGCCGAGAATGCATCGCTGTACGTGACGGCTGGCCTTGAGGATATGGAGTCCAAGCAAAGCGGCAGCGAGGCATTCGCGGCACCCGACTGGAGTGCGACGCACGACGACGACTTCACGACTGTTGGCGTGGGATTTCGTATCCGCAACCTGGCGGAAAAAGTCGATTTGCAGATGGACTACCTGCGTTCCGACGGTGCGTCAGAAATTATCGTCGACACCGCGCTCGGCGGTCCGAGCGAGTTCCCGGAGTTGGAGTCGGTGCTTGATTACCTGCGTTTCAGGCTATCCTACCGGCAGTCCGAGCGGCTCGAGTTGACTCTCAACCTGCTCTATCAACGCTTCAAAGCCGAAGATTGGGCATTGGCGGGCGTCAGGCCGGCGACGATACCGGTTGTCCTGAGCCTCGGCGCCGAGCCATACAGTCCCGACGTCTACGCGATCGGAATCGGGTTCCGGTATCGCGTCGGCGCCCACACAAAAGACTAATAAGCGACCGAGAAGCGTTCCCGCACATGCGCCGCGTTTTCTGCCTCGTTTATCAGGGCGACCGCAAAATCTGCGCGTGAAATCCTGCTCCTGCCGCGCTTGTCCTCGAGCAGCGCATCGCCACCAATGCGAAAGATACCGGTGCGCTCCTTGTTCGTGAAATTCTTCGCTGGCGTAGCGTAGGTCCATTTTACGTCTGTCACGGTACGCAAATATTCCAGCGCCAGAACCTGTCCTTGAATCTCTGCCTCCAGACTTTTTGGCACGAACAATTTCGGAATCTTATCGGCCCAAATAACGCCTGGCTTGACTTCGAGTGTGCCCGATCCGCCAACGTGAATGAGACGCGGTGCAGCGTCACCCAAATTTCGCAACACACCGACCATCTTCTCCACTGCGAGTCGCTGCAATGCGTTCTCAGGCTTTTTCGATTTACCGAGAATTCCACGCACCGAAATAACGACGACGTCCTGACCGGCGACGAGGCTCGCGATGCTGTCCGAATCCAGGAGATCACCTTTAGCGGCAATCAATTTAGGATGTCGTTTTTGAATACTCGACGGATCACGCGATACGGCGGTAACCGAATGGCCTCGCGCTAGTGCCTCATCTAAGACGTGCGTTCCGACCTTGCCGGTCGCGCCGTAAACGAGAATTCTGAGTTCGTCAGAGTGGGCGGCGCCAGATGCCAGACAAATGACGGCAAGCGCCACAAGAATCTTCGAGGCTTTCTCCGCGTATACCGGCGTGATGGTCCGGAAGGACGACGCGCTCGGCCCGATCCTCGACGCATTCGTCGGCGCAACGCAAATCGCCGTCCAATACATGTTTTGAGTCATGATGCAGTATTAGAAAAAAGCCCGCGGACCGGGCATCTTTTTAGCTGTCAGATTATTCTGACGCCGTCAATCTCGACCATGAGTTCGCGTCGGCAGATATTGGCGTGCAGGAACACAACATTCGACCTGACGCTGCCAAACATCCCGTTCAGTTTCCTCGCAACGAATTCCAGATCGTTCGAATCTCTCAGGTAAACGCGCAGCACGCACTCATTATCGAGCACCAGACGGGGGCCGTCGTGTAACCCGGACATAGCTGCGCACAATTCATCAAGATTCCGAAGCGTCTCGCTGATCTGCAAAACCGTGTCGTGCGGGTGGGCTGACTCGTGTCCGACGATTGCGGCTGTACCGGAGATCAAAAACAGACTGTGCTCCGCAACAGATACACAGCCGCCGCGACTGAACTTGGGGCTTTTCGGTCCGTATTGCCGCGGATAGCGAAATGCGCTGACCTGGCGCGGGTTTTCAACGGGCCGGAAGTCATGCTTCGACGACAGCGCGATAATCGATAATTCGCTTGCGCCGATCGTGCCAATCGCCGTTCCCGTTGGCACGGCTTCGTCGAAGACGCCGAGCTCCTCAAAGGCACTTGCACGACCCATCGAAAACTGACGGTACTTTTCCCTGTCTTCCTCGCCCTCATTGATGTCGCCGAAGTAGTTCCAGATCCTGACGAGGTGGCAGTGCTCGGTCGTTTGTACGCCAGCCAGCAGCTCATGGTAAGCATCATAAGTACTTTTACGGAATCTTTCGGCTGCGGCATCCGGCTGCTGCAGCACGGTGACAGCGACGTCTTCACATTCCGCAATGCGCACGTTGCCGATTGTCTTTAGTTCGACGTCGCCCTTGTACCACCAGCATTCGTAAAGATCTTCGCCACCGATTGGTACAAGTCCGGCATTGACGATCGCCGGGTGCTCGATGTCATCACTCTTGCCGAAATGAAAGCCGACCAGCAGATTATGCGCAGGGGTCGGTGGATCAACGTCACGGGTCAGTGTGACGTCCAGCGGGCGCTCACGCGCGCTGAGATCGGTCACGTGATCTGCTGTAGTAACTGCGTTACTCATTCTGCAGCATGGCTTCGCTGAAGCCGGGTCCGAATTTCCGGGCGACGTGCTTTGCGGGCCGCGAGCGAAGCCTTCCAGTGGAACAGCCAGGCGAAAGCATAGATGACTTTGAAGACCTGGAGTCGGCGGCGAGCTGCTTTGTTCGAAAAGACGTCTCCCGCCAGCATTGATACGACACCTTCGACGACCTTCAATTTGTTTCGCGGATTGGAAAAGAGGTACATCATGGCCGGCGTCGTAAAACGATAAATAAACCACGAGAACGCGGCAAGCCCCCGCTTCGTTACGCGTCGATATTTTCGAGATGCCCTGCGATACGCTCTTTTGTTGTCCTCGAGCCAGGCCTGCGCAACGTCCACCCCCCGCTCCGCGCTGCCCATGGCAAGATAGACACCGCTCGAGAATACCGGATCGATGAACGCAAACGCGTCCCCGATCATCAGGTAACCGGGACCGTCCATCCGCTGCGACAGATACGAGTAGTTGCCCGTTGCCTGCGCCGCCCTGACGGGCTCGGCTTGCTGCATTCGAGCCCGCACCTCCTCCATGCCATTAAGCGTGTCCAGCAAGAACTCGTCCAACGATCCGCGGCGCGTCTTGATGTATTCCGGGTAGCAAACGGCGCCGATGCTCATGATGTCGTCACGCAGCGGGATCATCCAGATCCAGCCATGCTCGAACCAGTAAACGCTGATGTTACCGTCGTCGTTTCCCGGCCTGCGCTCGACACCGCGAAAGTGCGCAAATACCGCGGCGCTGGCGTGCTTGGGATTTCGTTTTTTCCAGCCGTTTCGACTCGACAGGAAGGTGTCCCGGCCCGAGGCGTCCACGAGGAAACGAGTTTCCCAGAATGACTCTTCGCCAGCGGCGTCAACCGCGGTCACTTTGTGGTTGCCGTTCTCCAGACGTTCCACGTGGGTTACCGTGGTTTCGTCGTTGGCCTCTACGCCTGCTGCCCTGCAGTTCTCGAACAGCAGCTCGTCAAACTCCGAGCGGCGCACTTCGAAAGCGTGATCCGGACTGTCACCCAGCGCATCTTCGAAGCGGTACGTCTGCAACTCAGCGCCGGAATTCGCGACGGTAAAATCGGCACCCGGCTTGAGCACGCCGATTGCCTTGACCTGCTCGTGCACGCCGAGGCGATCGAGAATCGAGAGATTCATCGGCAGCAATGACTCCCCGATATGAAATCGCGGGTGCCGGCCTTTTTCGAGCAAGGCAACGTCCCAGCCGCGTTTTGCTGCCAAACAGCCAAAGGTCGTACCGGCGGGACCCCCACCAATGACGAGAACGTCAGTTGTATTGCAAGCCACCATATTTGCTGTTTCGGCCTGTTGCTTATTCCGTGCAACAAATTATCATGCACTATCTGTTGGCTCACAAGCTCCCTGAACATAAAACGAAATGCAGCCGCAATCGGATCACGAAAAAGAAGTCGCTGAACTCATCGTCGAGTGTCTGAATCTCGAGGACATCGCCGCGAGTGATATCGCACCGGAAGAGCCTCTTTTTGGCGAGGGTCTCGGCCTCGATTCGATCGATGCGCTCGAGCTGGCTCTGGCGATCACACAAAAATACGCTGTGCAGCTGAAAGCCGATGATGCCAACATCCAGGAGGTTTTTGGCTCGCTCCGCAGCCTGAGCGCTTATATCGCCCAAGAAGCGGCATAGTTGCGCCAAATATTCCGAGGTCTTGCGGCGCCGGGGTTTGCGGGCACGTCGGTTGATCTATCGCATGACAGCTGAATATTTGCATCCTCTTACGACCCGCCGCGCTGGCGAGATGATTGCTCATGGACCGGCCGGCGATGTCAGGGTCGATCAATTTCTCACCCAGGCCAAGGCGCTATCCAGGAAGCTGCCAGACCACAAGTATGTTATTAATCTGGCCGCGGACCGCTACGCATTTCTTCTCGGCTTCTGCGCTGCCGTGATCGCGGGGCAGTGCACGCTGATGCCGCCGAATCGACAGCGGCAAACTCTCCAAACATTGGCCGACGAGTATGGGGATTGTTATTCGTTTGGTGACGCTGGCCTCGACAACATGGAGTGCTTTGACAGCAATTTCCCGGTAGAGGGCACGATTGATCCTGGCGTGCCGGGAATTCCCGATGATCAGTTGTGCGCAATCGCTTTTACATCCGGCAGCACCGGCAAGTCGACGCCCAATCGGAAATACTGGCGGACAATTCGCGTCAGCACGCAGAGCAACATCGATCTGCTGCTCGAGGACAGAACAGGACCGATGCATCTGTTGGCAACAGTTCCGCCCCAACACATGTGGGGGTTCGAGACATCCGTCTTGTTGCCGCTTTTCTGCGACGTTGCGGTCAGTTATCTCACGCCGTTTTTTCCGCAGGATATCGCTGATGCCCTGGCGTCACTTGACCAACCACGCGCGCTGGTTTCGTCTCCTGTGCACCTCGATGCTTTGCTAAATGCCAATGTCGGCGATGTCAGGATTGACTGTATCTATAGCGCCACGGCACCGATGACGGCAGAGCTGGCGCAAAAACTGGAAGATAGGTTTGCCGCAGCGGTCATCGAAATATTCGGCTGTAGCGAGGCCGGGACCTTTGCGGCCCGGCACACGGCATCGGAATCACTATGGCGGCTGTCGAAAAGTTTTGCCCTCACCATTGGCGAAAATGGCGCTCTCATCAGCGCTGCACATCTTCCCGAAGATGTCGCCCTGCAGGATGTCGTGGAACTCGTTGACAAGGACCACTTTCGCTGGCTCGGCCGGCATCAGGATATGGTCAATATTGCCGGCAAACGCGCCTCGCTTGCCGATCTGAATCATCGCCTGAATGCGATTCCCGGCGTCATCGACGGCGTGATTTTCACGCCGGATGACACGAGCAAGCGGCTCGCGGCGCTGGTCGTTGCGCCGGGCCTGGAGCCGTCTGATATCCTCGACGAGCTCAAACGGGGCCTGGAGCCCGCTTTTTTGCCGCGTCCTGTCTACGTCGTGCCAATGCTTCCGCGTCAGGAGACCGGCAAACTGGCGAGGAAAATGGTTGTCGAACTGTTTGAGGAAACCAGAAGGAGCAGGAAAGCGGAGTATGAGGGACCTGCGGACGACGCCACCTAGACTTGCCATGACGGCCGAGCATGTTTATCGCCTGGTCCGCACGCAGTTCGTGCTTGCGACCCTGTTATTCGCTGCGCCGTCTGCCTGGTCCCTGGAACTGGGCGCCGTGCTCGATGGCACCACGGTCGCGCCGCCTGCTCGTGTCGGTTTTCGCGAGGAACGGCACAATCAGATGTTCAAAGAGCCAATGATATTGACGGGATATCTCGAATATCTGCAGGCGGGGACCTTGCGCAAGGTCATCGAGACGCCGTTCGACGAGGCTTTTCTGATTGAAGCCGGCCAGGTCGTCATTGAAAGAGACGGCACTACGCGAAAACTGCCGCTGCGAAAAAGCAAGTCACTGCAGACAATTCTTGGGGCAATCGAAGCCATTCTCTCGGGCGACTCAGAGCAACTGAAATCGGTATTCGATGTCGAACTCGACGGATCACGTGAGTCCTGGTCGCTACAGTTGACACCGACTTCGCGCAGGATCGCGAAGCGCCTCGCCGGATTGCAGGTTGCCGGAAATGGTCAGTCCGTAACGAGTATTCGCATTGATCTCAAAAACGACGAATGGCACCTGATGGAGCTGCTGCGCGACGATACACCGCTGTGAAGCCGTCGCTTTCGACAGCGTGGCAGAGATCGATACTTTGGCTGGCCGCAGCGTCGCTCATGATCCTCGTGCTTGCGGCACGCCTTGAAGTGAGCTTCGACCTGAGCGCATTCCTGCCGCAACAGACTACGCTGACACATGACATTCTTATCGAGCAAATCCGCAAAGGGCCTGGCTCCCGGTTGCTCGTTATCGGCGTCAGTGGCGCCCCGCAAGACCGGCTTGCCGAGGCAAGCGAGCAGCTCCGGCAGACATTGTCGGCAAACCCTGCTTTCGTCTCGGTGCTGAATGGCGAACTGCCCGACGACAGCGCAACCGTACCCGAGCCGATCAACAGGTACTACCTGCTGATGCGCGATATTGATTACAGCCTCGCGTCACTGCAGCGCGCTGTTCAGGCGCGCCTGCAGGACCTCGCATTCGGCGCGGGTTCTGCTCTGCTGGACCTCATTGCTCGCGACCCATTTCTCGTAACGCTGGAAATACTCGAGAGTCTCGCCCCTGTCGATATGGGCGGCGATCTCTGGTTCGCCGCCGACGGCAGTGCCGTTCTGCTGGCGGAGACGCGCGCTGCGTCGATCGACATCGCGGCACAGTCCGAAGCCGTGCGCGCCGTACGGAACGCATTTGCGGCCGTTCCAGCGGCGAAAGCGCTGAGTCTCGATGTCACCGGGGTTGGTGCATTCAGCGTTGAACTGCAAGAGATCATCCGCGCCGAAGCGACGAAACGAACCGTGCTCGCTACCAGCGCATTACTGCTCGTACTGCTCGTGGTGTTCCGCAGCCCGCGTTTATTGCTGCTTGCCACGGTGCCGCTCGGCATGGGTTTCCTGGCCGGCCTCGCCCTCGTCAGCCTGGTGTTCGATCAGGTTCACGGTATCACGCTGGCATTCGGCTTCACGCTGCTCGGCGTCGCCGTGGACTATCCGCTACATTTGTTCAGTCACGCGCAGCACGACTCGGGCCAGGTGGCTATGCAGCGCATTTGGCCGACCTTGCGACTCGGCGTACTCAGCACGGTGATTGCCTACCTGGCGCTCGCGTTCTCGGGCTCGCAGGGACTGGCTCAGTTGGGGCTGTTCACGGCGGGCGGAGTGACCGTCGCCATGCTGGCCACACGGGCCTGGCTGCCGCTGCTGTTACCCAAGCGGCAGGCTTCGCGTACGCTCGCACCCGAGGTAAAGCACGCGCCCATGCTGCGCTACCCGGCGGCCGTCATCGTGCTGCTCGTCGCCGTTGTCGCTGTCCTGGGGACAGTCGAGGGCGGGCTATGGGACGATGAGCTGTCGAGCCTGAGCCCGGTGGCCGTTGAGCGCCTGGCTGCAGATCGCTCTCTTCGCGCTGCGGCCGTGACCCCGGACATGCGCTATCAGCTCGTGATGCACAATACCTCGCTCGAGACTCTGCTGCAGGCAAGCGAGTCGGCGGATCGCCTGCTGGCCGAAGCCGTCGACGAAGGCCTGCTGGAGAACTGGCAGTCGGTCAGTCAGATGCTTCCCAGCCTGCAATCGCAGCAGCGCCGGCAGGACGCGATCCCTGCAGCGGAGGTATTGCAACGTGAACTCAGCGAAGCGCTCATCGGTACACCGTTTCGTGCGGACGCTTTCGACACGTTTGCCGCCGGCGCAAACACCGCAAGAACGCTGCCGGCATTGACGCCCTCGGGCATCGTGGACACGCCACTGCGATCGTGGCTCGACTCACACCTGTTGCAACTCGGCGGCGAATGGGTATCGCTGATTTCTGTCGTACTACCGCGGCCGGATGAGCTGGCAGAACGCGTCTCGGGGTGGAATATCGGAGCCGACCTTGTCGACCTGCAGGCATCCTCGGTCGAGCTGATGCGCGATTACCGCAATGGCGCTCTGCGCACGATCCTTGTGGCTTCGCTGATCATAATCGCGCTGCTGTGGTTTGTGCGCGGGCAGTTTCGGCAAACGCTCTGGATCGGGCTCACTGTCGCGGCTTCGCTCGCGGCTACGATCGCGACCATCACGATGCTGCACGGCAACCTGACTGTCATTCACTTGGTCGCCCTGCTACTGGTGCTTGGGCTGGGATTGGACTATGCACTGTTCCTGAGTCGATCGGAGTCTTTGCGCGAGCGGCGGGCAACCGACAAAGGCGTGCTTGCCTGCGCGGCATCCACCACACTTGCGTTCGGCATTCTGGCCGGATCATCCATTCCACTGCTCAAGTTTCTCGGGCTGACGGTCGCCTCGGGCGCGCTTATAAGTTACCTCGTCGCCTACTCGGGAAGCCGGCTACTGCGCAAGACCGTCAGTTGAATCGTTGTCTGAGATCGCCGAGAAGGCTGCAGGCACGGTTGCCGTCGGACGCCTTTTCGGCGAGCAATGAAAGCAACATCGGCGACAAGCTGTTGAGCCGGTCGCAGTTTTCCTTGAATTCAGAGTCGAGGTTATCCATTGGCTCGAGCAGTGCGGCGTTCAGGTCATACAGCACCGGTATCGCTGTTTGATCGAAAAACCGGCTCTTGCCCTGGTCCTCGTATTTCTCGGCCGCGCGCGCCCTGAATGCAGCCTGCATCTTTTCGTTCAGCTCGCGCATCGCGATGAGCCCGGGTTGAACGCTGCGGATGAACTCGATGTCGGTCATGACATTACGAAAATATAACCAGGTCAGTACGGACCAGTAGTACGCATAGTCCCAGGTTGTCTTGACCACCATCAGTCGTGTGTCACCGAAGCCCTGGTACTGCTGCTCGTACAGGCTCATCGTGCTGCTGTAGAACGACATGTACATTTGTTGATAGACGGCGGCGTGCATCGGAAATTGCTCGCCGGAACGCTCGCGCCGAATCATGTCGCTGATGAACGTATTGCTGATACCGATGAAATCGGAACCCGGCGAATAGAACGGATCGGCAAATAAACCCGACTCGCCGGTCAGCGCCCAGCGGTCACGAGACCAGACCTGGTTACTGTCCTGCGACAGGTTCTTGCGAAACATGAAATCCATCAGGGTATCGCGCGCATCCATCACCTCGCTCGCAAGTTTGGGCTGGTGAAAAGACAGCCAATTCGTGAATTTGTCGAAGCTGTTGAAAGATGACAGTGGGTGAACGTCGGGGTCGGCAACGAGCCCGATACTGGTCTTGTCGCCGGCGAGCGGAATTATCCATACCCAGTAACCGCTGCCCATTAGATGGTTTGTCGAGAATCGCCGCGACCGATTGCACTGCCGCTTCCAGGGCTCGGAGTCGGACCACTCGTCAACCGAAATAGCCTTGTCCAGCCGGAACCAGGCAGAGCCGATCTTATGCTCACAGGATTTGCCGATTCCGAGCCCGCGCTTGATTACCGCCGCTCGCGATCCTGCATCGACCACCCAGCGGCAACGAACTGTCTCCGCCTGGCCATTTCTCTTGACCGCCACTTCATGCAAGCTGCCTTTGTCACTGATCGATGCCCGCTTCACGACACAGTTGTCGTGCACTGCGATACCGCGTTCGTGCAGGATACTTGCGAGGTCACCCTCCAGTTTGCCGCGGTCAATCTGATAGCTGATCGCCGGCAGCAGCTTACTGGCGCCGAGCTCGTCCGCCTTGGACAGGTCATCGTGTATGCCGCTGCCGAAGAACAGCCGCAGGCCGAACTTTCTCAACTGCGTACGCTCGAGAAGCTCGCTCAGTCCAAGCGTATCCGACAGATAGTGCGCACCAATCTCGACCGTTGACTCACCAACTTTGTGTGCGGCCACCGGCGGCGGCAGGCGGTTGCGCTCGAGTACCACGACGGCAAGATCGGGAGACTCCTGCCGCAGCTGCATCGCCAGCGTCAGACCGGCGAGACCACCGCCAATGATCGCGACGTCGAAATCGGAATGCGCTTCAGGCATTGGCTGTCCTGACCGCGTGTCCTGCAGCGATCGAAAGTGACAGCGTCGCGTTTCGTGACAGCGGGAATTGCAGCGTTGCATTACCCTGTTGCGCGATTGCGGTAAACAGCGACAATAGCCTGGCCGCAAAATTGTTCGACAAATCGACACCATGGATTGTTGGTAAAGGCGGATCATCGACGGCCCCGCTTGCAACGCCGAGCCGGACGGATGCGACCGGCGATGCGTGGTAACCGGCCGGTGTTAACAACAGCGCGGCGGAAAACGGGTGATCTGAATCGTAGACCGACTTGAACGGAGCGGGAGCGGCCATCTCCAGAACGGCGACGAGAACCGGAACCTCCTCCTCAACCGCCTGAACAGCACCTTCGAGGATCGCTACGGCCGCCGAGTGTGAATACCCTGAAATCGCGTTGGCCGGGCTGTGTGAGTGCGTAGCGATGGACCAGTAACCGGTCGACGCATTGTGTACGGAATTGTGAAACTTGGTCGGCGAGATCATTCGCGGCGACGTCGCCAGGGTACGACACATGTAATCAGTGATCTGCATGTCTCCCATTCCGGAGGCGAACACCGTTGCGACCTCGGACGGTTCCACTGCGGCCATCCGACAAGCCTGGTCCATGACCTCGACGGCCATCTTGACAGCAAGCGGCGCGCGACGCCGCTCTTTCGGCGGAATCAGTTCGGGCGTCAACGCGGCGCTCTGCGTACCGGCACTCCCGGCCAGGACAGCGCAAAACCCGTCCCAGTTCGAGAAGTGCTCGCTCCAGACACCGAGGCCTGCAATGTCTACGTCAGTCATTGATTTGCCCGAATATCAGCGTGGCGTTGTTGCCGCCGAAGCCGAACGAATTGGTCATTGCATTGCGCACGGGCATAGCCACATTTTCCATGAGTACGCCAAATTCGAAATCGGGATCCGGCTGCTCGCAGTTGAGCGTGCCCGGAATCAAGTTGTGTCGCAGTGCCTCCAGCGTGATGACTGCCTCGAGAATTCCGGCAGCGCCGAGCGCGTGACCGGTCCAGCCTTTTGTAGAACTTGCGAGCGTGCTCTCGGCGAATCTCTGTGCCAGTGCGTGCGCTTCGATACGATCATTGGCCTGGCTTGCAGTACCGTGCAGATTGACATAGTCGATGTCGTCTGCAGCAAGTTGCGATCTCTCGAGCGCTCTGTCGATAGCGATGACGGCACCCTTACCTTCCGGGTGCGGATGCGACATGTGATACGCGTCTGCGCTTTCGCCATAGCCGAGCAATGCGAACTCGGCATCCGCAATCAGCTCTTCGCGCGCCAGTATCGCGTAGCCGCAGCCTTCACCAATATTGATGCCGTCGCGCCGCTCGTCAAAGGGACGGCAACGATTCTGTGATACGAGTTCGAGCGAATTAAAGCCGTACAAAATGCTCATGCACAGACTGTCGATTCCGCCGACGAGTACTGCATCGACCAGGCCATGACTGATCCACCGCGATGCCGACGCAAAAACTTTCGCACTCGACGAACAGGCCGTACTGATCGTCAAGGAGGGACCGGTAATCCCGCTAACCTCAGCAACAAAGAGCCCTGGAGAATGCAGGTTATGTACTTCGGGCTGGCAATACTCCTTACGCATTCTCTCGGACGGCAGCAAGCGCGTGTAGGCTTCCTCGGTCCTGCCGATGCTCGACGTACTGGTCCCCATGATCACGCCGATTCGGTCTTGGCCCAGCTGTTCCTTGAGCCTGGCGAGGCTATCCAGCATGCCGTCCTGCTGCAGGCCCAGCCATGCCAGCTGGTTATTGCGACTGTAGAGATGCGCCAGGCGAGACGGCAGCGACACGGACTCAAGAGAATCCACGCGGCCGATCCAGGTGTCCAGATCACAGCCCTCGAGGTCGTTGCGCCGCAGACCCGAGCGCCGCTTCCCGATTGCTTCGCGCATCGCAGCCAGCCCGATGCCGGCAGCCGAGGTAGCCGTATAGTTTCCAATCGCTAGTCGCATTTACTCCACTCGCCCGCCGGATGGCGAGCTCTGTGCGCAAGATTTCCCGAGGGTTTGGTGGTGTAGAATAACCGCAACCCGGGCATCATGGAATTGCCTTGATCGTTACCGCAACGCCAGCCGCATCACAGGTTCCTGGCGGCAACATCCAGCAGCGCACCGCATGAAGTACCTCAATTTCGCATACCGATGGGTCGGCACGACCCTGTTCTGGATATTTTTCGGGTTGATTGGCCTGTTTATGGGCTTTGTCGTGTTTCCGCTCCTTTCTGTGTTTGTGTGGGATGGGCGCAAAAGGCAGGTCGCCGCGAGGAAGCTGATCAGCGCGGCATTCTCCCTGTTCGTCTGGGTCGCTTGTTCGAGCAGGCTGATTTCCATTCGAGTCACAGGCATGGAGCACGTCGACCCGAGAGGCGGTCAGCTGATACTTGCCACCCACCCGACCCTGATTGACGTCGTCATTCTCATTTCGTTGTTTCCGCAGGTCGATTGCGTCATCAAAGAGGCGGTTACGAAAAATCCGGTGTTGGGAATCTCGGTCCGGCTGGCGAATTACATCTCCAATCGCGAGCCGGCGGATCTGCTCGATTCCTGCGTGCAGCGCCTCGAGTCCGGGGCGAGCCTGTTGCTGTTTCCGAGCGGTACGCGGGAAGTGAACGGCCAGCCGCTGCGGTTCAAGCTCGGCGCAGCCGAAGTTGCAGTTCGCGCACGCGCGAGCATCCTTCCGGTCGCGCTCAGCTGCAAGTCGCAAATGCTGGCGAAGCATGTTCCGTGGTACCGCATCCCGCCATCGGCGCCACGCTTCAAAATTACCGTCCTGCCCCCCATCGCGGTCGAGAATCTCACGACCGGAGATGTCGATCAGAGGCATGCGAGATACCAGGTAAACGACGCCCTGGTGTCGCTATTCGACGCCGAACTGTCATAGAATTCTCGTATGGAAAGTGAAGCTCTGTACACGACGATCAAGGAGATCCTCGTCACCCAGTTCGAAGTTGACGAGTCGGCTATTTCACGAGACGCGAACCTCTACGAGGAACTGGAAATCGACAGCATCGATGCTGTCGACCTGCTCGTGCAGCTCAAGGAACTGACCGGCAAGAAGATCTCCCCGGACGTCTTCAAAGATGTCCGGACCATCGGGGACGTATTGGATGCTCTGACGGTGTTGTGAGCCAGTCGATCATTTTCCGCATTACGTTTGTCGTAGTTCTCGCGCTTTACCCTTTCATTATTTATTTCGGAATCAGAGTGTTACCGCCGAGCTTTTTCGGCATCGCGCTGGCTGTGCTGCTGCTGATCCGGTTTGGCTTTGTCCGGCCCGAGGAACGCGCGACGGCCGTGCCCGCAACGGTCCTGCTGCTTGCTTATGCTGTCGCCGCGGCGGTGGTTGGGAGCACGCGAATGCTGTTGTACTATCCTGCTCTTGTTAATTTTCTCCTGTGTGCATTGTTCGCCGGCTCATTCAAACAAGAAGAACCGTTACTGCTTAGGATCATGCGTGCACGGGGCGTTACGATGCATGCGACGATTCCCCCGTATTTGACGCGGCTGACGGCTGTCTGGGCCACATTTTTTGCATTGAACGGCATGATCGCCATCTGGACTACGACCGCCTCGATGGAAATCTGGACGATTTACAATGGCATGATTTCGTATTTGCTGATTGCTGCTCTGATCGCGGGTGAATGGTTATACAGGCGTCACTACAAAAGAAAACACGGCATTCCCGGCGAATAATTTATTCAACGTCTCAAACGCTTTGACGAATCTCTGACATGCAAGAATTTGCCCTCGATAACCGGCTGGTCAGCCTGCCCGATGCAGATCATCGCTTTCCTCGCATATTTTCGCTCGTAGAGGATGCACCGCATATTCGTATGCAAGTCGACGTCTCGCAGGATCTGTGCTGGTTTCGCGGGCATTTTCCGAAGCAGCCGGTCCTGCCCGGGATCGTACAGCTGCATTGGGCCGTGATCATCGTGCAAGCGTGTTTCGGGTTCTCCGCAGTACCAACTGAAATCAAACGTCTGAAGTTCAAGAAGGTGGTGACGCCTCCGCACATATTTGAACTGTCTGTATCGCGCAAAAGCGGTAACGAAGCCCAATTTGAGTATCACACAGGGAGCGAGCAGAACTCCGAAGGGCGGCTGGTGTTCGCGGAGACCGCGCCATGCTGACGTGCGTTGTCGTGCCGCACTTTGATCATGTCGAGCAATTCGCGTCGCTGTTGCCGAAACTCTGTGCGCAGGGCCTGCCGATTGTCGTCGTCGATGACGCGAGCCCCGATGGCGCTTACAACGATTTGCAGCGCCTGCTCGCTGAGCATGCGCCAGGATCGATCCTGGTCAGGCATGCCGATAATCTCGGCAAGGGCGGCGCCGTCATGACCGGATTAAGAACCGCGCTTGACGCAGGTTATACACACGCGCTGCAAATCGATGCCGATGGGCAGCATGACGTGACCGACATTCCGCGCTTGCGGCAAGCCGCGGAGGAACATCCGGAACGCGTCATCTGTGGCCAACCTGTGTTTGACGACAGTATCTCGAAACTGCGTTACTACGGGCGATATCTCACGCTGTCATTGAGCTGGCTCGAATCGCTGAGCACCGAGATTCGTGACGGGCTTTGCGGATTTCGCCTGTATCCCCTGCAATCCATCGTCGCGCTGTTCGAAAAAAACAGACCGGGCCAGCGCATGGCGTTTGACCCTGAAATTCTCGTTCGCGCCGTTTGGGCCGGCATGCGTTTGCAGTTCATCCCTGTGCACGTGCGCTACCCGGAGGGGGGCCGATCGCATTTCCTGTACTTTCGCGACAATGTCGAGATCTCCTGGATGCACATCAGGCTTATACTCGGCATGTTGCTGCGCCTGCCGGTGCTGATATGGCGCAGACAAACGGGGCGGGAGGAGCCCGCAACGCGATGAGCCAGCACTGGGCGACGATCAGCGAGGCCGGCGTCGCTACCGGCCTGCGCATCATGGTCTGGATTTATACGCACCTGGGCCGCGTCGTTTTCAGCATCATCCTGTTTCCGGTCATGGTCTATTTCTTCGTACGCAGACGCGTAGCGAGAAATGCATCTCGTGACTACTTGCGGCGGGTCAAACGCGAGTATCCAGACCGGCTGCGCGGCGCACCGGACCTGTGGATGTCGCTGCGCCACTTTCTCGCCTTTGGCGAGTCCCTGCTGGACAAATACATCGCGTTGGTGGAACCGCCCGGGGACATTGACATGAACCCCGACGAGCGACAGCTCGTGGTATCCGTCGTCGAGTCCGGCAAAGGCGTGCTGCTGATTGGCTCACACTTCGGCAATCTCGAGTATTCACGCGGCATTGCGGACCGCCATCCGGATCTGGTAATCAATATCCTTATCTATGACCAGCACGCGGCCAATTTCGCAAAAATACTGGACAGTTCGCGGCCGGAGGCGCGTTTGAATCTTATCCAGGTGACTGACCTGAACCTGGACCTCGCCATAAGGCTGAAGGAGAAGGTGGGTCGTGGCGAATGGCTGCTCATCGCCGGCGATCGGGTGCCGGTCGGTGAAGGTGACAACGTCTGCGCGGCAACGTTCTTTGGCGATAGCGCCGACTTCCCGATCGGCCCGCACGTCTTGGCCAGCCTGCTGCGTTGTCCCGTGTACCTGATGCACTGCTATCGTAAAGATCGCGACTATCACTTGGGCATGGAGCTGTTCGCAGAAGAAATCGGACCCTCGCGTGTAGGCAAGCGACGGACCTACAAGCGCGAAGTGCAGAAGTTCGCAACAGCTCTCGAGCAGCAGGTGCGGCTTGCACCATTGCAGTGGTTCAATTTCTACGATTTCTGGGGCGAGCGGAGCATTCCACAGCTGCAAACTGCTAGTCTACGCGACCATGATCAAGACTGATTTTTCGAATTGCCTCACGGCAAGCGTGGATATGCGGGCCCCTTTCTTCGACCTCGATCCGGCGGGCGTCGTGTGGCATGGCCGCTATTTTCAGTACTTCGAGCTGGCTCGCTGCGCGCTGCTCGAAGGCATCAACTACAGCTACGAGGACATGGAAAACTCCGGTTACCTGTGGCCCGTTGCCGATACCGAAGTTCGTTTCGTGCGCCCGTTAACGCTGAATCAGAAAGTCCGGGTGACTGCCTGCCTCAGAGAATGGGAGATGCGCATCGTCGTCGATTACAAGATCGAAGACGAACTCGGCGAGATCTACACGAAAGCGCGAACCGTCCAGGTCCCGGTGGAAGCAGACACGCTCGCGCTGACGCTGGGTTCACCGCAGATTTTGATCGACACTGTTGAGCAGCGGCTGCTGGAGTTAGGGAAGCAATCCGAAAAATGACTAAAGTCGACCTCAACGAAAAATTGCAACAGCTCGTCGGCATGCCGGCCGCCGAGTTCGTCCTGCATCGCGACTCGATGTTGTTCCTGGATCGGTTGATCGACATTGGTGCAGAATTCGCGACGTGTGAATGGCGTATCAGCGACGATTTCGAGTTCGCGGTGCGGGGTCTCGGCGTGCCGGGCTATACAGGCATCGAATACATGGCACAATGCATTGCTGTTCATTCGGGCGCGCGAGCGCGAGTTCGCGGCTTCATTCCTCCGGTTGGATTTTTGCTCGGCACACGACACTACAAATGTTCTATTAGCTATTTCGAACCCGGAGTAACGTACCAGACGACGTGCGAAGAACTCGTCCGCGATTCGCAGGGCATGGGGTCTTTCGCCTGTCGGATAATGTTGGACGGCGACGTCCTCGCTGAGGCGAACCTCGCGGTGCTCGAACGACTCCAAGAGACAAGACTTCATGCATGACGCAGTAAAAAGCATTCTCGTGACCGGATCCAGCTCGGGAATCGGGCAGGCTATTGCCATTCGACTGGCAGCCGACGGCTATAACGTCGCCGTCCATTATGGCAAGAACCGGCAAGGCGCCGAGGCTACGCGCGACACGATCGTCTCGGCTTCGGGCAACTGTCGCGTGCTGTCGTTCGATGTCCGCGATGCTGGAGCGACGAAAGCGGCCATTGAGGCAGACATTAACGAACATGGCGCGTATTACGGTGTCGTGTGCAACGCCGGCATTACGCGCGACGGCGTGTTTCCAATGCTGGCCGAGGAAGACTGGCGCCAGGTCATAGATGTCAATCTGAACGGGCTATACAATGTTCTGCATCCCGTCGTGATGCCCATGCTCAGGCGCCGGAAGCCTGGCAGGATCGTCACGATTTCCTCAGTATCGGGCATCATGGGCAATCGCGGTCAGGTCAACTACAGCGCGTCGAAAGCCGGGATAATCGGCGCAACCAAGGCGCTGGCTGTCGAACTTGCGAAACGTCAGATTACGGTGAACTGTGTTGCGCCGGGACTCATCGAGTCCGAGATGACCGACACGCTGCCGGTTGATGCGATGCTTGAAGCCATTCCTCTGCGTCGCATGGGCACGCCGGATGAAGTCGCCGCTCTGGTCGCATTTCTTTGTTCCCCTGATGCGGGCTACATTACGCGGCAAGTTATCTCTGCCAATGGGGGGCTGTGTTGACCCATCGTGTCGTCGTTACGGGTGTTGGCGCGTACTCTCCGGTAGGCAATAACTGGACCGAGATTGAGCACAGCTTCAAAAACCTGAAAAATGGCGTTCGCCACATCGATGCCTGGGACGAGTACGACGGCTTGAATACCAAGCTCGGCGCACCGGTTGCCAGTTTCGAAATGCCGGCGAGCTTCAATCGCAAGCGTACTCGGAGCATGGGCAGAGTCGCGCTGCTCGCAACCGCGGCCAGTGAGAAGGCGCTTCTCGACGCAGGCCTGCTTGGCGACCCGGTGTTGAAATCTGGCAGAGTTGGCGTGGCCTATGGCTCATCAACGGGCAGCACGGACGCGGCCGCGGACTTCGTCAATATGCTGCGTACAAAGTGTCTCGATGGCATTACGGCCACAACGTATATTCGTATGATGGGCCACACCACACCGGTCAATATCGGCGTCTTTTTTGGTCTGCAGGGGCGCGTAGTTACGACGTCCAGCGCCTGCACGTCGGGCAGTCAGGGCATCGGCTACGCCTATGAGGCGATCCGCAGCGGCTCGCAGGACATGATGCTTGCGGGGGGCGCCGAAGAGCTATGCCCTACCGAGGCGGCCGTGTTCGATACGCTGTATGCCACGAGCACCTGCAACGACAAACCCGAGACGTCTCCGAGACCCTTCGATCGTGATCGTGACGGACTGGTGATCGGTGAAGGTGCGTGCACGCTCGTACTCGAACGTCGCGATCACGCGCGCGCACGCGGCGCCAAGATTTACGCGGAGCTCGTGGGATTCGACACCAATTCGGATGGCGCCCACGTTACGCAGCCGGCGGCAGAAACAATGCAACGCGTTATGGAATTGTCTCTGGCCGACGCCGGCCTTGGCCCGGAAGCGATTGGCTATGTCAGCGCCCACGGGACGGCGACCGATCGCGGCGATATTGCCGAGTCTCACGCGACGCACAACGTCTTTGGCGACAATACGCCCATCAGTTCCATCAAGAGCTACATGGGCCACACGCTGGGCGCTTGCGGCGCCCTGGAGTCCTGGCTCGCAATCGAGATGATGAACAACGGCTGGTTCGCGCCGACAATCAATCTGGATAATGTCGACCCGGAATGCGCGCCTCTGGATTACATACGCGGCGCAGGGCGAAAACTGGACGTCGAGTATATTATGAACAACAACTTTGCGTTCGGCGGCATCAACACGTCACTGATATTTCGCCGCCACGCCTGATCGAATATCTGCCGCGACCGTTCGCATCACAAAGCGAATTGTCTTTGAATACTGGCGTTCAGATTTAACACCCACCCATTGTACTTCTTGTGTATGCGCTGCCTCTCCGCGTCGTAATCGAGTACGCGACTGTTCGAATACAGGATTGAATAGTTGCTTACCGAAAATGGAATACTGACTTCGGCGTAGTGTTTCCCGCGCACGAGTATCGAGCACGTAATTTTCGTTTCGCCGTCCATGACCGGGCGCCAGCCCTTTCCCTTGCAACCTTCCGCGATTGCGGTTCTAACGTCTTCCAAGGTTCGGGCAGATCCATCAAACTTCGGTGGCACGACCTCGTCTTCGATGTTCTGGATCGGTTTGCCGGCCCAGACCAGATTTGCGCCGAGCAGTATCAAGCCCAGCAGTAAGTACTTACTTAATTTCATCCTGCAGCCCCCTTATCGTTGATTGGTATTGGCAAATCATATGATAGCGAACTCAGGCCGCCTGTGTAGAGGCGGGGCCGACGAAACTTTGCGCGCATTTAGACACTCGAACACTTAAACCAGCGGATAGACACTTCCGGAAATCGAATGCCGGCAAATCCTCGGCTCGCACTATTGCTCTTTGTCTGCGCAGGTCAATCGGCTTGTTCGCTGCTATTTCCGACTGAGGCCGGCGAGTCGTTGTCGCATTACGATGTTACTGCGCCGTCCGAAGCGGCGCCGGCGCCGGAATTTCAACTTGCCGATATCGACGGCAACGAAGTCGCACTTTACGATCTCGTCGGAGAAAAGCCCGTGGTCGTACAGCTGGGCAGCTACTCCTGCCCGGTGTTTCGTTATCGCCGATTCGACGTACAAAAGCTGCAGCGAGAGTTCGCAGGCCGGGTCGATTTCGTCGTTGTTTACACGCTGGAGGCGCACCCGTTTGACGGCATCAACCCGTATGAGGCGCGGGTCTGGAATCCTTTGATTAACAGGGCGATGGGAGTGCACGTGCCCGAGCACAAGTCGCTCGATGAGCGCCGTGCCCGGGCCGCCGCCACGTCTGCCGCGGTGGAGCTGAATTCGCGCTTTCTCGTGGATGGCATGGACAATGCCGTGTGGCGGCAGTATGGAGCTGCCCCGTCCGCCGCCTACGTACTCGACTTACAGGGTATTATTCGACTGCGACAGCCTTGGGTGTACCCCAAGGAAATTCGCAAAGTGCTGAATGAGATTCTGACGGAGTGAAGCGGTCGTGATGTGCGTGCGGGCAGATTGATGAACAGCGGGTGGATCAGTGTCGTCTATACGAGTCTCGACACGTTCGAAACGACGGAGCTGGACTCCCTGTCATCGTCGGAAGTTCGGCGCGCAGGTCGCTTCAAAGCTCCGCGACGTCGACAGCAGTATTTTTGCGGCCGCGCCCTTTTGAGAGCCGTTCTTGAGCGCCATAGCGGGGACCCCGCCGCATCACACGACCTGATCACGGATGCCAACGGTAAACCTCATTGTGTCGATGGCCCTGCCGTGAGCATTGCTCACAGCGGCAGTATTGTCGTCTGCGCCGTTGCGGAACATGGTGCGATTGGAATCGACATCGAGGGACATTGCCGCAGGCGAGATACCAGAGGCATAGCAGAACGGTATTTTTCGGGCGACGAAGCGCACTGGCTTGCGCTGCAGCCGGATGATCGATTCTATATGCTGTGGGTCTTGAAAGAAGCGTGGCTAAAATGCACGGGTTCCGGTCTTGGCGGCGGGCTCGATGACCTGCGGTGTCGCGTAATACCGCCGCGTATTTACGCTCACCTTCGCGACGGCAATCCGTCTGCACTACGCCTCTATGCCGTAGAAAACGCGTATATCGGCCTTGCTACGACGACCCCCGTGCAAAAAGACGTGACCGTCGAATATTGGGAACCGCACGGCAACCGCTTTGGTGCAGACTGCGGTCTCGAATTGATAGCCTCGACAGACAGCGCACCTGCGCTGAACTCGTCCGCGAACAGCTTAACTACTCGGCAAGCTCCACAACCTCACCAATCATCGTAACGCCTGCAACGACGGCCCCTGCACCACACTCGAATTCGGTCGCACTCGAGAACTTGTTCTTGTAGTAGTAGCTGCGTATGTTGACGACCGCATTGCCGCCTTCGCGCGTCGCCCGGCTCTGCAACGACACCATCGCCGACAGAAAAGCCCAGTTGCATGCCTCCCGATCGCTCTTGTTCACCGCGTTAGTTTTTTTGTTAGCTGTATACGTGCCAAGCTTTCGTTTGACGGCGGGGTGTTTCTGGTCGCCAAAAAACAGCCGGATCGAGCTATCGATCCTCGAGCGCTCCTCTCCGACAGTGAGCGCTTCCTCGATTGAGTAGCGATGGATGGTATTCCTCGCGTTGCCAACGGAATAGCTGAACAATAGGGTCGATATCAATAACAGGTGGGCGAATTGTTTCATCTTGATTCCTGCTGTGGTTACGTTATCAACGGCTGATATTCTAAATAATGTAAGCGCGTCATCATAGTTGTATCCACGCAAGGTATCTGATCATGAACAGCCGCCTGACCGCTCCGCTTCTGCTCGCGACAACCCTGATTCTCGCGGGGTGTCCGGGCATGCCATCGACGGAACTCCCGTTACGTGGTATCGAGACGGCAAATGTCGCCGCCCGGAATGACACCCTCGTTATCATGTTACCGGGCAGAGGCGATCGTGCGGACGTCTTTATCGAGGAAGGATTTCCGGCAACCGGCGCGCGTCTGGGGTTCGACACCATCGCCGTTAATGCGCATTTCGGCTATTACAGGGAACGCAGCCTCGTAGACAGACTGCATCAGGACATTGGATACGGACTATCGGACCGCATGGCGGAGAGCTACGAAACCCTGATCGATGAGATCCGGCCTACCGGCGTCTACACTGGCGAGGGTGGACACAAATGGACGACCTGGGCACGGCTGTGGCAAAGGATCGCTGTCGATCTGAAGCAATGATCAATCGTCTTTGATGTCGCCAAGCTTCGCGTCCATTGTCGGTTCCCGCAACCAGTCAGCGATGTCTTCACCAAGTTTCTCGGCCACGCGTTTCAGCATCGAGCATGTTCCCACCCGCATGCTGAACAACGTGCGGCGTCGTGCCGTCACCGATCCGATAAGCTCACCGTTTTCTTTAAGTTCACCGCTGACAATCGCGCTCTTTGACCCGCTGTAGCCTCCTCCACCCAGCGCAAATACGTTCGTAATCTCGAGGAACAACACCTTGCCGTTTACTTTGCCGAGTGGTTCATCCGTCAGCACAACGTTGACGCCCCGCTTCGCTTTCTTCCGAATATATTCGGGCAAACGGGTTTCAAACCCACATTCCTCTTTGACATTATCTCTCACGCCACTACCTTCTGCGAAGGGAATGGAACTCGCGATCGTATAGGTTTCTTTTTTTGCGCTCGCCGTCAGCGGCAGAAACATCAGGAAGATCAGTACAAACAAAACTTGTCGCATCGTCTCCATCCACAGTTTTGCAGGAGAATCGACTATACACTGACCGCGAAAGAATCGGCGTCTGGCTGACTAGCGACTCCGGTAAATGCCGAAGTACACGTAAGGGCGTTTGGTCTTTTCGCCCGGCGCAACGTCGTCTGGCACCTGGTGACGAACCGCCTCAATGCTACGCAAATAGCTGACGATAGACGTGACGTCTTCGGCCGTCAGCTTCGTATAGCCCTGCCATGGCATGACCGCAATCCGACGGTCGGCGTGACGACCCAGGCCAACGCGAATTGCCTGCTCGATCTGTTGATCGCTCCAAAGGCCGATACCGGTTTCTTCGTCGGGCGTGATGTTGGGCGGAAAGACGATGCCGGGGTTTTCGGTGCCGAGGGGGTTGGTATAGGCGATGCCGATACCGGAGCCCGCCAGGGCCCTGTCCATCTGCGGCGCACCCTCGAGCGCCCCGTCGGTATGGCAGGCACCACAGCCCAGAAGCTCGACCAGGTATTCGCCCCGCCGCACCCGATAGAGATGCTCCGGTGCGAAATTACCTGCGATGGCACTCGGCGCGTCCAGTATCGTCACCGCATCCAGCTCTTCGTACTGCTGCAGCGGATCGTATTGCGGTTCTGACTCTGTCGCACAAGCAATGAGAATCAGCGGCGCGAAAAGTACTAATCGACAGGCGTTCATATCACTAGCTTTTTGGACCGGGCTGCCCCTATTCTGTTCCGGCGCCGTGTCTGACGACATATCGGAAAACACATATCGAAAACCGCGCACCGCCGCCTCCGCGTCCAGCTGTCAGGAACGCCGCAAGGAAGCCGGGTCATGGGATAGAATCAGGCATTACGCGACGGCAACGACGCTGTGAAACCTGATGCGACAGCGCGGCAGGTCAGCTGCAGCCTTTACTGTGTGGCGCTCCCGCTACCAACATTCGCGTGCGGCGAGGGGCTGCAACGCCCCACGTCGCCGCTGTTCATGGACGCTTGCGTATCCGCACAAAAGAATGGGGTTTCATCTTGAAGTACCGCCACATATTTGACGTATTCGACCAACGTATTCTCGGGTAACGATCCATTGGCAAACCAGCTCGCTCGTGACTTCGTAATGCCTCTTGCGTGTGTGGCGTTGTTGAGTAGTTGCGTCTTTCAGAAGCTCGAGAGTGACCTCAGAAAGCTCGACGATATCGCACACTTGTTCACCGGGGAGGTATCCACTGACGTTCTCGAATTCCACTCGACCCTGGTCGTCGCACTGCAAGACCGTGACGCCACCGAGATCACGAGCTTTCGGATGATATCGGGCCCCGGGGTATTCGAGATCCGCTCTGCCAGGACACCAACCTACTTTTTCGCGTTTGCCGACATGAATAAGGACCTGAAATTCCAGGCAGACGAACCCTATGGCTGGGCCGCACAAGCGCAGGCGTTAGCCCCGAAAAACGGTGCGACCCGGGGCATAGACATCCTGATCACCGCAGACGAGCAGTTACCGTACCCGAAGTCTCTCGTCGACGTGCCGCTCGAAAACCACCTCAACAACTATGTGAAGACGCACATTGGCACCGTCTCGTCGCTGGATGATCCGCTGTTTTCGAGCAGACACGGCAAGAAGGGTCTGTGGGAGCCGTTCGCATTCATGGAGGACGGCGGTACGGGTATTCACTTCCTCGAAGCGTATGACCCGAGCAGGGTTCCGGTGCTGTTTGTGCATGGCATCAATGGCTCGCCGAGCGATTTTTCGGCAATCATCGACAACATCGACCGCTCCAGGTTGCAACCCTGGATACTGAGTTATCCCTCGGGACTGCGGCTGTCCTGGCTCGCACGAGGCATGTTTCAGTTCGTCGAAGCGCTGCATCGCCAGTATGGTTTCGGCGAGCTGCATATCATCGCTCACAGCATGGGCGGCCTTGTATCCAGGGGCAGCCTGAACCTCTGTGTGCAAAATGATCGCTGCGATTACCTGCGCTCGTTTATCACGCTATCGACGCCGTGGGATGGCGTCGCATCCGCCCAAAGTGGCTTGAAATGGGCTCCTGCCGTTGTGCCGGTCTGGAACGATCTCAGCCCTGACAGTGACTTCGTGTCGACGCTTTTCGATTCGACGTTGCCGGATGGCTTGCCTCACTATCTCCTGTTCGGGTTCCACCAGGACAACTTCCTGAGTTCCGGGAGCAGTGACGGCGTCATCCGGTTGAGCAGTCAGCTCCGCGACGCCGCGCAGGAGCAGGCCTGGAAGATTCGAGGCTACGACGAAGGCCATGTAAGTATCCTGCGCAGCGATGCCGTCATCAGCAACGTCAACTCGATTCTGCGGCAACACGAGCCGTGAGTTGCCGAAGCGCTCGCTACGGCAAGTGCGTATATCGACGAATCCGGCAATGACGGTTCAATTGAGTGGGGAGGCAGACAACGATGTCTGAGCTGTTCCAACCGATCGCCACAGAACAATTGTTCTCATGGGTGTTTGCCGAATTGGAGACCCGTAATTCGGTCTTTGGCATTCCCCGCCAGCTTTTCTTCGTGCCGCACGCCGACGCAGCATATCGCACGAGCACCTACGGCAACCCGCTGGAAACACCCTTCGGCCCCGCAGCCGGTCCGCATTCACAGATGGCACAAAATATCGTGGCCGCGTGGCTTTGCGGTGCGCGTTACATCGAACTGAAGACCGTGCAAACCCTAGACGTGCTCGACGTATCAAAACCCTGTATCGACATGCAGGACGAGGGCTATAACGTCGAATGGTCGCAGGAGTTGAAGGTGCATCAATCCTTCGACGAGTATCTGCGCGCCTGGGTATTGATTCATGCACTTCACCACAAACTCGGCTTCCCGAATGACTCGCCTGGCGTCGTGTTCAATATCAGTGTGGGTTACAACTTCGACGGTATTCAGCAACCCAATATGCAGTGGTTTCTGGATCAGATGCATGACTGCTCTGATTACAAACAGGCCATGCTCGATCAGCTTGCTCGATACTTTCCGCAAGTTCGCGACCTGCCGATTCCGGATCGTCTCTCCGACAACGTTACGCTCTCCACCATGCACGGCTGCCCCCCTGACGAGATTGAGAGCATAAGCAGCTATCTCCTGCAGGAGCGCGGCTTACACACGCTCGTCAAGTGCAACCCGACGCTGCTCGGACCGGAACTGTTGCGAGAGATATTGCATGACGACCTGAAGTTCACCGACGTCGTCGTGCCCGACATCGCGTTCGAGCACGACCTGAAGCTATCGGCTGCGCTGCCGATGCTGCGCAGGCTGCAGGCGGTTGCCGACTCATGCAATCTGGTTTTCGGCGTCAAGTTGAGTAACACGCTCGAAGTTGAAAACACTGGTTCGGTGTTCGACGCAGCGGAAAAGATGATGTATCTCTCCGGACGCCCGCTTCATGCAATCACAGTTAATCTCGCGCACCGGTTGGCCGAAGAGTTCGAAGGCGAATTGCCTATGTCGTTCTCGGCGGGTGCGAATTGCTTCAATGCGCCCGCCTTGCTGGCGTCTGGCATGCAGACCGTGACGGCCTGCTCCGATCTCTTGAAGACCGGCGGCTATCTGCGTCTGTTGCAGTATCTCGAGAATACCGAAGACGCGTTGCGCAAGGCGTCCGCCAACAGTCTCGAGGAATTTATCCGGGCGACGGCAGGCCGCGATGCGTCCCTTGCGGATGCCAAATCAGCTGCCCGCCTCAACCTGCGTCGTTATGCGGAACAGACACGCAACAATGCGCATTACCGGAAGGGGACGTTTGACACATCCCGTACGAAGACCTCACGTCGGCTCGGTTTGTTTGACTGCATCAAAGCACCGTGTACCGATGAGTGTCCACTCGATCAGAAAGTTCCTGATTACATGCGCGCCGTGCGCAAGGGCGAGTTCGCCGCAGCGCTTGACGTGATTCACGACGACAATCCTGTACCGTGCGTGCTCGGTCGCGCCTGTGACCATTTGTGCGAACAAACCTGCGTGCGAACTCACCTGGATGAACCGCTGGCGATTCGTGACGTCAAGCGTTTCGTTACGGACCGCGTGCAAAGGCCCGCGATAAATCGGCCGCCAGCGCGCACCGGTGGGAAGGTCGCGATCGTCGGAGCGGGGCCTGGCGGAATGGCTGCGGCCTATGAGCTCGCTGCCGCCGGCTGGGAAGTCGACGTGTTTGAGCAGCATTCCCATGCCGGGGGCATGGTTGGCAGGGCGGTCCCCGCCTACCGCCTTTCACAGGAAGTGTTCGAACGGGACTTTGCAATGCTCGAGGAACTCGGCGTGCGCTTCCATTACGGCATGAAAGCGGGGCGCGACTTCGGCCTGGCGCAATTGCGTCGCGACGGTTTCGATCAAATAGTGATCATGGTCGGGGCGCAGCTCAGCAACACCTTGAGCCTCGAGGGAGAGGACTGTGAAGGGGTGATAGATGCCCTGCGGTTTTTGCAGCGCTCGCGGGAAAATCCGTCTTTGGAAGTCGGCGAGCGTGTTGGCGTTATCGGCGCAGGCGACACGGCCATAGACTGCGCGCGCGTCGCCCGACGCCAAACTGACGGTCAGGTCAGCCTGATCTACCGCCGCACGATCGACCAGATGCCGGCCGACCGTGAGGAAGTGGCGCAGATGCTCGAGGAAGATATCGAGATCCGCGAATTGTGCCAGCCGCAGCGGCTCGTGGTTGAAAACGGCAAGCTGCGGGCGCTGGTATGCCGGCGCACGGTTTTCGCAGGAGATCGTGACGCTTCCGGCCGCAAGATTCCGCATGAGGTTGCCGGCACCGACTTCGAAGTGCCGCTCGATACCTTGATTTTCGCCGTCAACCAGCACGCGGTTCTGGATTTCTTTGATGGCGAACCTATCGCTGTCAACGACTACGGCTACATCGACGTTGACCCTGTCACATTCGAGACCTCGGTACCCGGTATCTATGCCGGTGGCGATGTGGCCAATGAGGGGCCTGCGTCGATCGTCAAAGCGGCGGCGGCGGGCAAAGCCATCGCCGCCAGTATTCTCAATCGCCTCCCGGGCGCGGCTGAGATGCCGGCGACGGTAGCTATCGACACAGCGGCGCTGCAGCGACGACGCAGTCACCGGGAATGGCGCGTCCCCGCCCCGCTCACGCCGCTCGCGGACCGGCATGACTTCAGGGAGGTGGTACTCACCTACGATGAGCAGCAGGCACGTGCAGAGGCGGCCCGCTGTCTGGACTGCGACACGTATTGCAGTATTTGCGTAGGCGTCTGCCCGAACCTCGCGCTCCTGACCTACGAAACCGGGCCTGCCGAAAAGCCTGTGGCCGTGCAGCAGCGATTCCAGGTTGCTGTGCTGGCGGACCTCTGCAATGAATGCGGTAACTGCACGACCTTCTGCCCGACCGCCGGAGCGCCCTACCGCGACAAGCCCCGGCTGTATCTCGAGCGCGCCGACTTCGAGGCGCAGCAAGACAACGCCTTCATGATGCTCAGAACCGACGACGGCTGGGCGATGGAGGCGCGCTGGCGGGAGAAATCGTGGTACATCGAGGTTAACGAGCAGCTCGAGTACGTGGGTGGCGACCTGCTCGAGGAGGAGCCCGGCGCCTCCATGTATGCGCTGCTGCGGGGCCTGCGGAGCTCCATGCCGCAGCTGCCAGCGGTT
Organism: Gammaproteobacteria bacterium; assembly: GCA_029864095.1. Lineage (GTDB taxonomy): Bacteria > Pseudomonadota > Gammaproteobacteria > Steroidobacterales > Woeseiaceae > UBA1847. Next base: position 4,483 of record JAOTUB010000004.1, on the reverse strand, counting down.
CCAGGCGCCAGTGTCGCGCCGGCGGGCTGGATAGCGCACCCGGGATATAGGGATTAGCCACGACCGACCCGGGCCCTTTGTAGGGCTATTCTCAACAAAAAGAGACTATTACGATGAGTTCCCTGCTGATCACGAATGGGCGGCTGGTCACGCTCGATGAAGAAAACCGCTTCGTCGACAACGGCAGCATATACATCGACGGTCGCCGGATCGTCGCTGTCGGGGACATTGCGCCCGGCTCGTATGTCGCGGATCGCAGCATTGACGCCGGCGGCCGGCTCGTGATGCCCGGATTGATCAACGCGCACCATCACCTCTATTCGACGTTTGCCCGGGGCTTCACGCCGCCCGGTCCGCCTGCACGCAGTTTCGAAGAGAACCTCAAGAAGCTCTGGTGGAAGCTCGACGCGGCGCTCGATTCGGACGATGTCTATTTCTCGGCGTTGCTCGCACTTATCGAGGCGGCACGCGCCGGGTGCACGACGATCATTGATCATCACGCATCGCCTTCGTGCTGCGACGGCAGTCTCGATCGGGTCGAACAGGCATTCCGCGACGTCGGTTTGAGTGGCTGCCTCTGCTACGAGGTCTCGGATCGCAATGCGGAAGCACAAGGCATCGAAGAGAACGAACGCTACATTCGCAAGTGCCGCAAATCCGACGATGATCAGCTAACCGCGATGTTCGGTCTGCACGCGCTGATGACGCTGGGCACGGAGACGCTCGAGCGTTGTGCTGAAATCGGCCAGGCCCTCGATGTCGGTTTCCACGTACATGCTGCCGAGGATCTGGTTGATGTACAGACGACGACCAGGCGTTGCGGGCGGAGCATCATAGACCGCTTCGCCGACTTCGGCATCCCTGGCCCCAAGACGATTTTCGTACACGGTACACATCTCGAACCGCGGGAAATGGATCTGCTGCATTCCACGGATTCGATGCTTGTAAGCAATCCGGAATCGAACATGAACAACGGACTTCGTGTCTCACCGGCGCTCGACTTCCTGCGACACGGCGTAACTGTCGGTATCGGTACCGACGGCATGTCTTCGCATTTGATCTCCCAGGCACGCGCGCTGTATCTGCACCAGCGCACCGACCACCGAGATCCAACGCTGGCGTTCGCCGAGGCCTGCGAAATCCTGTTGCATAACAACCGCACGATCTGCAACCGCATTTTCGTGGAGCCACGAGGCGCGCTGGCCGCCGGCCAGCTGGCTGATGTCGTCATTCACGATTACGTGCCGTTCACGCCACTTGACGCGGGCACCTTATACGGACATCTCCTGTTTGGCCTGAGTTTCAGCCGCGTTCAGACGACGATCGCTCGCGGTCGCGTGATCGTCGATGACGGCCAACTGCCGCATCTCGACGAAGCGGCTGTGCGCGCCGGCTGCGCCGAGCGCGCGGCGGCAATATGGGCAAGGATCCACTGATCGGGCACGGCGATGACGAGCAATTCGACGAACTCCTGGCAGAGCTACTACGCACCACAATCTGTGGCCGAGGCGGTAGCACTGCTGCAACGCTACGATGGTCGCGCGCGTGTAATCGGTGGCGGCACTGACCTGGTAGTTGAGACCCGCCGCGGTTTGCACCGTCCGGTCGACGCGATGGTGGATGCTTCACGCATTGCCGGCCTCGACCGGATCACGGAAGAGGATGGCTACATCGTTATCGGCTGCGGGGTAACGCACAGCCAGATCATCGGCAACGAGCTCATTCATCGCTATGGCAGGTGTCTTGCCGAAAGTTGCAGCGTCATCGGCGGACCGCAGGTGCGCAATGTCGGCACGCTCGCCGGCAATGTCGCGCACGCGCTTCCTGCCGGGGACGGGACAATCGGGCTGCTCGCACTCGGTGGCGAAATCGAGGTGGCAGGAATTGGCGGAACGCACTGGATGCAACTTCAGGATTCGTTTCGGGCGCCGGGCAAGAGCTTCATCGATCGCCACAGGGAGGTGCTGACGCGGCTGCGCTTTCGGCCAACGGGCACCGACGAAGGTTCCGCCTATCAGCGTGTCATGCGGCCACAGGGCCTCTGCCTGCCGATCATTTCGATGGCGGTCCGACTGCAACGCCGCGACGACACGATCGCGGACGCGCGTATCAGCATGGGCCCGGTTGGTCCCGTGCCGTATCTTGCCGAGCCCGCGATGGAGACGCTCATCGGCGGCGCGGTATCCACAGAACAGTTCGAAAAAGCGACGGATGTCGCGCTCAGCTGCGTGTCACTGCGCGCGAGTAAATACCGTGCGAGTCACGCTTATCGCGAGGCCATGGTTCGCACTTACCTGCCCGATATTTTGTGGCGAGCCGCAAGGCGGGCGGCCGGCGACGAGGCAAGCTCGTGAGCAGGCTGCAAATGCGCGTAAACGGCGCGCCGGTTGATCTCGAGGTTGCCGAGTCACGTTATCTCTCAGAGGTATTGCGCCAGGATCTGAAGCTGACCGGAACCAAGATCGGTTGCAATGAGGCCGAGTGCGGGATTTGCACCGTCCTTGTCAACGGCACTCCGGTGGTCAGCTGCGTCTTTCCGGCCTTCAAAGCGCAAGGCGCGGAAGTCGAGACGATCGAGAGCCTCTCAAGAAATGGCGCGATGCATCCCTTGCAGCAGGCGTTTCTGGATCACGGGGCCGTGCAGTGCGGTATCTGCACGCCGGGATTAATTATGACGGCCAAAGCGCTACTCGATGAAAAGAAGGCTGCGGGCGAGACGCTGAGCGAGCAAGACATCGGCATTGCTCTCAAAGACACATACTGCCGCTGCACGGGTTACCGGAGCGTCATTCGTGCCATCCTGCAGGCATCAGGTCAGGCGGTTGCGCCATATCTGCCCGACACTCAGCCTGCCGGGCAGGCGGTCGGCCGACCGGTACCTAACCCGGACGCTCGTGCGAAGGTAACCGGCGCCGCGCGATACACCGATGACTATCATTTCGCAGGCATGCTGTATGCGCGTACGAAGCGCGCCGGCCTGCCCCATGCGCGAATTCGATCGATCGATGTTTCTGCTGCACGCGCGCTCGATGGCGTACGGGCTGTCCTGACTCACAAGGATGTTCCGGGCGATAACCTGCACGGCCTCGTGGTCAGTGACTGGCCGGTGCTCTGTGGCGACAAGGTTCGGTATGCCGGAGATGCAGTGGCGATCGTTGCCGCCGATTGCGAAGAGGCTGCCGCCGCCGCGGTGGATTTGATCACGGTTGACTATGAAGAGCTGCCCGTTGTCAGCAGCGCAATAGACGCTGCTCAGTCCGACGCCCCACTGGTCCACGAAGGGCGTGCTGACGGCAATCTGCTCAAACATATCAAGGTCGACAAGGGCGACATTGACGCAGGATTTGCAGCCGCCGATGTGATCGTCGATCAAACCTACCGAACGCCCGCTACCGAACACGCGTTCCTCGAGCCCGAATGCTCGATCGGCGTGCCGGCCGGCTACAACCCCGGGAACTTCGGCGGCACCCTGGATACTGCGGCGATCCGCGGCGAGAACGCGAAGCACGACAAGACCACAATCTATGTCGGCAGTCAGATTCCTTACCAGGACCGTGACCAGACCGCTGCCGCCTTAGGTGTGGCGGCAGAATCTGTGCGCGTTGTCGCGACCCTGACCGGCGGCGGGTTCGGTGGCAAGGAAGACATCTCGGGTCAGATCCACGCCGCGCTGCTCGCCGAAGCGACGCAGCGCCCCGTGAAGATGCTGTACTCCCGCCAGGAGAGCCTGCTGGTTCATCCCAAGCGGCATGCCACGGTCATCCGGATCCGCACCGGCGCGACTCGGGCAGGCAAACTGACCGCCGTCGAAGCAACGCTCTACGGAGACGGCGGTGCGTATGCCAGTCTCAGTGAGAAAGTGCTCACACGCGCGACTACACACGCGGCCGGACCCTACGACGTGCCTAATGTAAAAGTCGACTGCTTCGCGATGTACACCAACAACGCTCCCAGCGGCGCCTTTCGCGGATTCGGCGTCACGCAAAGCTGCTTTGCGGTGGAAAGCAACATGGATATGCTGGCTGACAAGCTTGGCCTGGACGCGGTTGAGTTACGCCGCATAAACGCACTGGACATCGGCGCGGTCACTTCGACAGGACAGGTGATGCGCGAGAGTGTCGGCCTGAACGAGTGCATCGACAAAGTTGCCCGGGATATGCACAGCGACAACTTCCGCTGGACCTGGGAAGACGGCGATCGGCGTTTCGCGTGGGGCTTTGCCGTCGGCTACAAGAACACCGGGCTCGGCGGCGGCGCACCGGACAAGGCCAGCGCAGAAGTCGAAGTCTGGCTGCATCCCGGGCAGGAGCCAACGGCCGAGGTGCGGACCTCGTCGGCAGAAATGGGTCAGGGACTGCCCGCTGTACTTGCGGCCTGCGTTGCCGAGGAATTGGACCTTCCGACCTCCGCTGTGAATGTGCTACTCGGCGACACCGACTACTGTCCGGACGGTGGGCCGACGACCGCAAGTCGGCAAACGTTT
>JAOTUB010000192.1 GCA_029864095.1 Gammaproteobacteria bacterium | reverse complement strand
ATACTGGAACGATCTTGCCGCTCCATGTAATGCGTCATTTTTTCGAAGTCCGGCTTGCCATTCGGTCCGCAACACGCATGCCTCATATCTTTCATCATTTGCCAATTCCTCGCCCTGTTGGACACAGAAACAGACCACAGGGCACAACCCTCCGCTTGTTATGTCGGTGTCCACTAGAGGAAATTCAATGCGTACATTTACGTACCCGCGCCAAAACAACACAGACCACGTAATTTTGCGGCACGCAGATTCGGCATTCTGCGCTTACAGTGATGCTTCTGCTCAACTACCAAGGAAGGAACGTTGGCTATGAAAACCATAATTGTCTCCCTGCTTTGCGTATCCGTCGCTTGTGTTGGCTACGCCTTGTTCCGCGATGCGCCGAGTAGCCTGCCGCAAAAGCAAGCCGAGCCCGGCAACAACGCGAGTATCCGGCTGCCAGCTGCCGTGGGCCGGCATGCGCCTGAACCGCACGGTCTCGCCGACGGCAAATCTGAAACCGTGCTTGGCCTGCGCGTGCGCAAGGACAGGAACTGCACTGTTGAACTTAACGACTATGTGACGCCGGAGGGGGAAATGTTCTCCGCGCACTCCTGCACGCCGAAACACACCGCACTGCCGCATCCCTACGCCGTTTATGCCGACAAGACGCTTGCGGTGATGGCCTACTCCGACGCCGACGCCGCCGCCGTGCTCGGCAAACGTCTGATTGGTAAGGACAACAAGGAGTCCTTCGACTTGCTGATACGTGCGTCCGCGCTGGACGGCGGCGAGATCGAACACATCGCGTGGTTGTCCGACCAGCTGTTTGGAACGATCGCTGTCAACGGCACCCCACAAGTTGCCAATATCAAACACCAGTACGAACTGGCGGCACTCGCGGCACGGCTCGGCGGCGCCCCCGACAAATCGACTTATCTCAGAAACGAACTCATCAAAGTTGGCGTCAGTACCGACCAGATAGCGTCTTTAGATGCACGTGTCGAGACGTTGTTCGAGTCCATGCGCGGCATACAACAGACCGTCCTCGGCGAGGTCATTATTGGAGGGCGCGACGATGCGTAGCCTACTCCTCATGTTCGTACTGCTGTCACCGCTCGCCGCGGATGTCTGCCGGGCGCAGGCAAATTCCGTCAATATCCTCTGCAGCGCATGCCGCGATCCACATGACTATCCTAACGACTTTGCAAATTTCGCGTTTAATCAGATCTATGGACCGGATGCATGGCTCGACTTCGATTTGGCCGACGATTTCTATGTCACCAATCTCAGTAATCAAAGAGTGTATGTGGATGTCGACTATGTTTTTCTGGGTTTCGGCTTTGAAGGATTCCGCGTGCCCTACTGGCCGACATATATCTTGAAGATCACCTTGGCACTGCCCAACGGCAATCTGCTCTCGGTATACCGTAGCGTCTTCCAGACTTCGCTGCCGGTGCCCTCCTCTAACGAAAGCGATCAAGACGACGCCGGTGCTGGCAGCAGCTCGTCCGGCGGTGGTGATGGAGGGGGCGACGAAGACGACGAAGATTACGGCGATTTTGACGCCGATTACGAGTGGGACGATATCGAATTCGACGAGTACGAGGGCAGCACCTGGATCGAAGACCCGGATGAGAACGGTGATTTCCAAGATCCCGACTGGTGCGAAGAATGCTAGACCTGCCGTTGTCCGCTATACGTCGACAGCGGACATTTCCACCTTGCTGAACTAGACTGCTAGTGCGAGGAGATGCGATGGGCAGCTCCATGAATTCCTAATATGAGTCGAAAAATGAGAGTAGTCGTCGCCTCCCGCAACCCCGTGAAGATTGGCGCCACGCAACGGGCGTTCGAGACCGTATTCCCGGATGCGTCCCTCGAGATCATGCCTGCCGATGTCGATTCCGGCGCCGGTGATCAGCCCGACTCCGATGCCGCAACGCGCCGGGGCGCGAGAACGCGCGCCAGGCGATCAGCAGAGACAATCCCTGAGGCGGACTTCTGGGTTGGCCTCGAGGGCGGCATCGAAATCGTTGATGAACAACTCATGGCCTTCGCCTGGATGGCGGTAATAGGTCGCTCTGGCGACGTAAGCGAGGCACGAAGCGTCACTCTGCCCCTGCCTCCGGCCGTGAAAGAACTCGTCGCTGGCGGTATGGAACTCGGCGAAGCAAACGACAGGGTATTCTCGACCGCAAACAGCAAACATGGTGGCGGAGCGTTTGGTCTCCTGACGGATGGCTTGTATACGCGCGAAGGCATCTATCGCCAGACGCTGATCATCGCACTGGTTCCTTTCGTCCATGCCTTGTATCCGCAGGCGGCATCCATCTGAGAAAGCGTTAAATGGAATCTAGCCCCGCTGCGTGCTTTTGTTTGCTGCCTTCAGCCGCTTTCGCGCTTTGAGTCGACGCATGTCGATCAGGTTCTTCATCTTGACCGTATCAGCCGATTTCAGGAGCTTTGCGATCTCGTCACTGATCGGCGGCGCGTTTTCGACTTTCAAGCGATGATTGCCCAGCGAGACGATGTCGTTGTCTTTCAGTATCGTGCTACCGACTCTGACAGAGTTGACCGTTGTGCCGTTGGCGCTGTTCAGATCAAGCAGGACGAGCGCATCGGCGTAAAGGAGAAATACGGCGTGCATCTTGCTGATGAAGTCATCCTCAATGACGATATCGGCAAAATCAGAGCGACCCAGCAGCGTCTTTTTGTCGGTAAGCGTACATTCCATCAACGTTTCACCGTCTCGCGTAACGATAAGCCGCGGCGGTAATGGACTCGTCGCTTGGCTAGCACCGAGAACCGGGAGTTCGGGAGCCGGCTCCTCCTCGACTTCCTTCTTCGCTTCTGTGTCCGAGAGGCGCAGTGGGAATTGCGCGGCACGCCCGATAGCTTCCCGCGCAAACTGGTTCATCAAACCTGGCCAGCCACCGGACTGTTGGTAAAGACGATCGCAGACATCGACCGGGAATACCGTATCGGCATTATTTACGCCGCAGGCCCCAAGTCTTGCGTGTAAATAGATAAGCGCTTCTCTGAGCGACAGCGGGCTAATCACGAAGCTGCCGACACTTCGACTAGCGAGACTCGCCATGCCGCGAGACTCGATCAGCGAGTTCAGTGCTTCGCCACCGGATACAATGATGCGCATCGCAAACCTTTCCTGTATCTCCAGCTGTGCGAGCGTGTTCAATACACCCAGGGCGCTTGGATACATACGATCGACATTGTCGACAATCAGGATTGGCGGTTGCCACGTGCGCGTTTGCTGCATGGCAAATACGCTCATCATCTTGATGAGTTCTTCGTTTGATTCGAGGCTGGTCTCGTAGCCGAACTGTGCCAGCATTCTCGACAGTAACTCGCGCGGCTTGATGCGCGTCCCGTCTATAAGCGCAACTGCAGTCTCTCGGGGCAATTGTTCCGACAGACGTCTTAGGATTGTCGTCTTACCGGATGATTTCGGCCCCTGCAACAATCCGACGCCATTGTCATCGGTCAGTGCCGAGCGAACGAACAATAGGGCATCCTGGTGCGACTTGTAGGTTACGGTCACGAGGGCGCCGGCATCCTCTCCGAATGCCTGATCGCCAATCCAACTTTTGTCTGCCCGCATTTTGAAAACGCTCTGGGATGTTGATTAGGACGCCAACCTGATTATTAAACGACGTGGCGGCGAAAAAAGTTCCATTCGACAATAAGCTTTGACCAATTTCACACTTTTAGGTATTTCATGGACTTGGCGGCCCTAATGAAGATGGTTTTTGACCCCCGGCTGCTGTTTTCGTGGCCACTCGCGCCGCGGCCAATAGTTCTTGGTCATGTGGGACCACCATGGACAGCGACGACCCGGCCATTTCCATAGTGGCTGGATTACCGCCGATGTTGTCGGCCCGTTCAATGGCGAACCTGGCACGGGGCACTGGCAGGAAATCCGACTCGCCGGGGAAACGTCATCCGTAATCGCGCTGCAGTGAAGATTGCGTCGAGTAAATCATCGCCGCAAGCTGTCGGCTGAGTTTTTCGCGCCCGCCGCGAGCATTCATGTGATTGATGTCGAGAAAATCTGCGGGTTGCAAATCGAAAGCCTCCCACGAAAGCATCGTTACACCAAGCCGTTCACTGATATCGGCCATGAACGATGTGAGTCTGTCGCTGCCACAGGAGTCCTTTACCTCATCGGTCATCGTACGATCGGCCGGATGCAGAAAACACACCATGTTGTCCGACACTGCTTGCAGAGCACTCGCACCATCAAACCAGTCAGCCACAGCTCCCGCATTAAAATCGATCTCGCCCAGATACGCTCCGGCGATTACACGATCGCGATCGCGCACCCAATTCGGCTTACGGTCTTTTTGCCGGGCCTCTTCAGGCGCATTCCAGGCACCGGACGTCTCGGCAAGCCACTGGAATTCCGGGCTCGTCCTGCGGCCACGCAGCGATATCACGTTGCCCGAGAAATAATCGGGTCCGAGGTTGATGTCGCCACTCGGCGGTGTGGTGCTCAGGTGCATCGGATCGAACTCATAAATAATCAACGGCACACGCACATTGGCGGCAATGCACTGCCGCTTGATGAATTCGCACATCATGTGCATGCCGGACGCGTTCACAGCGGGAAATCCGGCATTGAGCGTCTTCACTTCGACCCCATGTTCCGCGGCCGCCGTTTCGAACTCATTCGGGCAGAACGCGCGAAAGATGCCCGACGAACCAACCGCTAGTACATCGGGCGCACCATAGTCCGCCAGATAGCCCGGAAAACGCTCAATGAATTGCAGCGCCCGATTGGCCCGCGGCTTCTTGATAATGCGTGGTATTCCCAGGAGCGTGCGCACGCGGTCGAAAACGGAGAGTTTGCCCGCGTCGCTGTGGCCCA
>JAOTUB010000056.1 GCA_029864095.1 Gammaproteobacteria bacterium | reverse complement strand
TTGCCGTGCCGGCGGAATCGGCGACCTGCTGATTAGTGTTGTAGGTCTTGACCAGGGCCACGTTGTCGAAGCGCTCGAACGGCAAGACATGCTCTTCACCGCTTTTGCCCTGCGACTGTCCATCGAAGATGCGCGCGGCAGTCACGGTGGAAACTCCCATACCGTCTCCGATAAACAAGATGATGTTCTTTGCACGATCACTCTGGACCTGATTGGACGAAAATGACGCGCATCCGACAAGGGCAGCCGCGAACAAAGAAAAAAGGACATTATGGCGTGGCGTTCGTCTTATGAATCGCTGCATGGCAATACCTGATGACATGTGAACACTCAACCGCGACAGAAGACCGTGTCGGCGCATTTACAATCCGCTCAGGCGCGAAGTGTCTCTACCGCAACATCGAAGTGATACGCGAACTGAGCAGCAAGCCCGCCTAAAGCGGAACGAGCACTGATTCTGGACTTTTCGATATCGGCCGTCCAATGTCGCAAAAAGTTCGGCGGGCGACGAACGACTTATCCAAACCTGAGTTGACTCAATGCGGTCCGCCTCTGGCCGCAAGCTGCCCCTGAAATTGGGCCAAATCGGAAGACCTGAGTCACCGCATTAGGTCCAAGCGGACATGCAGAATCTGGCAGCCGAAAATTCCTGGCGGAACGTCGACTATGCGCCTGAAAGCGGCCTTTGGGCTAGAATGAATGGAGAGGTCCGCTTGTGCCCCGTGGCGGGCATACGATCCGACACGATCTATCCTCGACAGAGACTGCGGAAATCGAGAAGAAATGTTCAGGCAAGGCGTATTTGAGAAAAACAATATCGCTTTGATCGGTGTTCCTTCGAGCGCTGGTGCCCGACAGGTAGGACAGGAGCAAGCTCCTCAGTGTCTTCGCGCTGCAGGCTTGGTACAGCGTCTGATCTCACGAGGGTATAGCGTGATGGATCTTGGTGACCTGAACCAGGTGTCCTATCGCCGCGATACGGATAATCCAAAAAAACAAAATCTGCCACTCGTGCTCGACGTTCTCGGGCAGGTAAGGGAATCGGTAAAATTAGCGATCGCGAACCGGGCGTGGCCGCTGATTCTCGGCGGCGATTGTTCGATAACGATAGGCGTGATCGCGGCAATGATTAAGCATTTTCCGGACCTTGGGTTATCGTATATCGATGGTGATGTGGACTTGAACACGCCAGAAACAACTAACACTGGAATCTTCGATGGCATGGTGCTGGCTCACATTCTCGGCCAAGGTGCGGATGAGCTGAGGCAGTTTGGAACCCGGTGTCCCTTGCTCGAGGAGCAACAAATCGCGCTGTTCGGATATAGCGTGCAGGCAGGTGGAATTGATCCGGCAGAGATCGATATTCTGCGAAACACCCAAATGGCGAAGTTTCCACTGGAGGACATCGATGCTGACGTGCAGACCGCAGCTATTCAGGCCCTCCAGGAGCTGGAAAGCAAATCTGATCATATCCTCGTGCACTTCGATGTTGATGTAGTCGATTACGACGACTTTCCGGCGGTGGACGTTCCACATAAACCGGGGCTCGCCTTGGCGCAAGCGCAGGAGGCATTGGGGGTTTTCGTTGGAAGCCGAAAATCAGTGGGACTGGTAGTGACAGAATTTAATGCTGCGCATGATGCCGGCGGCAACTTGGCCGAGACCCTGCTCGGCACTATTGAACAGGCGATAGCGAGGCAATTCTGAATCGCTAGTTAATGTCTGCTTGTGGCCGTTCTGAGACGGTCGGGAGGAAGATGAATGAACGACTGCTATGCGCCACATAGCCGCCAGTAGAATTATCTGTGGCAAAAAGTCGACCCCTGTCGCAATGCAACTGGCCGCAGTTTGACCGTTTGCATCGCCCCCGACAATTAGCAAAAAGGAGACGTATCCGATGTTCGTCGTGCTATTAAGATTCTCAGCTAACAAAAGTCAAGCTGCGGAATTCATCGAAGGCCACAATGCATGGCTCAAGAGTGGATTTGACGACGGTGTGTTCTTATCGGCCGGCAGCCTTCAGCCAAACTTGGGCGGCGGCATCGTCGCCTACAATACGTCGCTTGCAGACCTTCAAAGCAGGGTCGGGAATGATCCGTTTGTTGCGAAGAATGTAGTCAGCGCTGAAATTCTTGAGATTTCTGTGGTGAAAGCCGATAGTCGGCTTGAATTCTTGATGGACTGATTCTGTTCACCAACAGCGTCTTGCGGAATGCAGCCAGTCGTCGAATCGCAGAAAATTTCATGTTGACAAGGGGATGCAATGAGCGAGAAAAGCGCGATCAGTGTTCACTGGAGTTTCTGGATAATCGGCGCAGTCGGGTTGATCTTCAATTTTTTTGGCTGCATGAATTACATTTCACAAATGAACGCAGAGATGGTCGCTTCAATGCCTGATGAGTATCGCGCCATAGTAGAAAGCCGACCCGCGTGGGGCACCGCGGCTTTTGCGATAGCCGTTTTCGGCGGTGCGCTCGGGTGCCTTCTGCTTCTTCTCAGGAAATCCGTTGCCGTTTATGTGTTTATCGCGGCGCTGGTTGGCGCGGTAATGGCGCAGATTCCTTTCCTCGGGATGGCCGACCTTCCCGTTGCGGCATGGATCGGTTGGCTGAGTCAGTTGGGAGTCGGCGCGTTTTTGATCTGGTATTCGAACTGGTCCAAGGGCAAGGGTTGGATCAGCCAGGACCAATTGGTGAATTAGAGGCGGCCTCTGGCCGTAAGCCGCTGGGCAGGTGAAAGATTACTGAGGGGCTGCTGTTGATCCATCATGGTCATACAGACTTCATTGTTTGCGATGTGGAATGCGCAACTTTTTCGATAGGAACGCAACAATCGTATTAGGAATTGCCACCGTGAATACGAAAAAAGTAGTCATTGGCACCGTGGCCTACACGGTCGGTACTTTCATACTTGCGGTGGTATGGCACGTCCTGTTATTCGGGGAACGGTATCGCGCATTCGGATACATTGAAGGTGAACCAAAGTTTGTCGTTGGATTTCTTACGATCTTGTCGCAAGGCGTGATCCTTTCAATTCTCTATCCGATGGTCCAAATCGCGGGAGCCGGCATTCTGCGTGGAATCAAGTTTTCATTTCTTGTTGGAACGTTCTTTTGGACCTCACATGTACTTGCGTTTATTGCGAAGCAGCCCGTCAAAAACGTCGGCCTGTTTGTGACAATGGAGACCGTGTATCTTGCACTTCAATTTGGGCTTTTCGGGATTCTCATAGGGCTAATTTATCGCGAAGTTCATGCGGCCTGATAGAATCGCGAACTGACCGCTATCGGCCGACAGCTGCCCGTCGCAAGATCTTCATTTGGACGTGTCAAACGGCCGCTTGCGGCGCAAGCGAGCACCCGGGTGACCGCGGGCAATTTACACCGAAGAGACGGGCGCCTACGCTATTTCTTCCAGAAGTCGGCGTTCTTGATTCCCAGTGCCTCCGGATCGAACGAGTACTGCTCGACGCCCGCCTTGCGTTGGGCTTCGTAGTCCTTGAGTGCCTTGAGCGCGGGTTGGCCCATCAAGAACAGAATTAGAATGCCGATGATATTCAGCCACGCCATGACGCCGACGCCGATGTCGCCAAGGCCCCACGCGAGGTCGGCGGTGCGGACGGTGCCGTAGAACACGGACCCCAGCAACAGGATCTTCAGGATCTTGATCTCGTGCGGGATTTTGAATGACCGCCGGATGTAGGCGACGTTGGTTTCGGCGATGTAGTAATAAGCCAGCAGCGTCGTAAACGCGAAAAAGAACAGCGCAACTGCCACAAACGTCTTGCCGAATCCGCCCAAGACACTTTCAAGGGCGTATTGCGTAAACGCCGGGCTGTTCGCGAGTACGTCAGTCGGCATCGTGCCGCCGCTTACTGCCGACTCCAGGCCCGTTACGTAGTACTGGTTCGTGATCAGAATCATGAATGCCGTCGCTGAACAAACGAACAGCGTGTCGACGTAGACCGAGAACGCTTGCACGAGTCCCTGCTGCGCCGGATGTTGCACTTCGGACGCTGCGGCCGCGTGCGGCCCCGTTCCCTGGCCTGCTTCATTCGAATACACACCCCGCTTCACGCCCCAGCCGATCGCAGCGCCGATTCCCGCCATTGGTGTGAATGCATCCGTGACTATCAGCATGAAAATGCGGGGTAGGTCCGAGATGTGAATCGCAATGATAACAACCGCCATCAAAATGTAGCCAAGCGCCATGAACGGAACGACAATCTGCGTCACGTGCGCGATACGCTTAACACCACCGAAGATGATAATGCCCAGTACGGTCACCACAATCGTGGCCGTAGCGAGTTTCGTGTAGGTGACGGTCCCAAGAGAGGTCTCGAGAATTCCGGAACCACCAAAGGCCAGTTCGGCAGCATTGCCGATGCTGTTGGACTGCACGGTGGGCAGCAGCAGACCGACGGCAATGATTGTCGTGATCGCGAAGATCCACGCATACCACTTCTGGCCCATGGCCTTTTCAATGTAATACGCCGGGCCGCCGCGATACTGGCCTTCGTCTTCCTCTTTATAGATCTGACCGAGGGCCGATTCGACGTACGCCGTCGAGGCGCCGAGAAAGGCGACGACCCACATCCAGAACACGGCCCCGGGGCCACCGAACCCGATTGCGGCGGCGACGCCAGCGATATTTCCGGTGCCCACGCGACCGGACAATGATACTGACAAGGCCTGAAATGAAGAGATGCCTCGATCCGATTCCTTGCTGGAGAACAAGAGATTGATCATCTCCCCGAACAAGCGCACCTGAACAAAGCGGGTCAGAATCGAGAAAAACAGCCCTGCGGCGAGGCACAGGTAGACAAGTGCCGGACTCCAAACGTAGCTGTTTATCTGGTTGACGATGTCCTGCATGCGACTTCCTCTTGTTCCTATCCAGCGCGAGCGCCACGGATAGTAACCGAAATTCGATGTTCGAGCGCTTCGGGTAGTGGGTAACGCTGACTTTCCCGGTGTAAGCCGCACGCGCTATAGTGCCACTACCCTCGAACAGGAGTCAGACGATGACATGGTGGGCATGGATGGTTTTGGGCGCCGTGCTATTGGGCGCCGAGCTCTTCGCGGTCGATGCGCAGTTTTACCTGGTCTTTCTTGGGGTATCCGCGGCTGTCGTCGGTTTGGCGACGCTGTTTGGCATTGTGCTGCCCGAGTGGGGTCAGTGGCTCGCGTTTGCGGTCATATCGCTGGCATTCTTCCTGACCTTTCGCAAAGCACTGTATGAGAAGCTGCGCAGCGGCGGTCAGGGCTTTGAGAATACAATCTCAGGCGACTCCGTCACCGTGACGGACAACCTCGAACCCGGTGCTAACGCGCGTGCAGAATACCGCGGTACCGAGTGGACGATCCGTAACGTCGGTGCAACTGCAATTACGGCCGGCAGCCGGGCAAAAGTCGTCAAAGCGGATGGCGTGACCTTGCACGTCGAGGCCGAGTGATTTCTTAGAAGGAAGTTCCGATGGATATGTCATTAATCGTTGCCCTGGCGGTTGTCGCCGTAATCGTCATTGTCTTGTTCAAGACGGCTGTCGTCGTGCCGCAGCAGAACGCGTTTGTCGTCGAACGGCTTGGCAAATTCAGCCGCAAGCTCGATGCAGGTTTTCACATCCTGATCCCGTTTCTCGAGAGAGTCGCCTACAAGCACACTTTGAAGGAGCAGGCGGTCGACATTGCCGAGCAGATCTGTATTACGAACGACAACGTGCAGGTCGGCGTTGACGGGGTGCTGTACATGCAGGTGTTGGATCCGGCACGCGCGTCCTACGGTATTGGCGATTATATGTTCGCGATCTCGCAGCTTGCGCAAACAACGCTGCGTTCCGAAATCGGCAAGATCGATCTTGATAGAACGTTCGAGGAGCGCGGCGCCATCAATGCGAACGTCGTCTCCGAACTCGATAAAGCATCGGATCCCTGGGGCGTCAAAGTCCTGCGCTACGAAATCAAGAACATCAACCCACCGCACGACGTTCTGAGCGCGATGGAGAAGCAGATGCGCGCGGAACGTGAAAAGCGTGCAGTCGTGCTGACGTCCGAGGGCGTACGCGACGCCAAGATCAACGAGGCAGAAGGCGAGAAACAGCGCGTGATCAAGGAGTCGGAGGCTGCCAAGATGCAGCAGATTAACGAAGCTCAGGGTGAGGCCGAGGCCATCCTCGCGGTTGCGACCGCCACGGCAGAGGGGCTGACAAGGGTGGCCCGGGCCGTGATCGCGCAGGGCGGCGCCGAGGCCATGCAATTGCGCATAGCCGAGCAGTACATTGGTGAGTTCGGCAATCTTGCGAAGTCCGGCAATACCTACGTGGTGCCGGCCAATCTCGCCGATCTGACATCGATGATGGCGCTTGCCACCGACATCGCCAAAGGCAAGCGCGGAGGGGACGCGCCCCCGGTCGGACAATCGTGATCAGGCCTTGCGTCTGACCGAGACGACGTTGGGCAGTTGTTCGAGCCGCGTGATCGCCATGCTGAGTGTCGGCAGATCCTGGATCTCGACACTGATGTCCATGATGGTTTGCATCGATTTCTTGTCGGTGTGACTACTCAGGTCCATTACACTGGCGCCTTCGTCGGCCAGAACCGTACTGATATCCCGAAGCAAACCCGTGCGGTCATGCGCGCGCAGGGTCAGGTCGACAGGGTAGGTTGCCGAGTCCGACTCGCCCCAGCCGACCTCAATAATGCGCTCCGGATGCCGCTGATTCAGGCCGAGAAAATTGCCACAGTCCTGACGATGAATGCTCACGCCGCGGCCTTGCGTGATGTAGCCGGTGATCTGTTCCGGCGGTACAGGACGACAGCAGCGGGCAAAATTACATAGCAAGTCGCCGACGCCACTGACGGCGATCGAATCCGAACTCTTGTTCTGGCGCTTCGGGCCCCGTTTCGGCCGAATCTTGTCGGGCAGCTCCGTGCCGCGCAAATTCTGCAGCGCCGTTGCGATCGATGCCGAGGTCAGGTCACCGGCTCCGAGAGAGACGCACAGTTCGTCGGCGTTCTTGTGCTTCAGCTGGCGCGCGATGTCGTCCGTGGCAATGTCACGGACATTCAGTCGTGAGAGTTCGCGATCGAGGATTTCGCGGCCCTGACGCTGGTGCTGATCCCGATCCTGATGGCGAAACCAGTTGCGTACCTTGGCCCGGTTGCGCGCACTGGCCAGGTAGCCGAGCTTGGGACTAAGCCAGTCCCGGCTCGGTTGCGACTGGCCGCCGGTGATGATCTCGATTTTGTCACCGTTGTGGATCTGGTAGGTCAGCGGCACTATGCGGCCATTAACCTTGGCGCCGCGGCAGCGATGGCCAACTTGCGTGTGTACGTTATAGGCGAAGTCGAGCGGAGTCGCGCTTGCCGGCAGCTCGACGACATCTCCCTTCGGGCTGATCGCATAGACGCGGTCTTCAAATACATCATCGCGTAACTGTGCCAGCAGGTCTTCCGCACCGCCGGCGGGCTCGAGCAATTGGCGCAGAAAACGAATTTTCTGATCGAAGGCAGCGGTTGAGCCGCCGCCTTCCTTGTAACGCCAATGTGCAGCGACACCCAGTTCGGCCTGCCGGTGCATGTCGAAGGAGCGAATCTGGACTTCGACGGTCTTGCCCTCGGGGCCGACGACTGCGGTATGCAGCGAGCGGTAGTCGTTGTCCTTGGGGTTGGCGATGTAGTCGTCGAATTCTCCGGGCAGGTAAGACCACAGATTGTGCACTGTGCCGAGTGCCGCGTAGCAGTCTTTGACGTCATCGACGAGGACGCGGACGGCGCGGATGTCGTAGAGGCTGTTAAGGCCCTGGTTCTTGCGCTGCATCTTGCGCCAGATACTGTAAATGTGTTTGGGACGGCCGCTGATCTGGGCTGCGACGCCTTGCTTGTCGAGTTCCGCCTTGAGGGTCGCTTTGACTTGCTCAATAAAGCTCTCACGCTCGGCGCGTTTTTCATTGAGGGCTGCGGCTATTTCCGCGTAGGTGTCGGGCTCGAGGAACCGAAACGCCAGATCCTCGAGTTCCCATTTCAGCTGCCAGACGCCGAGACGGTTGGCGAGC
The DNA here is from genome assembly GCA_029864095.1 of Gammaproteobacteria bacterium. Lineage (GTDB taxonomy): Bacteria > Pseudomonadota > Gammaproteobacteria > Steroidobacterales > Woeseiaceae > UBA1847. The sequence continues at coordinate 11,716 of JAOTUB010000056.1, read as the reverse complement.
GCAGCGTAGATTTCGCGGGTCTCGACAGCCACGGCTCGCTGTTCCTCCGGCGTCGCGTCTTTCGCCCGCCGCATGCGGTATAACTGCTCGGCGATGCGCACGAGGACGAGGCGCACATCTGAAACCACGGCAAGCAGCATTTTTCTCAGTGCCTCCGACTGCTTCGCCGCCAACGCCTCGCCCGGCTGCCAGCCGCTTGGCAAGGAGAAGCGACCGAGCTGCACCAACCCAATAATATATCGAGATAGTTCTTTTAAGTCATTATTTTCTAAAGTATTTATGTCAATTAAATTGTCGCGGATAGCAGGGTAGGCACGTACGGCGGCAAGCAGATTGTCCGACAGACCGAATGATCCCACGATCGCTGCGATCTCACGACCTTCGGCAATGGCGGCGGCGATTTCGCCTTCGCCGGCTTGCGTTTCGAGAAATCTCCGCGTGGCCTCAATGATGCCGGCCTGGTCATGGTCGTCTGCGGGATTTTCGTTACTGGAAAGCGGCATTTGGTGTGTACTTGATTGAGTGCCTGTCTATGCAATAACCGTTATCATACGCGCAGATTTTGACCCGGTGGCGACCGGGTTTTGCTTGGGCGAAGCAGGGAATCATGGCAGGACACAGTAAATGGGCGAATATTCAGCACCGCAAGGGCGCCCAGGACAAGAAGCGTGGCAAGCTCTTTACCAAGCTGATTCGGGAAATTACGGTTGCGGCCCGCATGGGCGGCAGTGATCTGAACTCGAATCCACGGCTGCGGCTGGCCATTGACAAAGCCAAGGCGCAGAGTATGCCGAAAGACAACATCGAACGCGCGGTGAAACGCGGCGCGGGCGAGTTGGATGGCGCCGAATACGTAGAAATTCGCTACGAGGGTTACGGCCCTGGCGGCGCCGCCGTCATGGTCGACTGCTTGACCGATAATCGCAATCGCACGGTCGCAGAGGTGCGGTACGCGTTTTCAAAATTCGGCGGCAATCTCGGCGCCGACGGCTCCGTGAATTACCTGTTCAATTATGTCGGGCAGCTGTTATATCCGCCCGGAAGCGACGAAGATGCGGTCATGGAGGCAGCGATACATGCAGGCGCCGAGGATGTCATTGTCGATGCTGACCATTCGATCGAAGTACTGACCGACCCAACCGAATTCGAATCCGTGCGTGACAAGATGGCCGTCTCGGGGCACGAGCCGGAAGACGCACGGTTGACCATGCGTGCCTCAACGAGTGCCGACCTCGGGGTCAAGGAAGCGTTGTCCATGATCAAGCTACTCGAAGCGCTCGAGGACCTCGACGATGTGCAGGAAGTCTACAGTAACGCTGATATTGCCGATGATGTACTCGCTCAGATATGAGGCCGGTCGTGGCTGACACGCGACGCATACTCGGCATTGATCCCGGATCCCGCCTCACGGGTTTCGGCGTCCTCGACTTCGACGGCGACCGGCCGGCCTATGTTGCGAGCGGCACGATCAAGAGTCGTGACGGCGATTTTCCAGTGCGCCTGAAGAAGATATTCGTGTCGGTAAAGGAGATCGTTGCGGAGTATCGTCCCGATGTCGTCGCGATCGAGAGTGTTTTTATGGCGCGCAACGCCAGCAGCGCGCTAAAACTCGGCCACGCACGCTCAGCCGCGCTGTGTGCCACCTTTGCCTTCGACGTCGAGGTATACGAGTACGCGCCGCGGGAGATCAAACTGGCCGTCGTGGGCACCGGCGCCGCCAGCAAGGAACAGGTGCAGCATATGGTTGTGTCCCTGTTGCAGCTGGATGGAAGCCCTGCGCTTGACGCGTCCGACGCCCTGGCAACCGCGATTTGCCACGGCCACCGGCGCCGCATGCAGGCGCGGCTGAGCCGCGAAAACGCCATAGCGAGGCTGCTATGATCGGTTCCCTGCGCGGCCGGCTGACGTCCAAGCAGGCACCCTGGATCACCATCGAGTGCCAGGGCGTCGGCTATGAAGTCGAGACACCGATGTCGACGTTTCTCGATCTTCCCGCAATCGGCGCAGAACTGTTCCTGCATACGCATTTGCTGGTGCGGGAAGACGCGCAGATTTTGTATGGTTTTGCCACCGAGACGGAGCGTTCGCTGTTCCGCACTTTGCTGCGCATATCCGGCGTAGGCGCCAAGATGGGTCTGGCGATTCTCTCTACGATGAGCGTTGCCGATTTTCAACGCTGTGTTGAATACGAAGATGGGGCTATGCTCGTCAAGATTCCCGGTGTCGGCAAGAAAACCGCGGAACGCTTGATTATCGAAATGCGCGACAAGATCGACAGAACAACAACGGTGCCTGGTGCATCCAAGGTAACCGTTGATGCAAGTCCGCGAAGCGAGGCCGTCGACGCGCTGATGACTTTGGGTTACAAGTCGGCCGAGATTAACAAGCTGATCGGTTCGATGAACCTCGAAGGGCAATCCGCCGAGGACATCATTCGATCTGCGCTTCGTCAGGCAGCGCAATAATGGCGAGCATCGAACACGATCGTTTGACCAGCGCCGAGCCTGCCTCCGAGGACAGGGCATTCGATCGCGCTATTCGGCCGCAGACGCTGACGGAGTACATAGGCCAGCCTGTCGTGAAACAACAAATGGGGATTTTCATCGAGGCCGCCCGCAGACGCGGCGAAGCCCTCGATCATGTCTTGATATTCGGCCCGCCCGGGCTCGGCAAGACAACGCTCGCGCATATTGTGGCGAATGAGTTGGGCGTGAACCTGCGCCACACGTCGGGCCCGGTGCTCGAACGCCCTGGCGATCTCGCGGCTATTCTGACCAACCTGGAGCCGCATGACGTTTTGTTCGTCGATGAGATTCATCGATTGAGTCCGGTCGTCGAGGAGGTTCTGTACCCGGCGCTGGAAGATTTCCAGCTCGATATCCTGATCGGCGAAGGGCCGGCTGCTCGCTCGATCAAACTCGACTTACCTGCGTTCACGCTCGTCGGCGCAACGACACGTGCTGGCCTGCTGACGTCACCGCTCAGAGATCGATTCGGCATCGTACAGCGGCTCGAGTTCTATTCATCCCGGGAACTCGAGGCCATCGCAAACCGCTCTGCGGGTATTCTGAACCTGCCCATCGAGCCACAGGGCGCTGCCGAGATCGCCAAACGTGCTCGCGGTACGCCGCGCATTGCAAATCGGCTGCTCAGGCGTGTGCGCGACTTTGCAGAGGTTCAGGCGGAAGGTGTGGTTACTGGCGACGTGGCGGTAAGCGCCATGGACATGCTCGCAGTCGATCCGAACGGCTTCGACGCGATGGATCGGCGGCTGTTACAAACGATTATCGAGAAGTTCGATGGCGGCCCGGTCGGCATAGAGAGCCTGTCCGCGGCGGTTGGTGAGGAGCGCGGCACCATTGAAGACGTGATCGAACCGTATCTGATTCAGCAGGGTTTCATGATGCGCACAGCTCGTGGCCGCGTAGCGACGAAGAATGCGTACCTGCATCTCGGCCTGAAAGCGCTGGCCAACCTGCAACCGACAGAACTGCCGTTATTTGATCAGGATTGACTAACGGATGTCCGGGAAAGAAAGCGCCAGACCCTTCGAGTGGCCAGTGCGCGTTTACTATGAAGACACTGACGCACAGGGCGTTGTCTATTATGCCAATTACTTCCGTTTCATGGAGCGGGCTCGCACAGAGTGGTTGCGTGCCCTCGGCGTCGATCAGGTGGCGTTGATGGAGACGGAGCGACGAATCTTTGTAGTGACAGAGACGAACGCCGAGTTTATCGTACCGGCGCGTTTCAATGACCAGATTATAGTAACGGCTCGTCTCGCTGGGCTTGCGCGAGCGACTTTCGATATCGAACAGAATATTTATCTCGACAGCCTGGACGGCACGTTGTTGCTCAGGGGTAGTGTCCGTGCGGCATATCTCAATGCCGATACGATGCGACCGACCCGCGTTCCGGCATCGATCTTTGAGGAAGCAAAATCATGACATCAGATATGTCCATCGTCAGCCTTCTACTGAATGCGAGTATGCCGGTGCAAATCGTAATGCTCCTGTTGATTCTCGCGTCACTGGTGTCGTGGAGCATCATCTTCACGAAACGGCGCCTGATCCGGCGCACCACGGATGCGTCAGACGATTTCGAGGCAAGCTTCTGGTCGGGCGGTGACCTGAATACGCTCTACCAGAGCTCGACGCGCGACAGAGCTGGTAACGTCGGCATGGCGAGCATCTTCGAGTCGGGATTTCGCGAATTCAACCGGGCGCTGCAACAGGGCGCGATCGCAGCTGACAAAGTTGTCGAGGAATGCCGGCGCGCCATGCGCGTCGCGCAAATGCGCGAAGTCGATCGTCTCGAGCAAAGTCTGGCAACGCTCGCTACGATCGGCTCCACGAGCCCGTATGTCGGCCTGTTCGGCACGGTCTGGGGAATCATGAACGCATTCATGGGTCTGGCAAACGTGCAGTCGGCGACGTTGGCAGTCGTCGCGCCGCCTATCGCCGAAGCGCTGATCGCGACCGCGATGGGCCTGTTCGCAGCGATACCGGCGGTCATCGCTTACAACCGTTACGCGGACAAAGTCGTACGTCTCGAATATCGCTATGACGGCTTCACCGAGGAATTCTCGAGCATCCTGCAACGTCATGCGCGCGCCAAGCAGGGAAGCTGACATGGCGACGCCAATGCAAAAGCGCAAGCTGATGGGCGAAATCAATGTCGTGCCGTATATCGACGTCATGCTCGTGCTGCTAGTTATCTTCATGGTGACGGCGCCGCTATTGACTCAGGGCGTCAAAGTCGAATTGCCCAAGGCCGGTGCCGAACCGATCGAAGATGTTCCGGACCATCCGCCGCTGGTTGTCAGTGTCGACATTGACGGGAATCTGTACGTAAACGTCGGCGACGACGAGGATGAGCCAGCCACCGCCAAGGAAATCGTGGCACGTGTTGGCGCGGTGATACGCAATCGGCCGGATACTCCCATCCTGATCAAGGCGGATCGAGCGGTTCCGTACGGCAACGTTGTAGGCGCAATGGTTTTGTTGCAACAAGGCGGTGCGGATGCGGTCGGATTCGTTACTGATCCTTTGGATACCTATCCCGTACCCGAGTAGGTTGGCTGAGTGATTCGCGATTCGCACAATGTGATTCCGGTAACGCTGGCGCTGCTGTTGCACGTCCTGCTGTTCGGTTCGCTGATAATCGCCATCGATTTCACCGACCGGCCGCGTCCCGTAGTGCCGCTTGCGATCAAAGGCACTCTCGTGACTGATAACGCAATCGTGATCCCACCCAAGGTGGAGGAGGTAGTGCCGCCGAAACCTGATACTAGTGCGCAAGAGCGACTTCAGGCCGAGGAGGAGAAACGTCGTGAAGATGCGCGCATCGAGCAGGAGCGCCTGAACCGTATCAGGCAGCAGGAAGAAAAGGCGAAGCAAGCGGAAGCAGCGGCCGAGCGACAGCGGATAGCTGATGCAGAAAAACGGCGCAAACAGGAAGAAGCGGAGATGGAACGCAAACGTGTCGAAGCCGAGCGCGCCCGTGAGGCGGAAATCGAACGTCAGCGCCTAGAGAATGAACGGCTTCGAGCCGAGGCCGAAGCCGCGCGACTGGCGGAAATTAACGCCGAAAGCAATCGGCTCGATGCAATGGCGGCGAGCGCCGAGGCTGCCTATATTTTTGCGATCCAGCAAAAAATCAGTCGCAACTGGGTCCGCCCACCGACGGCAGTGGCAGGAATCGAATGCATCGTCAATATCCGGCAATTGCCGGGCGGCGAGGTGGTGTCCGTCAGTATCGGTGCCTGCAATGCAGACTCGACGGTCCGACGGTCAATCGAAGCCGCAGTTTACAAAGCGTCGCCGCTGCCGGCACCGGCCGATCCGAGCGTATTTGATCGCAATTTGCGGTTAGAATTCAGACCCACGGACTAACGACCCTATTTTTCGCCATACGAGGCTATCGTGCGTAAATTCCTGGTACACATCTGCTTGATTTCGACGCTGCTGGCGGGCGCTGCAAAAGCCGAACTCACGATTGAGATTACGGAAGGTATCAAGCGCCGGCCGGTTGCTGTGGTGCCGTTTGGTTGGGAAGGTAACGGGCAAGATATGCCGGTGGAGGTTGCGCAGGTTATCAGCAATGACCTTACACGCAGCGGTCGATTTGCGCCGATTCCGGTCGATGACATGCTGCAGAAGCCAACCACCGGCGTTGACGTGGACTTTGACGACTGGTCGATACTCGGTGTCGAGGCCGTCGTTGTAGGGCGGGTCACGCAAACCGGCGAAAACGCCTACGATGTGCAATTCCAGCTGTTCGACGTTTTCGGTCGCGACCAGCTCGTGGGTTATCGCATGCCGGCGAGCCGTGGCACGATGCGCCGCGTCGCACACCGCGCGGCCGACATGATTTACGAGAAACTCACCGGAATCAAAGGTGTGTTCGACACCAAAGTCGCGTATGTGACTGCAGAGCAGCGCGGCAACAAGCGGTGGTATTCGCTTTACGTCGCAGACCAGGACGGTGAGAACGAGTTCAAAATCATGGAAGACGACGATCCCATCATGTCGCCGGCCTGGTCGCCTGACAGCCGTCGCCTGGCCTACGTCTCGTTTGACGGTAATCGCTCGTCGATTCGTGTACAGACGCTGCGCACCGGCAATTTCATCGAGGTATCGCGCAAGCCCGGCATTAACGGCGCGCCGGCATTCTCGCCGGATGGCCGCCAACTCGTGATCACGCTCGGTGGTGTGGACGGCAACCTCGACATCTACGTGCTCGACATCAATACGCGGGAATCGCGGCGCATCACGACCCATCGTGCGATCGACACGGAAGGCAGCTGGTCGCCGGACGGACGTTATATCTACTTCACATCGGATCGCGCCGGTGGCCCGCAGATATACCGTGTTGCCGCGAATGGTGGTGAAGCCGAGCGCGTAACGTTTGAAGGGAGTTATAATGCGCGGCCTCGTCTGTCGCCGGATGGCTTGAAGCTCGCTATGGTGCATCTCGATCGCGGTAACTATCGTATCGCTGTAATGGACGTACAGCGCAAAGACCTGCTAGTGCTGTCGGCAGGACGTCAGGATGAGTCGCCGAGCTTTGCGCCGAACAGCGATACATTGATCTATGCAACGCGTCAGAACCGGGATGGCGTGTTGGAGAGCGTGACAGCGGATGGCCTCATCCGGCAACGCCTGGCCTCGGGTCAGGGCGATGTCAGAGAGCCGGTCTGGTCTCCGTTCCAGCGTTTCTAGCTAATAATAATCTGGATTAGATAGTTTTCTTAACTTTATGTATTTATTATATTTCAATTAGACATCCTCTAAGGACAATGACATGTCTCAATACAAACTAATCGCGGTCTCCCTGTGCTTCGCTCTGTTGGGCGGCTGTGCGTCACAAGATATTCCTGACCCCGACCCGACCGACGAAACGTACGGCAGCGCCGGCGGTGCGGACACGGACGGCTACGGGAGTGGCGGGCTCGGCGAGGGCGAGGCAATCGACTACGACCCGACGGCGGGCGAGCTTGCGCAGATCGTCTATTTCGATTTCGACTCCTACGAATTGCGTCCCGAAGATACCGATATCGTTGCCAGACATGCGCTGCAGCTGGCTGACAACTCGGGCTTGAGTGTGCGCCTCGAGGGCCATGCCGACGAAAGAGGCTCGCGTGAATACAATATCGGCCTGGCCGAGCGCCGTGCGCAGACCGTGCGTCGCCTGCTGCTGATCCAGGGCGCGTCGGCGTCGCAGATTTCCACAGTCAGCTTTGGTGAGGAGCGTCCGGCGGCCTTCGGCAGCAACGAAGAGGCGTGGGCGCAAAACCGGCGCGTAGAAATCAAGTACACGAATTGAATAGTCGCAAAGCTATAGCGCTGCTTATCGGCGTGGTCACAACAGGCGGCTGCACGTTGTTACAGCCGCCTGCTGAAGATCCGGCAATGGTCAGGCTGGCTGAGCTTGAGCGCCGCCTCGACGCTATCGAGCGCATAGTGAACAACCAGGGTCTCGTGCAGCTCACGCAGCAGGTCGATGCCCTGGAGCGCCGCGCGGATCAGTTGCAGGGCCAGGCAGAAACGCTGCAGCACGATGCCGAGGACACGGCGGTCCGGCAACGGCAGTTGTATGCTGACCTCGATTCGCGCATTCAGGATCTAGAGGCTCGCGGCGGTAGCAATGTTCTCGAAAGCGGTACGCTGCAGCCGGGGCAACTGCCGGTTCCTGGCGGCTCGGATCGCGATAATTATCAGGTGGCGTTCGAGCTGCTCAAGCAGGAGCGCTACGACCTCGCGGCCGCGTCGTTCAAGCAGTTCCTGGTCGCCTTCCCGAACAGCGAACTGGCCGACAACGCACAATACTGGCTGGCGGAGTCCTACTACGCGTCGGACAAATTCGAGCAAGCGTTACAGGACTTCGAGGTCGTAATCACCAAGTACCCGCGATCCAGGAAGGTGCCTGACGCATTGCTCAAGATGGGCTACTGCAACTATAGCCTCAAGCAGTGGGATGCCGCCCGAGTGACGTTGTCCCGCGTGCAGGCGGACTACCCGGAAACCACGGCCGCGAGGCTTGCGGGGCAGTATCTTCAGCGCATGAAATCCGAGGGTGTCTGAGGACAGATCGGCTTGTCATTTGGCCGCGGTTCGGTATCATGCCGCCGGCATTCGTGTGGCAGCCAGCCACGGATTCTGCGGGGCGTTAGCTCAGAGGTAGAGCATTCGGCTTTTAACCGACTGGTCGTAGGTTCGATCCCTACACGCCCCACCATTTCTCCGGTTGCGCCGACTTGAGATAAAACAGGCGACGGCGTAAAAATCACCCGCTATCATTCACCGTTTGCCGCTTGGGGCGGTTCTTTGCAAAATCGTTGGAAGATTCACAAGTTTGGCGGCAGCAGCCTGGCCGATGCCGGCTGCTTTCGCCGTGTTGCAGGTCTGCTGCTGGACAGCGACGATGCTCGCATGGGCGTCGTCGTGTCGGCTATGGGCGGCATGACCGATGCGCTCCTTAATCTTGCATCCCTTGCTGAGCGGGACGACGACAGTTTCAATGACGAACTGAACGAAATTGGCGAACGCTATGCGGCAGCCGCCCGCGGTTTGCTTTCGGGCGATCAGCTGGTTGACATACTCGACGCATGGAGTCGGGACGCGGCCGACATCAAGGACATCCTGAAGGCCATTGCGCTGGTCAAGTCAGCCCCGCAACGAAGCCGTGACGTCATCGCCGGTTACGGCGAGATCTGGTCGGCGCGATTGCTCGCGGCGCATCTAGGCAGTGAGTCGAGCGAGCGGGGTGGCTTGTGGATAGATGCGAGAGACATATTGACCGTCAGGCACACGGAGCTGGGCCCGACAGTGGAATGGCAGAAGTCTCAAGCCAGTTTCGACGAGCAGGTCGCGACGAATTTCGAGGGCATTGCCGTCATCACGGGGTTTATCGCATCTGACGAACAGGGATTGCAGACCACGCTCGGCCGCAATGGCAGCGATTACTCCGCCGCCATATTCGCGGCGTTGAGTAAAGCAGCTGAGCTCTGTATCTGGACCGACGTAGATGGCGTCATGAGCGCGGATCCGAATCGCGTACCCGAGGCCCGTGTCATAGAGCAGTTGACCTATAACGAAGCTATGGAGCTGGCGTACTTCGGCGCCAAGGTCATTCATCCGCAGACGCTCGGGCCAGCCGTAAAGAACGACATCCCAGTCATCATTCGCAACAGTTTCAAACCGCAGCATCCGGGAAGCCGCATCGAGGCCAGGCCCGCAAAGACAGACGACATCAAGGGCATCACGGCGATTGGCGGCATGGCGCTGGTTAATCTGGAAGGATCCGGCATGATCGGTGTGCCGGGTACGGCCGACCGATTGTTTGCCGCGCTCAAGAATGCCGGTGTCTCAGTCACGCTGATTTCGCAAGCCAGCTCGGAGCACTCGATCTGCATCGCCGTGCCGCAGGAACTGGCCGAACGCGCCAGGCAGGTTGTCAGTGAAGCATTCGCCGATGAACTTGCTAGCGGCCAGATTCAAAGTGTCGACGTCACTGATGCTCAAAGCATCGTCGCGGTGGTCGGCGACGGCATGGCCGGATCACCGGGCATCGCCGGCCGATTCTTTGGCACATTGGGTCGGGCCGGTATCAACATTCGCGCCATTGCGCAGGGGTCTTCGGAACGTAACATCTCGGCCGTCGTCGATTCGGATGAAGCCACTCGCGCGCTGCGTGCGGCGCACTCGGGTTTCTATTTGTCGTCAAAGACGATATCGATCGGGCTTGTCGGTCCCGGCAACGTCGGCGCGACGTTGCTCGAACAGATTGACAAGCAGGCCGAAAGGCTGACCGCCGACTTCAATCTCGATCTGCGTGTGCGCGCCATCGCGCGATCCAAGTCGATGCTGCTTGGTGATCGGCGTATCGAACTCAAGAATTGGCGGCAGGAGTTCAGCGATAAGTCCGTCGCACTTGACTTCGAAAAATTCGAGCAGGTTGTGAACCCCGACCATTTGCCACACGCTGTCATCATCGATTGTACGGCCGATGAATCGGTTGCGGCGCGATACGCAGCCTGGCTCGAGCGCGGCATTCATGTCATAACGCCCAACAAGAAAGCGGGCAGTGGGCCAATTGCCGTTTACGAACTGCTACAGGCGAACGGTAAACATGGCAGTTCGCATTTCTTTTACGAGACCACGGTTGGCGCGGCTTTGCCGATAATCTCGACGTTGCGGGACCTGATCGACACCGGTGATGAGATCCGCTCGGTTCAGGGTATTTTCTCGGGAACGCTGGCGTATCTCTTCAATGTCTACGATGGCAAGACGCCGTTCTCGGCGATCGTCCGTGAGGCACGTGACAGCGGTTATACCGAACCTGATCCTCGGGATGACCTTTCAGGTATGGACGTTGCGCGAAAACTTACGATCCTGGCGCGTGAGCTCGGGCAAAAAACCGAACTTGGCCAATTTCCCGTGCAGAGCCTGGTGCCGCAGTCGCTACAAAAGTGCAACATCGACGAGTTCCTGGACCGCCTTGCCGACCATGATGACGATATGAAGACGCTGTACGAAAAAGCTCGGGCGGCGGGCAAGAGGTTGCGGTACGTCGGGCGTCTCAATGCCGCCGGCGAAGCCGCTGTCGGCCTCGAGTCAGTCGACGTCGACCATCCGTTCAGCAACATCAATCTGACTGACAATATCGTGCAATTCGAAACGGCCCGCTACTCCGCGAATCCACTCGTAGTGCAGGGACCTGGCGCCGGACCCGAGGTAACCGCTGGCGGTGTCTTCAGCGACTTGCTGCGACTCGCCAAATACCTGAATGAGGGCGACTGATATGCATGGCAAGGTCACGGCCTTCGCACCGGCTTCGATCGGCAACTTAGCGGTTGGGTTCGATATGCTCGGTCTCGCCCTTGCAGGGATCGGTGACCGGGTCTCGGCGCGCAGAACGGACGAGGCCGGAATTTCCGTGGCGGAGGTGCGCGGTCTCGACGGCGAATTGCACCCGTACCTCTCGACCGATCCGCAACACAATACGGCATCGATTGCCGCACGAGCCTTGTGGGACGACTTCGGTGGCTCCGGTGGCGCCGAGCTAAAGGTCTACAAGGGCGTACCGCTACAGTCGGGCATGGGCAGTTCGGCGGCTTCAGCAGTTGCCGCAACAGTCGCTGTAAACGCACTACTCGACACGCCGCTCGAGATGGAAAAGCTGCTGCCTTACGCTCTTGAAGGCGAGAAATACG
>JAOTUB010000055.1 GCA_029864095.1 Gammaproteobacteria bacterium | reverse complement strand
TCGAGACATTGACGCAGCTCGAATTCCTGCGGAGCTGTAATTGCGATCTCGCGCAGGGCTATTTGATCAGCCGTCCAATACAGCGCGATAAAGTATCGGCGATCCTGCGCAGCGAAATCGCAGGAACACGGCTTCTGGCAAGAGGTATGCCCTAACCTGCAGCAAACCGTTCGCAAGTTCCCTCAGCAGGTTGCCAGACATCTGCGTATAGATTGTCAGTGCAAACGACATCAAGGAACTTTTCTCGCTCGCGCGCCTGACGGGCCTCTTGCGCTGCACGGATGGGCGCAAAACCTGGATCGTCATATAGCGCTTGCAGATAAGTCTCCTTTGGCCGGATAAACCACCCATCCTCAACTCCTATGGAAATCAATGCGAGGCCCCTTTCTCGCTCGCCGGACAGGTAATCGGCAAGACCCGTTTCATAGTTAACGCTATAGAACTCATCGGCTCCGGTGATCCCGGCCTCGTGATAACGGCGCACGTTGTCTCGTATCGCCGCCACGAGTTCGCTGACGCCGGCCTCGTCACCTGCATCGCGGCGAATGGCGATCAGCGCTGCTGCGCTCGCTGGTTGAAACAGCCCCCTGAATGAGATCACGCCACCGCTCTTTTGCCACATCTCCTCCAGAATCGGTCCGGCGCGAGCGTAATCACCTGCACTGGCGAACGCCAACCCCAAGTCCATAAAATCACGCCCCCTTCCTTCAAGGCGCGCCTCTGCCGCCGCCACCGCGTCTTCAGGTCTGCCCGACATTCTCAATATAAGAGGTGATGTGTCTTCCGAAATTGTGAGCGCCTCTTTATCAAGGCCGAGAATGGCGAACACGTGGGCCAGACCAGACCGCCAAAAAGTATTCTCCGGTTCGATCCGTACCGAATCCAGGTAACCCATAGCCACCCGCGCCCATTTCCCGCCGCGCCAATACAAATCGCCGCGCCAGAAGGGGACAACGTCCGGAGCGATGGACGCGAGCTTTTCCAGTTCGCGCTCAGCTTCGTCCAGCCGGCCCATTCGCTTCAATGCCAGTGAGCGATTAATGATAGCCGGGATCGACAGTGGATCGAGCCTCTGCGCCATCGCCGTCGCCGCAAAGCCCTCGCTATAGCGTCCGAGCCCTGTTGAACCGAGGGTCGCTGCCATCAATTGATAGGCGGTGGAATAGCTGGGGTTGATCTGGATCGCCCTCTGGTAGTGTGTCAAGGCGCCTTCCAGTTTCCATTGTCGTGTCAATACGAGCCCGGTGGCAGCGTGGGCCTCGGCGAGGGTTGGATCGAGTTCCAGCGCTTGCTCGGCAAGTTCCGCTGATCTGGCGATAGTACCCGGAGTGTTATCCAACAGAAGGATGGCGATGGCCAGTTCCGCATGAGCAGGCGCAGATTCGGGATCAAGCAATATCGCCTTTTCAAACTCGCGAACCGCGCCTTCAACGGTGTCTTGTGTGCGTTGGAGCACCAGGTATTGACCCCTGAGGTATGCTTCGTGGGCCTCAATACTTGCTGTTGCAATTCCCCGAGGCACCGCCTCAAACTGAAGTCCCAGATGTGCTGCCATGGCCCCAGCGATGGCCGCTGATATGTCGTCCTGCACGTCGAACATATCCACGAGGTCACGGTCATAGGTTTCCGACCAGACATGCGCGTCTGTCCTGGCATCAATTAGCTGAGCGGTGATGCGAAGGCGCTCGCCGAACTTGCGAACGCTGCCCTCAAGGACATATACGACCCCAAGCTCTTCAGCCACGGTCGGAATATGTAAATCTTCGCCTTTGAATTTGCTGGTCGATGACCTTGAAGTCACGTGCAAATCCGGAATCCACGCGAGCACATTCAGAATCTCTTCGGATATGCCATCGGAGAAATGCTCTAGATCTCCTTCAGGGCCTAAATTAACAAAGGGCAGTACAGCAATCGATTTCTCGGCGAGGCCCGTCGGTACACCGGGCTCGACTTCGATCGGTCCGGATACGCCTGGTAGCGTCGCGACATACCACTCGATGATGATCAAACCAAAGACGATAACAAGTGCCGCCAGTATTGCGGGTCGGTATTCCGCCAGCCTGAAACCGATCCGTCGCCAGCTAATCCCGGAACTCTTTGACCGGACCTCATAGACTGTGACAGGTTCCGCGATGTTCTTCAGCGGGTGACTGCCCAGCGAACGGAAGAACAGCTCGGGTTCTTTGTGCACCTGATCATAGATAAGTGATGACACAACGATCCCACCCGGACGGGCGAGCTCTTGCAGCCGTGCAGCGATGTTGACGACATCGCCATACAAATTGCCCTCTTCGGCGATAATGTCGCCCCCGTGCAGGGCGATACGCACCTGCAGGTCTTTCCCCGATTGCTCTGCGGGCTGCTCCGACTTTAGTATTGACTGAATTTCACAAGCCGCGCGCAGCCCTTCGATAGGGCTCGCGAACTCGGCCATCAAACTATCACCGACACTACCAAACTCGCGCCCGTCGTGGGCCACTACACATTGCGTAAATACGTTTCGGCAGCGTTTCAGGATAGTGAGCGCGCGTTCGGCATTATCTTCCGTATGCCGACAATAGCTAACACAGTCGGCAGCCAGGATTACTGCGAGCCGATGGTGCAAATCACCCATATGTGGGAGCACCTGTACCATGATCTTCGCGCCTGCGAAATCAGAGCTTGTACTTACCCTTATTGACGGGGCGAGGTAATCGCCTTCACGATTAGAGGAGGGTTGTATGAAAGGGCGAGGGTTGCGACCGTGCCAGACCTGACCACGCGCGCCATCCTGGAGCATAATTTCCTGTTTCACGGGTTGCCTGATTCCACGATCACCGCGCTAGCCGAAATGGCGCATCGTAAACAGGTTGGCAAAGAATCGATGCTTTTTTGTCAAGGTGACGAATGTGACGGGCTGTACGGCGTCGCATCAGGACGAGTCCGAATCTTCGCATCCGACCCGAACGGCCATGAAATCTTCCTGAACATCCTCGGGCCTGGCGAGACAATTGGCGAAATCTCACTGATCGATGGCTTACCCCGATCAGCGAGTGCGGTCGCGATAGAACCGTCAACACTGGTGCACATTCCGCGCAGACGATTTTTCGCCTATTTGGAACACGACACAAAACTCTCGTTGCACCTGATGCAGCTATTCTGCGACCGTCTCCGCTGGGTCAGCGATCTCGTCGAAGAGTCGGCGTTTCTGACGGGTGCCGGCCGTCTTGCCAACCGACTGGTAAGTCTCTTGGAGCGATTCGGACGCCCGCTGCCGGACGGAAGCGTCGAACTGCGGATTTCGCAGCTTGAACTCAGCCATTTTCTCGGTATTTCCAGGCAAGTCGTCAATCAGCACCTCGGCCAGATGTCCAACGACGGCTGGATAAGCACCGAGCGCGGCAAGATCGTTGTGCGCGATCTCGCTGCGATCAAAGGCGCGGCACAACTGACCGATACCGTTGCCAGTCACGCCTGACACAAATTGCCCCGCTCTGTGGCTCCCGCGTGCCCGAATCTTGCCGATGTACCGGTTTATTCGGTCAAAGTGTCGTGAAGTTGACTTACTTCTCCTGGCCAATCAGCGACTGTAACCCTAAGCAAGGTACTGAGGCCTTGTGGATACGGTCAGGAGAGGGTCATGAAGAGCATCACCAGAATCGGCAGCTGCCTGGCGTGTGCCAGCCTGTTGCTCGCAGTACCACTGTTGAGTGGCGCTTATGAGGTCAATGTCTTGCGGGACGTAGGATCGCAGTGGAAGAACATCGAGAACGGTCAATATGAAACCGCGATTGAAATCCTCGAAGAAAGGCTGAAATACAACCCGGCTTACAGAGACGTCAAGCTCACAAATCTGTGCACGGCATACCTGCTTGTTGGCAAATACAATCGCGCAACAGAGGTTTGCGATCAGGCTGTCGAAGCCAACGGCACTTTCGTCACGACAGCATTCAACAGTCGCGGCGTTCTGAACGCCCTTAAAGGAGACTTCCTGGCGGCAGCAGCGGACTTTGATTTGGCCAAAAAAACACATGAGGACAGCATGTGGAGCCAGCTGGCGCACAGGGATGCGATAGAAACGAACTACCAGAGCGCCAACCACAATATGTTGGCACTAAGAGTAGCGGCGAAATCGCAACTCACTGCTGGCGTCACGAAATAAGTAGTGCAAGTTCTCGATTTTCAACCTGGAGATCGAAGGAGAATGGAGCGGCAATAGTCATTGCCGCTCCGGCTGGCATCGATTCCACTCGTTCGACTCACTCGACGATTACGCGGCTGCCGGTAGTCCAGCGTCCCTAGGCGCTCGCGCCGCACTTCCAGCATGCTGCGAATTGGCCCTCGTTTTCTTCGCCGCACTTGCGGCATTTCCAGGGTTCCTGTGGACTTTCGTCCGTAATCGCCTTGTCGATCAGTTGCTTGGCTCGATCGTAGTCAAGGTCGTTAATCACCCAGAGTTCCGGCCATACCTGATCCAGCGGCATCTCGCCGGCGATTCCCCCAAGGATCGAGTTCTTGATGCGGCACGCGATGCCTTCGCTCTGCAGCACGTTCTTGAAATGATTGATCGTGATCAGAGACTCCGAGGCGGTCAGCTTCTTCATTTGCCGCCCAGCGCCTGCAGGAATGGGCGGGGGTCTTCGCCGCTCTCGAGCACTTCAACCAGCGCCGAACCCACGATCGCACCCGCGGCATGCTCACCAACGTTCGCAACGTCGGCGGCGTCGCGTATGCCGAAGCCGGCACAGACCGGAATCGGGGATGCGGATGACACCGCGTCGAGGTAGTCTGCCAGGTCGTTCGGTAATCCCGTGTCGCCGCCCGTGATGCCCGTGACCGTGACCGCATACACGAAACCGCGAGAGGCTTCGCACAGCATTTTCAGCCGCTCCTTCGGTGTGGCCGGGGTCACGAGTTGAATCAACCCAAGGCCTTCCGCTTCGAGCGCAATGCGCAACTCGTCGCACTCTTCGAACGGCAGATCCGGAACGATGAATGCGCAAACGCCGGTAGCACGCGCTCGCCTCGCGAGGGTTTCGTAGCCAAAGGCGAGCAACGGATTCAGATACGACATAATGACCAGCGGCGTGTGCAGGTCGCCGGCCATTTCGAGCTCGCTGAAAATCCATTTCAGACTCACGCCGTTCTGCAACGCGGCAAAACTGGAGCGCTGAATCGTCATGCCGTCGGCCATCGGATCGGAAAACGGAACGCCGACTTCGACGACATCCCCGACCTGGGCGATCTCCCGCAGCGTATTGACGAACTCGCCGGGTTCGGGATAACCGGCTGTAATGAAGGGCACCAGTGCCGGGCGGTTGTGTTTGTTTGCCGCCGTGATCGCTGCGGTCAGTCTTTCATGCGCTGGCACTGGTACGAATCCTCGCCGGGTGTTTCGTCAATGTCGGCATGTCCTTGTCACCACGTCCCGAGTTACCGATGAGGATTCGCTTGCGCGGATTCTCCTGCGACCATCGGCGCGCGTATGCAAAAGCATGCGCGGTCTCGAGCGCGGTGAGTATGCCCTCTGTCTCGCACAGCTCCTCGAGCGCAGCGAGCGCATCATCATCACCGGCCGCAACGTATCTGACCCGGCCGGTTGCCTGCAGCAAAGCATGTTCCGGGCCGACGCCCGAGTAATCCAGCCCGGCTGAGATGGAGTGGGTCTCCTGCACCTGACCGTCATCGTTCTGCAGAATCATCGTGTATGCGCCCTGCAAGACGCCGGGTGTACCTGTTGCGAGCGTAGCTGCATTCTGACCCAGACCCTCACCGGTGCCTCCGGCTTCGACGCCGATGAGTTCTATGTCATCGCCGAGCATGGGGTAGAAAAGTCCGATCGCGTTCGAGCCGCCGCCAACACAGGCGAACGCGGCATCGGGCAGAGCGCCGGCCTGTTCGATCATCTGCTCCCGCGCCTCGACACCGATCACCGACTGCAGCTCACGAACAAGATACGGATAAGGATGAGCACCGACAGCCGAGCCAAGTAGATAATAAATGCCGGACGGATCCGTCACCCATTTCCGCATCGCCTCATCGATCGCTGCGCGCAACGTTTTGTCGCCCGTCTCGACGGCAATGACTTCTGCGCCAAGACGCCGCATGCGATCGACGTTCGGCGCCTGTCGTTCCATGTCCACCGCACCCATGTAGACGCTGCACGGCAGACCGACACGTGCGCACGCCGCTGCAGACGCGACGCCGTGTTGTCCTGCTCCCGTCTCCGCAATGACCCTCTGTGCACCAAGGCGCTTTGCAAGCAAGGCCTGGCCGATCGCGTTGTTGATCTTGTGCGCGCCCGTATGCGCGAGATCCTCTCGCTTTAGCCATACCTCGGTGCCCCAGCGCTCACTCAGGCGCGGCGCAAATGTCAGCGCAGTCGGCCGCCCAACCCATTCGCGCAGCTCGCGCTGAAATTCGCGCTGAAAATCGGCGTCATGCAGGTACTCGCGAACACCTTGTTCGAGGCGCTCGAACGCCGGCACCAGCGTCTCCGGAACATAGCGTCCGCCGAACGGACCGAATCGTCCCCGCTCATCCGGCAGCTCACCTTTGATTGCAGCATCGAGAAACGCGCTGGCTTCATCGGCCGGTAACTGAGACTTCACTCGTCATTCTCCGCAGCACGTACGGCAAGAACAAACTGTCGTATCAATTCGACATCCTTATTTCCGCAGGTCGATTCGAGGCCGCTTGACGCGTCGACACCCCATGGGCGTACCGTCCGGATCGCGACACCGACGTTGGCCGCATCCAGTCCGCCCGCGAGTATCATCCGGCCCTGCTCCGACACGACCCGCGCCTGCTCCCAGTTTACAGTTTTGCCAGCGCCACTTTTCGGACCTTCGTAAACAAACACGTCAGGAAACCCCGGCGTGCTCTGAGCAATACTCTGGCGTATGACCGGCCAGCGGACTACGCCATCCGGTATGTCGAGAGAGTCGAAGTCCCCGGCATCAGTTTGCAGCGTGTCGGGCGCAAACTGCTCCAGGACTGACTGCCACTCCTCGTTCGACGGGTGATGCATGACGGCCACGCGCCGCACCTGCGCGGGAACATCCTCCGCTAGTTCTCGCGCTTTGGCTGCGCTTATTCTTCGTACCGACTCTGCAAACACAAAACCGACGGCATTTGCGCCAGCCTCGACTGCCGCCGCGACACAGGTAGCGTCACGTAGTCCGCATATCTTGACGAACACGCTCATACAGCAAGCTCAGCGCTGCCGGCCGCTCGCATCGTCGCAACGAGCGCAGCCGGGTCGTCGCTACGCATCAGCGCGGTGCCGACCAGCGCAAGCCGATAACCGAGCGTGGCAACAGCCGCCGCGTCTTCGGCGTCGTGCAAACCACTTTCCGCAACGCACCTGGCCGCCGGTAGTGCCGGTGCAAGTTCGCTGAGACGACCGGGATCGACATGCAGCGTTCGCAGGTTCCGCGTATTGACGCCGACCAAAAGCTGGCCGTTCTGCACTCGCTCCTGGTCGTCGGGATTGTCAAGCAGCCTGCCGGTCCGGGACAGATCGTCTTTGTCGAATGACTCCAGCAAAACGAACATGTCGTGCTCCGCCGCGCAGTCGAGCATCCCTTTTAGCTCTTTATCGTTGAGCATCGCGACGATCAACAGCACGCCGCTGGCGCCTGCCGCGCGTGCCTCGAGAATCTGCACCGGGTCGAGCAGAAAATCCTTGCGCATCACGGGCGTATCAGGAACAGCCGCAACAACCTCCCGCAGATGTTCAAGCGAGCCTGCGAAATGGCTCGGTTCGGTCAACACGGAAATCGCCGCCGCACCACCTTCCACGTAGCTTCGGGCCCGCGCGGCACGGTCGCCGTTACCCCGCGCAAGATTGCCTTCGGCGGGCGAGCGGTCCTTGATCTCCGCGATAATGTCAAAGTTCCCGAGGCGCAGCGGCATCACAGGCATTTCGAAGTTGACCACAAGCGTTTCTTTTGCGGCCGCGACCCTGTCACGGCTCGATGCGGCCATTGTCTGCAGAAAGTCGCTCATTGGTCCTGAAAGTGCCGACGCAGTCGCTCGAGAAAGGCAGCCGCATCGCCACTGTCGAGCGCCGCCGCCGCTATTGCGACGCCGTCTTTTGGCCCACTCGCACCGCCCTGCACTTCGAGAACCAGCGACGTTCCCAGCAGCAGCGCATTTCGGTGCGCGCCGTGATCGTCGCCGCTGAAAACCCGTATAAGTTCCCTGGCGTTATGCTCTGCATCGCCGCCTTCGAGATCTTGCGGCGCGCAGCGCGGCAAGCCGTAATCTTCAGGTGTACGCGTTGTTTCGGTCACGCTCCCGGGCACCACGTCGAATAACGCGAACTCTCCAACCGGCGTTGCCTCGTCCCATCCGGGCTCTCCGTGCACGACGAATGCTCGTTCGATCGGCATACCCGCGAGTGCCTCGGCCATCAGTTTCGCGGCGTCGATGCTCCACGCGCCAATGAGCTGGAACGGCGGCGCCGCCGGATTTGTCAGCGGTCCGAGCATGTTGAACACCGTGCGCACCGCTAACGCGCCGCGAACCGGCATGACGGCTTTCATGGCCGGGTGATACGCCGGCGCGAACAGGAATGTGAAATTTGTCGCTTCGAGACAGTCAATCGCTTGCGTTTCGTCGAGCGGCAGCGGCACGCCAAGGTATTCGAGCATGTCGGCGCTGCCCGATTTGCTCGATATCGAACGGTTGCCGTGCTTTACGACTCTGGCGCCACAGGCCGCCGCGAGCAGGCCCGTGCCTGTCGAAAGATTCAGGCTACCTGAGCCATCGCCACCAGTGCCTACCGTATCGACCGTCGGAGCACCACCGGGTATCTCCGGCCGCACGGCCAGCTCCCGCATTGCGGTCGCGAAGCCGCGAACCTCTTCGGCCGTTTCCCCTTTGGCGCGAAGGCCGGCCAGAAATGCTCCGGCCAGCGCCGCAGGCATTTCGCCCCGCGCCAGTTCGTGCATGAAGTCGTATGCCTGCTTTTCGCTCAACGACCTGTGATCCAGCAGACTGTCGAGCATCTTGCTGACGCGCTGATTCACGAACTGCTCATCCGCAGAAAATTGACCATGAGCTGATCGCCCTCCGGGGTCAATACGCTTTCTGGGTGAAACTGAACGCCCTCGAGCGGCAGGGTCTTGTGCCGAACTCCCATGATCTCGCCGCGCTCCGTTTCCGCGGTCAGTTCCAGCACGTCCGGCAACGATTCGTGTTCGGCGCACAGTGAATGATAGCGGCCGACCTCGAAGGGTTGCGGTAAACCCTCGAAGATGGTCTTGCCATCGTGCTTCGCCATGGAGGTTTTACCGTGCATCAGGCGCTCGGCCCGAACGATATTTCCACCAAAATAGCTGACCAGGCACTGGTGGCCGAGACAGACGCCCATGAGCGGTATATGTCCGGCAAAGGCGTCGATCATTGCCAGCGACACGCCGGCATTCTCCGGGCGCCCGGGGCCCGGCGAAATAACGAGGTGTGTCGGTTTGAGCCGCAGTGCTGCCTCGACCGTGATGGCGTCGTTGCGATACACGAGAACTTCGCAGCCCATCAATGCGAACGCTTGCACGAGGTTGTAAGTGAACGAGTCGTAATTATCGATCAGCAACATGCGCACACCGCCGAAGGTCGAGGCATCTGTCATCAGAGGCCCTCCCCCGCGATCTGCAGCGCGCGGCGCAGAATCGCACTCTTGGCCAGCACTTCCTGATATTCCATGGCCGGCACCGAATCGGCGACGATACCGGCACCTGCCTGAAAACTGTACTCATCACCGGAGAACACGAGCGTGCGAATCGTGATCGCCTGATCCATGTCTCCCGACAAACCAAAATAACCGGCCGTGCCGGCGTAAAGACCGCGGCCCGTATTCTCCATTTCCTCGATGATCTCCATCGCTCGCACTTTGGGCGCGCCGACCAGTGTCCCTGCCGGAAAGCTCGCGGCAAACAGATCAAACTGGTCGTATCCTTCGGCCAGTTCACCCTGCACACCGCTGACGATGTGCATAACGTGGCTATAGCGCTCGATCGAACGATACGGATCGACGTGTACGGACCCGGCGCGAGCAACCCGCCCCAGGTCGTTACGGGCAAGATCGACAAGCATCACATGCTCTGCCGCCTCTTTTGGATCAGCGAGCAGCGCTTTTTCATTGTCGAGATCGTGCTCGTGCGTGTCGCCACGTGGCAGGGTTCCCGCGATTGGCCGCAAGGATGCCGTCCTGCCATTGAGTTTGACCAGCGCTTCGGGCGACGATCCAACGACCTGCAAGTCTCCAAATTCGAGGAAAAACATATAGGGCGAAGGATTGAGCAGGCGTAACGCCCTGTAGACCTCGAACGGCGAGACATTGGATCGGCCGCGAAACAGCACCGAAATAACGATTTGATAGATGTCGCCTGCGGCGATGTGCTCCTTGCAGGCCTCCACACGCTCGCAGAACTGCGCTTCGCTGAGGCTCGCTTCTGCTACGGAGGTTTCGACTCTGCCGTTGCCGTTCGGCACCGGGCCGCGAAGGCGGCTGATAACATCTCTGCGCAAGTCCTGCCGATCTGCTTCCGGGCCGTCATGCAATAGCGCAACCCTGCGCGTCAGGTGGTCGAAGACGAGCAGCGACTCGGGCGCGACAAACGCAGCGTCCGGCAAATTGCTTTGCGGCGTCGTGTCATGCGGCAGGCGCTCAAACAGGCGCACCACGTCATAGCCCGATACGCCGACGAGCCCGCCCGAAAACGGCAGGCGTTCAACCTCCGGTTTGGGCCGCGGCGCTGCCGCCAGCGCGCCGCGTAATGCGTCGAGGTAGCCCTGCTGATCGCTCGGCCTGGGTCGGCTCTCGCCGTTGACCTGCAGCAAGCGTTCGTGCATGCGGACCTCGAGCGCATTACCGAAACCGAGAAACGAGTAGCGCGCCAGACGTTCGCCGCCCTCGACACTCTCGAGCAGAAAGCGCGGTTGCAGATCGCGCAGCTTGAGGTACGCCGAAACCGGCGTGTCGAGATCTGCAGCTATGTCGAAGGGTGCTTCCATAGGTTTTCAACGGCGCATAAAAAAACCCACCCCCACGTTGGCGGAGACGGGCTTCTGCTTTTGATGCTCAGCTAATAGTCAGCCGGCCGCCCGCTCCTTTTGGCGTAGCCAGGACCAACCGTTGCTGAGCAATGAATTCATGGCAGCGAGTATTACTGCCCCCAGTACACAGGTCAATTGTTACGCGTGAAACGCTCCCGGCGGCCCACAGCTGAATGCGGGCAGGAGATGCGGCCAGCTACAGCGGATATAGCACCGGCAGGATCACGGAAAACCCGATCCACATAATGATGGTGAGTGGAATCCCCACCCGCAGGAAGTCAGAAAAAGTGTAGCCGCCGGCGCTCAGAATCAACAGATTGGTCTGATACCCATAGGGTGTGGCAAAACTCATATTCGCACCGAATATGACGGCGAGGATAAACGGCTCGGTGCTGACGCCCAGCTGCTGCGCAATACCGATTGCAATCGGGGTGCCGATGACTGCGGCGGCATTGTTGGACACGACATTGGTCATCAGCGTCATAAGGAGGAGGAACGCGCTAAGAATTATCGGCGTCGGCAGTCCGGATGCCGCGCCAACAAAGCTCATCGCGACAAAATCCGCCATGCCGGTCCCCATGAGCGCCTTGCCCAGCGCGAGGGCCGTAACGATGATCATAACGACGGGTATCGACAGCGCGGTCACGGCATCACGCCAGCCGAGGCAGCTTGTGACGATCATCAGACCGAGCCCGACCATCGCGCTCACGGAGATCGGCATGATGCGGAGCGCTGCCGCGAGGACCACGAAGGCCATGATTGCGAGAGCGCGCTTGGCATTGTGCGTGTGCGGGAGATCGGTGGTGCCATCGAGCACGAGCATCGAGCCACTGTCTTTTAGCTTACTGATGGACTCGCTGGACCCTTGCACCAGCAACACATCACCCGCTCTCAAGCGAATCATGTTCAGGTCGCCGGTTACCTGCGAGCTCGGCGCGCGTGCGCGATGCAGCGCAAGCGGCATCAGTCCATAGCTGCTGCTGAACCGGGCCGCGGCGAGGCTGCGCAAGTGAAGCGGTGATCCGCGTGTGACGACGACCTCGGCGAGCTGCTGACCCTCCGCTCTAAGCGGCGTTTCTTCATCGACCGGGTGCTCGATATCCGAGATATTGAACAAGGTCATGCCGAGCAGCTGCTCGTAGTGCTTGAGATTTTCCGGCGAATCTTTGACGAACAACTGGTCTCCGGGTTGCAGCTTCACCGAAGGCAGCTTGGCCAGCACCAGCGACTCGCTGCGCTGAATCTTGTCAATGCGCATCTGCCCGCCGGTCTTGGCGAGCACCTCGGAAAGCGCTTTACCATCGGCGAAGCCACCTTCCTTGACGTGCAGCTGTGCACTAAAAATGCGTGGCGTCGTGTCCGCCATTGGCGGCGTACGGTCAGGCAACAGCCGCGGCGCAACAAGCCACAGAAACAGCAACGCAACTCCGCCAACCACGGCGACCGGGAAGACCCATTCAAACATTGTGAATGTGTGCATGCCGAGATCCTGCGAGATACCGACGACAAGCAGGTTCGTCGAGGTGCCAATCGTCGTAGACATGCCGCCGACGATCGTAGCCAAACCCATCGGCATCATTACGCCCGATACCGGAAACTTGGAGCGCAATGAAGCGCCGACAAGAATCGGCATAAGCAGCACAACGATTGGTGTGTTGTTCATGAACGCGCTGAGAATGGCGCCCGCAACCAGGGTCGTCAGCAGAGCAAGCACAGGCCGCGTTTGCCATGCGCGGCCAACGACGTTCGCCAATGGCTGCAGGGCACCCGTCGTCTCCAGCGCTTTGCCGACCATCATCAATGCGCAGATAGTAACGAGCGCTTCATTGCCAAATCCGGCAAAAAAGTCAGTGACGCCGAGAACTCTCTCGCCGCCCCGCTCGTACGGAAGCAGCTCGAAGCCCACAACAAGAATGATCAGGATCGCGAGCGAAGACGACTCGAGCGGTATCTTGTCGCGCGTAAACAGGAACAGCGCGAAGACAGTAAGGCAAAGTACCGCAATCCCGTGGGCATCTGGTGTTATCGGTTGCAACGCGCCCTCTCTCGGGGATCCTGCTCAAACAAACAAAGGCACCGATTGTGCAGCCGGCTCATGACTTGGCCTCTCAACCGCGGCTCTAGACGTTATCTCAGTTCATAGCCCCTCTGCAATCTGGTATGCGGCGCTTCTTTGTTGTAGTACGGCCCAAGCCCGTTTGTGAAAACTGGTGAATTCACTGATATCCCACTGCGCAAGACTGGGTGTTGACGGGAATGCACCGGCATCTGCGAACGCAAGCAGTGGCAGCAGATCAGAGTAACGGAAGTCTGCCGGCTGATGTTCCGGGAAGATCGACCAGGGCGACAGCACCAGCAGATTTCGATGCCTGACCGCTGCTGCCTTAACCGCTTCGACCCACAGAGAGCGCCAGTCATTTCGAACCTGGCCACTCGGAAATTCCCGGCTGGGATCAGACTCGGCTATTGCCGGAAGATACTCGGTTCGTTGCGCTATCGCTCTGGACTGCCCGTGCAATATTCCCTGCATCCACCGCAGCAGCTCGCAAAGCTCCCGCAGCGTTGCGAATCGCTGCGGATCCTGGTTGCGCCTTGTTACGAGATCACCGAACCCCGTTAGCTCGAATGCGAGCCGACGATTCAGCCAGGCATCGTGCCTTAACTGAGCCGTTGGCCAGCGAATGAGATCGTGCAGCGCATCACCGATCTCGACACAGCGCCGCAGTGCGTTCTCGATCGCGGGCTCGCATAGTACACCGCTGTCGTCAGCGAATCGTGCGACGTCCAGTCGCAGCGGCAACCACGCTGTGCCAGCCGGCACCTGCACCGCCGTCAACGGCTGTATACACATCGCAGGCTCGGCCGACAGCAAGGAGCATTGCGGAACAGCGACCGATGCCAAGGCGGTGCGGACTCTCCCTTGCGCACGCGCAAGCCACAGCTGCGACCAGAATTGCTCGTGCGCGGCGCGCTCGGTCTGCGAGTCACCAGGCTGCATCATGGCTTTGTCCGCAAGCACATACACCGGGACAGCGCCGCCCAACTTGCGGCGCGCTGCCAATGCTGTCTGCGGCGTAACCGTGTCTGCATCGACAACGACCTCGATATCCCTCCACGAAGCACAGGTAGCGTCCATGGCGAAGCGTAACTGATCGCAAACACCGGAGAAGGCGGCGTGTGCGTCAGTACCTTCTCTCGGACCGCAAACTGACACCGACAGCGGCAGACCTCTGGCGAGCGTGTCGGACGCCTGTTGCCTGAGCCGGGTCCCGGCACCACCAGACGTGTGCACGGCACCCGCGTCTGTCACGAGCGCCACGCCCGTGGTCAGAGCGCTATCGCTGTCGAGCGTTAACAGCGATTCGGCGCCTGCGAACTCCAGTTCACGGCACAGCTGCCCCGCGTGGCCCGGGCCGACTCCTTTCGGCACATGATCGCTGTTGACAGCCATCTGCAATATTGTGGGCATCTCTTTCGTGAGGCGCCTCTCGCTTATCTGGGCAGCCTGCTGAGATTTTGCTATTGTCGCCAACCTCATCCAGAGAGACCCGCTAATGCCGTCTTTTGACGTGGTAAGTGATTTTGATGCCCACGAGGCAAGCAATGGTGTTGACCAGGCCAATCGCGAGGTCAACACGCGATTCGACTTCAAAGGCACTGGCTCGAAATTCGAGCTCGACGGCCAGACCATAGCGCTCACGACTCAGTCTGATTTCCAACTCAAACAGATGCTCGACATACTCCGGCAGAAGCTCGCCAAGCGTGGCATCGACATAGCCTGCCTGGACGAACAGGAACCCGTGATTAGCGGCAGCGAAGCGCGGCAGCAGGTTATCATGCGCAAAGGCATTGAGCCGGACCTGGCGAGAAAGCTCGTCAAGATGGTCAAAGGAAGTAAGCTCAAAGTGCAGGCTGCCATTCAGGGTGACAAGCTGCGCATTAGTGGCAAGAAACGCGACGATCTTCAGGCCGTCATCGCTCTGCTCAAAGATGCCGACGTCGACCTGCCCATGCAGTACGAGAACTTCCGCGACTGAAGATGCCAAACCATGAGTACCGGAGAACATAAGTCCTTGCGCCGTCAGGACATCACGTTTGAAGACAAGGATCAGGCGTTACGCGATGATGTTCGCACGCTTGGCGCGATGGTGGGCGATCTCATTCGTGAACAGGGTGGAGAAGACCTGTTCGAATTCGTCGAGAATGCACGACAACGGTCAATACGCCGACGCGAAGAGAACGAGCTTCCGGGCGAAGAACTCGCCGCGCTCGTCGAGAACCTCGACGTTGATCTTGCGCTGCAGGTCCTCAGGAGTTTTTCGACCTACTTCCAGATAGTCAATACGGCCGAAAAGGTCCATCGCATTCGACGCCGGCGCGAATACCTGCGAGAAGTCGGACACTATCAGCCCGGTGGATTCGAGGACACGCTGGTAAAGCTCAAGGCATCCGGCATGACCATCGACGAGCTGCAGGAACTTATCGACAAGCTGAGCATCGAGCCGGTGTTCACGGCGCACCCGACGGAGCCGACGCGCCGCACGATACTCCGCAAGGAACAAAACATCGTTCGGTACCTCGTCGACCTGCTGGACCCGACAATGACTGCGCAGGAAAGACATGCTGCACGCTCGAACATCCGCCTGCTGATTACGACCGGCTGGCAAACGGATGAACACCCTTCGGAAAAGATGACCGTTGCCGACGAACTCGAACACATACTGTTCTTTATGACGGATGTTCTCTACCGGGCGACGCCGCCCTTCTACGAAGACATCAAGCTCGCGCTAATGCGCATATACGGCGAGGAGGCGGAGAAGCTCGAGATTCCGATTATCGTGCACTACGCATCGTGGGTCGGTGGCGACATGGACGGCAATCCGAATGTGAATGCCAAGACGATCCGGGCAACGCTCGCCCGCCAACGCTCGTTGATACTCAACCTCTACTTCAAAGAATGTGCCGCTGTATCCGAGAAGCTCAGTCAGGCGACCGAACGTGCGACCTTCAGCGATGCCATCGGTGCCAAGATCGAGGAATACCAGGGCGTATTCCCGAAGGCCTATCATAACGTCCCGGCACGCCACCGCAACATGCCATATCGGGTATTACTGCGTCTCGTACAACAAAGGCTACAAACAACGTATGACGACGACCTCTTTCCTTACGAGGAAGTCAGTCAGTTTCGCGCCGATATACAACTGATCGCCGACAGCCTCGAAGCCAACAAAGGTGAGCATGCCGGCCTGTTTTCGGTGCGGCGCCTGCTGAGACGCATCGACACGTTCGGCTTTCATCTGCTTACTCTCGACGTTCGTCAGGACGCGGCGGTACACCGACGCGTAATCGGAGAATGCCTGGGCGAGGACGATTGGGATGAATGGTCTGCCGCGGATCGAGTTGACCGGATTGTCGAAGCCATCCAAGGCAAGGAAAGTCTGCCGGATCACCTCAGCACGCGGGCGCGCAAGACCATTGGCGTTTTTCAGGCCATTGGATTTTGCCGCCGCAAATACGGGCCCAAAGCGATCGGCCCGTTCATCGTCAGCATGACCCAGGGCGCTGATGACATTCTGTCCGTGCTGTTGCTCTCACAATGGAGCGAACTGCACGACCGTCGCGGCGAGGTGCCGCTTGACATCGCGCCGCTGCTGGAGACGGTCGATGACCTCGAGAGAGGCCGTGAGATCCTCAAGGCGCTGTTGGCTACCGAGCTGTATCGCACCCACCTTGATCAGCGCCAGAACCGCCAGACTGTCATGATCGGCTATTCGGACAGCAACAAGGACGGCGGCCTCGCGTCGGCGCGATGGGCGTTGCAAGGCGCACAGGTCATGCTGGTCGAAGCGGTCGAATCTGAAGGTGTCGAGCTAACACTGTTTCATGGGCGGGGCGGCACGATAAGCCGCGGTGGGAGCAAGACGCACGTTGCCGTGCTCGGTGCGCCTCCGGGTACCGTCAACGGCCGCCTGCGGGTCACCGAGCAGGGTGAGATCATCAACGAGAAATATGGTTTGCGGGGCATCGCATTGCGCACCCTCGAGCAGGTAACCGGCTCCGTCGCCCTTGCGACGGCGATGCCGCGCCATCGTGGCAACGACATGCCTGAGTGGCACGACATGATGGATGTCGTTGCCGAGGAAAGTCGACGCGCGTATCGAAAACTCGTTTATGAATCACCGAATTTTTATGAGTACTTTCGCAGGGCCACGCCGATAGACCTGATTGAACGTATGCGTATCGGGTCTCGCCCGTCGTCACGACGTTCGAAGTCTGGAATCAAGGATCTGCGGGCTATTCCCTGGGTATTCTCGTGGACGCAGTCGCGGTGCATGCTTTCTGGCTGGTACGGACTCGGCAGTGGTCTTGCCAAGGCCGCCGAGCAGTTCGAGGAGGAGGCGTTCCGTGAGATGTTTGCGGAATGGTATTTCATGCGTGGGCTAACCGCGGACGCCGAGATGGTGCTCGCGAAAGCAGACCTGGGCATTGCAAAGCTGTACTCGAAACTCGCCGGGGAGCTGCACGATGAGTTCTTCCCGATCATAGAGAAGGAATTCGATCTGACCCGGGACCTGATACTCGAGTACTCCGAACATGACGCCCTCCTCGAAGGCGACGTGACCTTGCAGCGCGCGATTATGCTGCGCAATCCGTACGTCGATCCGATGAGTCTGATGCAGATCGACCTGCTCGCCAGGTGGCGCAAGTCGGGCCGTGAGAACGACGACTTGTTCAAAGCATTGCTTGCGAGCGTGAACGGCATCGCGCAAGGATTGCAAAATACGGGATAGAATGTCGGCATGAATATCATGCGGCGAAAACTCCGATTGGCCACGATTCTGCTGGTCCTCGCCCCGGTTACCACGGTTATCGGCCAGACATCGACGACGTTTGCCCGTGTATCCACCGACGAAAATGACCAGCCGAAGGCGCTGCAACTCGCGATTGCCACTTATGTACCACAGGACCGCGAGCAGGTTCTCAGCGTGGACCTCATCAGCGCCATTCACATCGGTGACTCGTCGTACTATGCCGAGCTCAATCAGCGCTTCAAGAAGTACGACGCGCTGCTTTATGAGCTCGTCGCACCGGAAAATGCTGCTGTATCGAACCGGCTCGCCAAGCGCAAGGGTTTCATCTCCAGCGCCCAGATCGGCATGACGAAACTACTGGATTTGTCATTTCAGCTCGATGAGATCAATTATGATCAGGCCAATTTTGTGCATGCCGATTTGTCACCTCAGGAACTCAGGGACAGCATGGACGATCGGGGCGAGTCGCTGTATGTCTATTTCTGGCGAATTTTCTTTGCGTCCCTCGATCAGTATGCGAAAGATCCGCTCGGGCTAAAGGACTGGGCGATGCTGTCGGCTGTCCTGTCATCCGATCAGGACGACGCACTCAAGACCATGATTGCGTACGAAATGACGAACATCGAACAGGTGCGCGACATTTTCGGCGAGGATTCCGACTCGGCCGTTATCGGCGCCCGCAACCAGCGCGCTGTCGACGTGCTCAAAAGAGAGGTTGAGGCCGGTGCAAGACATATCGGCATTTTCTACGGCGTTGCTCACATGCCGGACCTCGAAGAGCGTCTGTTGGATCAGTTGGGGCTCACGTACGACAGGACCAACTGGGTCGACGCCTGGCGGCTCGGATCGGACACGAAAAATAGCGCGCCGTAACCACTGTGGTTCCTGCTGAGTATCTCGTTCCTTTTCTAACGAGCAACGTCATTGCGATGGGACTGCTCCTGCTGGCGCTCAGGTGGCCTCGCCTGGCACGCGCGCTGTTTGTTTTCGTTTTCCTCGCGGCTTCGCTTTTTAATTCATATACGGCATTCACAGAGCCAGAAGTCTACCTGAACTATGCGTCGATGGCGGTGTTGGCAATCTACCGTGATTTCATAAACGGGGCGTTCGCAGCGCATACCCAGTTGTTCGTCTTGGCGATCGCTGCCGGACAGCTGTGTGTAAGCGCGCTGCTGACTCGAAGCGGCAGCCTTTTCAGACTAGGCGTGATCGGTGGGTTCGTATTTTTTGTATCTATTGCGCCGCTCGGGTTTGGTTCCGCTTTTCCATCGACGCTACTGTTGGCGATCGCGTTGCTTGTTTTGCATTACAACCTCAGGCAGCAGGTCACGACTCCACAAAACTCGTGAACGCCTCGAGCGGCTTTCTACTAATATCCGGAACCTCGGCATCGTCCGTCGGGTAGCCTGTAACCAACAGCAGAAACGGCCTCTCGCTCGTCGGCCGGCCGAGGATATCGTTCAGGAACTTCATTGGGCTAGGCGTGTGCGTCAGGGTCGCGAGGCCCGCATGATGCAGCGCGGTGATCAAGATGCCGGTCGCGAGACCCGTCGATTCGACCGGGTAATAGTGCTTCACTTTACGGCCATCGGGAAGCTCACCATATTTCTGAAGGAACACGGCTATCAGGTACGGCGCGGTCTCCAGAAACGGCTTGTTCGAATCGGTGCCGAGAGGCTCGAGCGCCGCCAGCCACTCAGCCGACGCACGATGTTTATAAAACTCGCGTTCTTCGACCTCGGCTGCTTCACGTATCTTCCTTTTTGTTTTCGGACCGCTGACGACGACAAAGTGCCAGGGCTGCAGGTTGGCGCCGCTGGGCGCCGTGCCGGCAGCCTTAAGCGCCGTTTCGATAATGTCGCGTGGCACCGCGCGATCGGAAAACTCGCGCACCGTGCGTCGCCTGCTTACGCTCGTATAGAACTCGTTTAGCC
>JAOTUB010000054.1 GCA_029864095.1 Gammaproteobacteria bacterium | reverse complement strand
CCAGCTCCACAGAACCGGAATTCACGAGCAGGAAGAACACGAGAATCGTGAAGACATCCATCAGCGACGTCAGGTTCATCTTCGTAATCTTCATGCGGTTGCGCCCCATGCGCTTGATTCGGCGGGTGTTTCTCATGGCGCGTCTCCGACGGATATCTCCGAGAACAGCGCGACGAGCTCGAATTCTCCCTCAGCCTCCGCCTCGACCTCGACGGCCCGGACAACGTCCATTACCTGGATCAGGTAGTCGTAGGGAATCCGCGCCTCCATCAGCACGGATGCAGCATCCTGCCCGGGATAATCCTGCTTGAGCGTGACCATGAAATCGGACAACGTCTGCAGATCGAATTCGTCGTCTTTCTTCGGTATCGACGCGATAACGCTCTTGCCATTGGTTATCTCGATACCAGCTTCCCTGACGATCACCTCGACACGGAAACCTTCTTCATTGCTTGTCGCACCCCCCGCCGAACTCGGTAGGTTGAGTTCGACAATGGTGAGCCGCGAGAACACCGCCGTTATGAGGAGAAACGGCACGAGCACCACCATAAGGTTCAGGAAGGTGGTTACATCGAGTTCATGCGCAGGCTTGGTGCGGCGCTTGTAGTGATGCCGTCTGGCCATGGCAGCTAGGCCTCAACCGGTCGCTTTGCCCTTCTCGAAAACACATTGAGGGACTTGACCGTCGCCATCTCGAGACTGTCGACAATGTCGCCGGTCTTGCTGGTCAGTATCGCGTGCACGACGAGCAGGGGTATTGCAACCATCAGCCCGAACGCGGTCGTATTCATCGCGACGGAAATACTTGCAGACAAGAGATCGGCCTTTTCAGCAGGATTCGCATTTGCAACGGCGGTAAACGCCTGAATCAAACCCATAATCGTACCGAGCAGTCCCAGCAGCGTGGCGATGCTCGAAGCGAGCGCAACATACGGCGTCCGCTTTTCCAGGCGCGGCACGATTTCCATCATGCTCTCCTCCATCGCGATTTCTATGTCTTCACGACGTCGGACGGCACCCTGCAACGACAAGCCCATGTTCAGAACCTGCGAGATCGTGGATTCGTCCTCGCTGGTCATTCTCCGCGCCTGGTCAAACTCGCCTTCTGCAAGCAGTGGCTCTACTTTGTCCCACACCGCCTGGTTCTTGTTCGTCACTATGGCCAGCGTAACGTAGCGTTCGACTGCAATCGCGACACCGACGGCGAATACAATCAGGATCGGATACATGAATACGCCACCCGATGCGAAGAATCCTACGATTGAATATAAGAAGTCCATTACACAATCCTCATTTGCCAAACAGTCCTGAGTCATTCCCAGAACAGGACCAAGAATAGTTGTCGATCACAATCTTGAATGTGACGCAGCGCACGTTCAGACCGTATGTCTGCCGACAACAGTCGTTGCCTTGACGTACCTCACAGGTTTAGCGGTTTTTGCGGCGCAAAATGCACTCAAATTGTGCTGCTTTCGCGTCCTGGCCCTATCTTTCGCCGGCGCGAATCTCGTAGAAGCTCAGCTCGCGCAGGAAGACCTCCTTATCCACGGGCCGCGCGCGATCATCGAGCGTATCCGATAGGCTGATGTCGTCACCAAGCTCGGATGATTTCCAGGGGATGATAACCAGTGACTTCGGCGCCTCCTCGTTGCCGAGAATCGACATGCCAGACATCGTCTTCGGCTTTTCGATGCCGTCACCCTGCTCTTCTGTCGCTTGCGCCTTGTCGTTCGCCTCAGCTTCAGTCGCCGCCTCTTCACCGATTGCGGTAAAACCGGCAAACAAGAGCGCTGTGCTGATCAAGATTCGTTGCAGCATCATCACTCTCCTTGTCCGACGCGATAGCGCAGGTCCGCTATCCACATCGAGGCCTCATCGTCGCTGGGTACCGTCGCCATGTACGCTTCGTAGTTTTCCAGCGCACATCTCAGATCAGCCAGATACAGATCGCAAAGAATTGCCAGATTACGGCGAGCGTAATGGTAGCCGGGATAGATGGCCAGCGCGGCTTCGTAGCTGCGCCGTGCTTCGGCAAAGCGTCCGTTTTTGCGATACACGATACCAAGCTCGTTGTGCACGATGGGGTGGTCCGGATTCAAATCTAGGGCGACGAGCAAATTGCTTTCGGCAGCGTCGAGTTTGGCGGCAAGATGATAGGCAATACCGAGGTCAATTCGCGGCGCGCTCAGGCTGGGCGCCGCCTCTACGACAGCCTCAAGCATTTGAATGCCCTGCTCGAGCTCGCCCTGCTCGAGAGACTTCAACGCCTGATCGTAATCGAGCCGAACGTCGTTGCTGATCCGTGTCTCTTCGGTAATCGTAAATCCAATCGCCTCCTGAATTTCCATTCGTGCCGGCGTGCGCGACGATTGCGTGGTGGCACATCCGGAAATGATGGCTGCCGCCACCAACCACCCTACGGCACAGGTTGCACCTGGGTGACATTGCTCTGGATTAAACGCGTTCATAATCACTCCGTTCAACGGCTAGTCCTGACCGCTTTGTGGACCATCGGACAGCTGTGCCGAGGCATCTGCCATCTCTTGCGCTTCGCCCGACTCCGGCGTGTCGACATGATTCTCTTCGTCGATACCGATCGGCGTCGCGATCGGCATTCGGTACGCATAGGTGTCGATCGATCCGAGGAATCCGCCACTGATCTCGTTCTTCGCGTATCGTCCGGGCATCAGAACCGCCAGCCGGTCGAGACTCTTCTGCACCCACGGGTTGAAAATTCCGCCTGCGAGCAATTCGAAATTCTCTTCGTGTACGTCGATGGCCCGTTCCTCGAACGGATATGCTTCCTCCTCGATGACTAGTTCGTAATCTATTTTCTCTGCTTCGCTCAGCCCTGCCGGACGCTCGGACTCCATCAAGGCCGTACTGAATTCCATGTAGATCTCGGCGATATAAAACGTCGCCGCCGCTGTAACCTCCGCAACTTCATAAGCAACGAGGTTTTCGAACGCCGCCATCGCGACGTCCATACGCTGTTGCTTCTGGGCGAGGCTCTCTTCGAACGGCTGCACGAGCTCGAGACTGGCGAAATGCGCATAGTTCTGCTCGGCAAGCACGAGTGCGGCTTTGGCTGCGAGATACCTGCTGCGGTCCGTCCGCTCTTCTCCCGCGTCGCGGTCGACCGCGACAATTTCGTTCAGCTGCGCGTGATACCGCTCGTAGTCGAGTTCACCTTTGAATATCTCTGCGAGCCGGGTGCGCGTTTGCATCGCCATATCAAGGGGCCGCGGATACATGACAACGTACTGCTCGTACACACGAATTGCCTCTTCGGCAACATCGACCTCATCGTACAATTCACCGGCGGTGAGCAACGCCTCACGACTCAGCTCGGTATCAGTTGCTTCGGCGGCGATTCTTTCGTGTTCGGCCGCAGACCGTTGGATTTGCCCGTCTTCGCGGTAGATGAACGCAAGCTGCTTCGTCGCCTCGGCATGCAGTTCGTCGTCGGAATGGCTCAGCCGGAATTCCTCGAGTACGTTGGCCGCCGCGGTCCAGTCCTGCAGCTTCATCAAGGCAGCAGCCGCATCGTATTCCGCCGCGATGCGTATGTCTGACGTCGGCGCAACATCTTTGATCCGCAGGAAGTGGCTCGCCGCGGCGCGATAATCCTCGAGGAGATTCGATTGCTCGCCCTGCTTGTAGATTGCCGCAGCCAATCCGTCGACGACGGCGGGCCATGATTCATCGTCGGCAGCCGTGAGCGCAAGCACATTCATGTAAGCGTGCTCGGCATTCTGATATTCGGCAACGTCGATCGACGAATGCGCTATGACAGCCCACGCGGAGCGTAACAACAAGGAATCCGCGGCAGGATACCGGTCGATAAGTTTTTGCGCCGACTCGATCGCGAGATGAAAATCCTTCATTTCATAAAGATCGTCAGCGGCGGCGCCCAGGACCACCGGCGCCTGCTCGTGTTCTTCAAAAGTATCGGCGAATCTGAGCGAGCTCGTCACCGTTGATTTCTTGACCTCGAGCGCCCGCGCACCGGTTGCCACCTCGAGATTCTGCCGGTGTGCAAAAACCGCAGCATAGCCGGCTGACGAAGCCTGCTCGTGCTGCTCGTACTCGTACGCAGTTCGCTCATACTCTACCGCCGCCTCGCCAAAGTTCTCGTTCTCGAGCAGCAGGTCTGCGAGCCGATAATTGACCTGCGGCGATTCAACATCCGCGGGGAAAGAATGCAGAAATTGACGGTACCAGCGCTGCGCCTCGCTGAAGCTCGCCGGCCGCTCGTCGGCCAGGGCCTCTTCCTGGTACAGCGCGTGGTAGTGACCAGCCAGGTCTGTCAGGTTGGTCTTGAGATAGCCGACGATTTCGGGCGACTTGTCGACGTCGAAATGGCTCCAGTACTCCGCATCGATCGCGTAGTTCGTCGCAAACGCTTTTTTCGATTCCACAACGAGCCGCGGGAAACCGGCTTCGCCGTATATTTCGACAATGCGCATACTGAAGTGCGGCGAGACTTTGTGGAACGGGTTCAGGCCGATGAAGGACTTGTAGACTGACGCCGCATCATCGTAGCGGAGCTTGGCGAAGTAGAACTCGCCCAGATTGCCGTAGATCTTGTCGGCATAGCTGCGATGCCCGTTGCTCGAAAAATACTCGTCCAAGACTTCCGGACCACCGAGATTCGAGAAACTGAGGCTGATTACACGAAAGGTATCAGCAACACGGTGCTCGTCGTCTTCTGCATAATCCTCATCGAAGTCGTAGCCGATCGACTGTCGATAGTCGAGCATGGTCATGTAATTGTGCAGCGCCTCTTCGTAAAACTCCTGCTTGTAAAGGGTCCATCCCAGCTTGTACAAAGCCAGTTCGTAATAGGACGTCGTCGGGCCCATTCTAATAATCGCCCCGTAGGCGTCTTCGGCATTGATGTACTTCTTCCTGACGAAGAAGTATTCACCACGCCGGAAGTAGACCTCATCGATGAATTTCGAATAGGGGTACTCGGCAACGAGCCGATCCATGACTGCCATGGCTTCATCAGGCTGCCCGATTTCGTCATACGCCCGTGACATCTGGTAGAGAACCTTGTCGTTGCGCTCATAGTTCGGATAGTTCTCGAGGATCTTCTGGTACGTTTTGATTGCCTCGCGAGGCCCTGCAGGTACCGCTCCGTCGTCAGCGCCCGGCAATGGCATGTCCAACTGCGTCGCGGTTGTGAGCAGCTGCTCCCGGCTCGTCGCTCGCTGTTCGAACTCCAGCTCGGACTCGGCGGGCTGGACGGGACCTTGTGTCTGTCTGTCGGCAGCAGCCGGTTCGGCCTGCGCAGCGGTCTCCGGAGCCGCCATCTCGACAAGATCGCCGCTGCCGATGACGCCATATGCCTGCTCGATCTGCAGATCGGCAAGACGTCGCATCGCCTCGGGCGTCCGCGCACTCTCCGGAGTCTGTTCAAGGTAGCGGCGATAACTTTCTGCCGCACGTTCCAAACTGTCGTCCAGGTATACCTCTTCTACATCCGCGGGGACTTGTTGCAGCTCGGCGAGCGTGCCCTGCTGGCTGGTGGTCGCACAGGCGACGAGACCTGCACAAGCCAGCAAAAGAACGGCTGTTCGTGGTTGCATCATTGCTCGCCCGCCTTCGCCTGCGCTTGCGTCGCGCGGTCATAGCTGTCGGCCAGAGCAAAGCGTGCTTTGTCTCCGTAATTCTCGAGACGGCCGCGGCGCGCGACCAATTCCTCGATTGCCACGACCTCGAGCAGGTGTCCCTGGCGGGCCATCAAGTTATCGATCTTCGCCACGGAATTTTGTACGTGCGCCCGGAGAACTTTGATCGGCCTCTCATAACCGACAAAACTGTGCGTAGCTGCCTGCCGTGCACGGACGTACTGGTCATACTTTTCCTGCAGGATAGCTATCGCATCGTCAAGCCCACGCAAATTCCGGTCGAATGTCGTCAGGCGTTCGTGATACTGGGTTTCGAGCGTCCAGCTCAACAGGCCCTTGAGACGCCCCAGACGCCGCATCGACGATTCTGCAAACGGCGATTTCGAGCCATGCATCTGTGCCTCGATATGCTCGATTCGGCGCAGCATAGCCTGTTCTTCCCGAGTCGCCAGGAATTCGGGCCTTGGCGTTGTGAGCATGTGATCACGGCGTTGCACGAGCATTTTGTGCTGCTCGATACGCAGCCGCATCCTGGAGTCGAGCTCGCGGAACTCCGTGTCGACCACGGGCAACAATGGCTCGTAATGCGCATGGCGGATGTCGACCATTTCATCGAAGGAATCGAAACTGGTCTCCCAGGCCAAGAGCTTGCGGCGCAGGTCGGCAAGATCCAGATAGTTCTGCAGCCCCGTCTGGAAATCGTGTGAGGCGAGCAGCTCCATCAGGTAATACGTTTCCGGTGTCTCGGGCAGTGACCGCAAGCGGATGACCCAGTCCTTGTCTTTGCGAATCTCCTCGCGAATCAGGGCCTGCAAAAACTTGCCCTCCCTGATGCTTTCGATCGACGCATTCAGCTTGTCGACTTCGGCACCGAATGCATCCAGCGCGCGTCCGTAGAATATGGCAGCGCGGCCATGCACGTTCAGTTTGCCGTAGGCATACGGCAAAGCGAGCAAGGCTTCCTGCGTCGCCCGATCAGTAACCTCACGATCGGCCAGTATCTTCCACGGAACTACGGCTCTTTCGAATCTGTCACTGGACAGGCTCGCCCAGCCCGCACTCAGCAGTGCCTGATTGGAGAACGGGCCATCGAGGCGCACCCGATTCAGGAATGGAATGGCTTTGTCGTACTCACCGCCTTCGAGAAAGATAGTGCCGAGCACGAGATTGGATTTGTCCCGGATTGCCAGTTCGGCGGCGTCGTCCGTCGCAACTTGCCCCGCACGCTCCAATTGCTCGAGCGCCGCTTGTCGCTGGTTGTCCTGCAGATGAGCGATGCCGAGATTGTAGGATGCGAATGCGCCAAAACTGTCCGAGTTCTGCAGACCTTTGAGAATGTCCACCGCATCCTTCGGTCGTCCCTCCGCGAGATAGATATTCGCTCGCAAGAACTCGATATCGTCGCGAATCGAGTCCGGAATCTTACCGTCGATGCGCTGGAGCGCTTGCAGCGCGTCCGCGATCTGGTTCTTTTGAAAGTGGATCCGGGCCAGCCGGTACGCCGCATCGTTGCGTATCACTTCATCAACGGCGCCTTCTAGAACTGCTTTGATCGCGCGACCCGCGCGATGATGCATCCTGTAACGCAATTCGAAATCGCCAAGCGAAAATTCGGCGTCATCGATATGAAAATAAAGGGTGTCGAGTTCCGGTTCGTCGATCTCGTCGTACTGCTTGACTTCAGTATCAAGTCGCTCCAGCGCTTCGAAAAAATATCCCTGATGCGCATAGTAGAGCGCCTCGCCGAAGTACAAATCCTTCAGCGTGTCACCTCGACTCGGGCTCGTTGCCAGACTAGCAAACAGCAGGAGCCCGATCACATAGAGCGGTGCTCGGCTCATGATCTACCAGTCTCCGACCTGAATCTCGCTCGATCCAAGCCCCGGCCCGGCCAGGGTAATACCAAGAGCTTTCGGTTTGACGCCTTTGGCAAATCCGAAGCTGTCAGAGGCGTTGAAATCCTTACCATTGTCCAGCTTACCCAGCATCGTGACGCGGAGCTCATGGTCGCCGGTAACGATGTTGCCGGTATAAATGCGTTGCACGCCGCCTTTTTGCAGCGCTTCGAGTTCCTGAAAACTGTAAATGTGGTGGGTAGCCAGTTTGCCGTTGATTTCTATCTGTACTGCATCGAGTCGAAATGTCTCGCCCTCGGCCAGGGAAACGAAGACCGCGACTTGCGTATTCGAAGGATAAAGCAGTCGTTCTTCGAGGTTCCTGAGTTCCGAGGCGATGTTCAGCACGTCGGATTTGATCTCCTGAACCTGGCCGTCCAGGCTTCGCAATTCCTCCCCGGATATGTCCTGCGCGCTGCTTTGGGTCGCCAAACCAGCGACCAGCAATGAAAGCACGAGAGTGCGTATCAGTTTCGACATCTCCGAAGTCCCTTCTTGATTTACATAATCCATTTGTAAGCGCCGCCAAAGCGCCGCCTTCGGCAGCACTGCGGACAGACGCTAGTGTTGAGCAAATGATCTGCTTTATCTGTGAACTGCGACACAAATCGTCGGCGCTGCGAAATCATAGTATTGGACCAGCGAATGGAATATTGACTTGGATACCGTCCTGCACGATCTCGGCCACAAGATTTACGGCGCCTTTGTAATGCCGGGTGATGTCGTGCTATCGACAATCGGCATCATCGGCGATGACCGGTCAGTCGTTATGCTGGTCGTTCTTTCGCTGGCCGTGTGGTTCCTGGTCGTTGTCGCAGCTTCGATTGTTATCAAACTCATTCGGAATGCCGCGAGAATCGTAGGCGCGCTAATCAGAACAGTGATGTTTCGCATGTCGCTCGCCGTCGGCAATTTCAAGACAAAAATGATCCTCAAGCTCCGCGGATTCCTGCCACGCAGAGCGACCCGCCGCGCGGATGCAATTCCCACGGTCGAATTCGACGATCTTGATTTCGCCGTGCTGCGTTCCGCGGCGGCTCGCGGCCCGGGATTCACGACGTCTGCGCCGGAGCTGGCCGAACAGCTGACGTTGCGGCCAGCGCAAATCCAGCGCAGTCTCGACAAGCTCAGCCAGAACAGGATGCTCGAGTACGTCATCGGCTCGACAGACGGTTTTGACAATTATCGTCTAAGCCAGCTGGGCACCGCATTTGTGATGAGTTGGGAGCGGCAGGGGGCACGGCAGTAAGTTATTCATCTGGATAGCTTTTTCGGCCAGCTCTGCCACAACATCGAAGCAACAAAAGCGCCGCTGTTGATTGCCCTGATTCCGCGATCATTTGCTCCGGTTATTCGTATACTCTGCATACTGGATTGCGCTAGTTGCGCATTCTCGACGCATTGAAAACGCAGAAAACCAACCTTCAAAAATAAGGAGCGGCTCCATGAAGTCAAAACTGGTTGCAGTATTAGCCATCGTCCTGCTTGCAACATTGGACAGTACTACCGTTTCCGCCCAAGACCACGAGCGTCGCTGGGAGACCGGCAATATTGTGCAGGTAACCAACGTGCACATTAAAGACGGTATGTTCAACGCTTACATTAATGATCTGAATAATGTCTGGCGCAAATTCCTTGAGGAACAAAAGAAAGATGGCTCGGTCATCGACTACGGAATGTACTCAAACCCGAATTCTCGCAAAGGCGAGCCCGATCTTATCCTGACTGTTACCTATGCCAATTGGGCTGCATTCGACCGCGGTGCCGAGTACTTCGAGGACATCGGATCGAAAGTCCTTGGCTCGCCGGAAGATATGCGAACTGCCAATATCGATCGTGGGGAATTACGCGAGATTGGCAGCATCACTGTCCTGCAGGAAATCACGTTCAAGGACTGAGTTGCCTGTAAGCAAAAAGGAAAGCGCCTGGACCTTCGGGCGCCTTCCATCGTGGCAGTTGACGTTACCACTGAGGAGTTGGTGCCCGATAGAAGTTTGATCGCGGCGCTGCTACTTTTCGTGGCATTGGGTCATTGACGCGCAAGTTGCGTGCGCAGGTCCCGCAGGACGCGTTTGACCGTTACAGCGTGATCGCTGCCTACCCGCAACATCAGTTTCTGCCCACTCGACAGAGCTTGAAGCTGTGGATCGGCGAACTCATACAGCACGTGCGGCCGAACCAACCGGATCGGTTCGTCGGGTTGCGGCGTCGCGAGCAAATGGTCGATGACCTCGACAACGCGGTCGTTGAAGTAGCCATCCGGGTACCCCAGGCGCTCATACGACTCCTGAAATAAGGGATAGAAGCGACGATAGGTATCGACTATAGAATCGATGTCGGCTGTCGCAATCCGGCTGATCAGTAAGTCGTATCGCCGGTGGTTCTCGGCGCTGAGATAAATCGGCCCGTCGCTGTCGGCTGCAACAACACGAAACGGTTCGGCTAACCGGCCCACCGGCCGGACTTTCTCGGCGACGTGATCACGCGGCAGGTTGTCCACTGTTGCAACGAACTTGTCGATGAGGGCCTCTTTCACTAGCAGCGTTTCGATGTCAGCACCGAAGACATCGGCGAGTTCGAGCAGGAAATATCCATCACTGTCATCGAGCGGGGGCAACGTTACGAGGTTTCTTCGCACGGGCTCCGCTACTTCGGGGGGCGCAATTGGATGTTCCGGACCCTCCTCGGCGCCGGCTTCGACGATCGCGGGTTCGGGTGGTGTCGTCATCGCCTGCTCCGGCTGCGGCAGGAGTTGGTCCCGGAAATACCAGGCGGCACCTGCCACGACCGCTGCGAGCAGTATTGCGACGAGCAGTTTGACGTCCCGACCATCCATAACACCTACTGTATCCTATTGGCACTGTCACAGCGGACAAAACGCGTTGAACGAACGGCAGCCAGCGTAACCCGAGGCGACTCCAGAGAATATATTGCGGGAGATTCTTAATACGGTAGGTTACTGTGAGTGGCGGCAGGTGATCCTCGTTTGGGCATCAAAGTGGGCACTTTTAATTTGGCTGCGACATGACAAACAGGCAAGTTTTTCTCACCATATTAGGCGGCGTGGCCGCCGTACTGGCCGCCCTTCTCTGGTGGCCGCAGACGATTGGCGGTCGCATCGTTGATGGCGTTTCCGGCGAGCCGGTCGAGCAGGCTCGGATCGTTGTCACGGGTATCGTTTACAAGCCGCTTGCGCCGCTGATCGCGCTGGCTTGGGGTAATGTCACCACTCCGATTACGCGAGTGACACACACGGACAGTCGCGGGCGTTTTGATGCCACGTTTATGGCCGGCATCCGACTTGACGCGGCGCTGCTATTCATGACCAAACGCGGGTTCGTCGTGGCGCCCGGGATCGAAGGCGGGAGTGGCGCGGCGAACTTGCATAAGCGGGATTTCGCGTCGAAACCCACCTTCGTTGCGTGGCCGGTCTCACAGGTCACCGAACTGGAAATGGACGGCGCCACGCGCCGTGCGCCGACTGACGGTCGCGAACGTCAGGTGCAATTCGGCCGGGCGCATGCATTCTGGATGCGTGCGGACGCGAGAAACCGGGCGGCGGAAGAAGACCCGGTGCCGGTGTCGATCCGCTGGGTATCTGCGCAGATTCAGGCTACCGACAGCTTCGCGCTCATCGCGCCGCCCGACGGCTATCAACCCAATTGGCACGGCACCTTGGACTGCAAAC
This sequence comes from Gammaproteobacteria bacterium, assembly GCA_029864095.1. Classification (GTDB taxonomy): domain Bacteria; phylum Pseudomonadota; class Gammaproteobacteria; order Steroidobacterales; family Woeseiaceae; genus UBA1847. Next base: position 8,572 of record JAOTUB010000054.1, on the reverse strand, counting down.
GACGCGAACCGACACCACGCTATTTCGCGCTGAATTTCGATGGAGGTTTTTTCGGTGCCACGTCTGTCGACATGCAGTCACTGTGTTTCGGCTTTGGTGACATCCGAATAAGTTATCGTTTCTCGGAAGAAATCGGCGTGCGCGAACTCACGGATGAAGAAGAACTGAAGCTAGCTGGCGAAATCACTCCTCGCTGAAACGAGCCCTCCAATAAAGCCCTGGAAAAAGCGTCACACCAGTTCAAAGCAAGAATAAACCCGAAACCTCTTTCATACCCTATTGTGAACGTGACGCATACTGATATACCAAGCCTGCGATGCAGCCGATAATTGCTGCAAGCCATCCTGACAATAAGGTGGCTATGAGGGACATAGCGACGGTCTCACGAAAAGCGTCTAGAATGCTGCGGTTTGAGTTCCAATCTGCTAGTGCCAAATGATATGCGCCCAGGCACAAAACAAAGAATGTCACGAAACCGGTGAGGGCTCCGCGCCACCAACCTCCTTTAGGCTCTTCTGTTAGCCAATTCTTGAAAAGTACTCTGGCAACGAAAAAGGCGGTACTCACGGTGAGCACCGTAGTTAGCAAACTGACAGCAAGGAAAATAGTTATCGGTGTGTCATCGCCTTTCTGCATATAGACAGCAACCAACATTACTGCACAGCCAGCCAACGCTAGGTTGCAGAAGCCGAATGGGACTACGTGTTTTTTTATCATAGGTTGCGGGTTATAAGCTTGCCATGATCGCCTGCGACGCGGACGGGAATTTGAAAAACCCTACCGAAAATACGTCACCGGCCGAGCGGGCGCAATCGGGACCCTTGTCAGGCGTGCCTCGCCGCGAATTTAAGACTGCAGACGACGCTAGCACCGAACCAGGCCAGGCGCCCAACTCAGGTTCTCTTTCGCCTCGAATCGGCAAAAGCGACGGTCCGCCTTACCCCCGGTAGTGGACGTTCAGCTGATAGCAGGTTGACGTGCCGTTAGTGACCCATGGCAGACATTGACAGACGCGCGATTGCGTTAAACCACGAGACTTATCCGTCAACCCGGCGTATAAATCAAGACACGGTAAGTAGCAACAAAATCAAACCGACCGAACAACGGGGACAGAAAGCCACGGCGCTTCGCTTCTTTGAGAATGGTTCAAGACTTCACGAAGGACACGAGATCGCCTGGCTACTGAGGCATCGTCAAGACAAGTGTAGCCGCGAGATCAAAATGAAGAAATTGATCGCAATTGCTTGTTGCCAGCTCCTGCTCGTCCTTGCCGCCTGTAATGGCGGCGGAGCCGGCAGCAAAGGATCACTAGGCCTAACACCAAACCCGCCACCCGTAGTCAACGTATCACCGGGTGGATTTTGGGGAGGCACCGATTCGACCGGCGGAGACATCCTTATGATCGTCACGGAAACCGGTCAGTTCCATTATATAACTCTGGATTCTTTCAGCCAGGGCACCGGTATTTTGAGGGTGTCTAACGGCGAAAGAATAGCGGGCGATTTCAAACTAGTGACACCGCTCGGGTTCTTTTATCCGGATAGATCAACGTTCGCTAATTGCACGCTGTCAGGCACAGTCGCAGAACGTCAGACGCTGATAGCGGATGTTCGCTGTACAACAGGTGGGGGCCTCCTGCTAGCAGCTACCGTGATGCTCAGCTACGACGCTGAATACGGTCGCAATTCGTCCTTGGCCACGATAGCCGGAAATTACGAAGGCATATCTGCAGTTTTGAATGTTGCCGGCGATGGGACGATTTTTAGCCAAAACTCGGCAACCGGCTGTGTTATCAATGGGCAGGCCAGCATCATAAATAGCGATTTCAACGCATATAGAGTTTTGTTTTCGTATAGCAATTGCGTGGGGCAATCAGGAATCTTGAACGATTCATTATTTTTCGGCACTGCAATACTCATTGACGCTGCTGCGCCGGAGTTATTGATCGTTGCTGCCACCGGCGAGGTCGCAGGTGTGCTGGTATCGAATGTCCTGGCCGTAGAAAGAACATGAAGATTCCGCGTGTTTATGTACGTAATGAAAGCGGAAGACGCACTCCTCTTGTGCTGATTTGAAATGGTGGCAGGGGCGGACCGATTTGCACTGCCGTGCAGGACTGTGCGCAACTCAATCACGCAAACTCACGCATCGAATTCGCACCTGCAACGACGTATGCATTGCGTTGGCCCGCACCGGCCCCAATTGATCACCCTGCGCCCGACCGGTTCTGACCCGATGCCCGAAGCTCGCCTCATCGAGCGGCTTCGAATCGAATGAATTGTCTTGCGACTCTTGCGGCAACGCCTGTGATTGGCCCCGAGCCGCCTCGTCCAACCGTGTTCGCTGTCATTGCAACGACGATGTCGTGATCGGGAACGATCATAAGGATGGCGGTCGATCCGGCACGGGTGCCGCCGTGGTGAATCAGCGTAATGATTTTTTCCTCAGTCGTCTCCCCGTCCGTAACGACGAGGCCGCCAATACGCCATCCAAGTCCGTAGTGTTGCGGGTTCAATTCGCCGGATGAAAGTGTTCTTGCTGTGAGCACGGCGGCGCGCGTCGTCTCGCTCAGTAGCCCGTCCCTGAGCATGGCATTGCCGAACCTGACGAGGTCGGTCGGCGTCGACACGAGGCCACCGCCGGCCCATTTGTAACTGCTGTTGGTCGCCGGTGCTTTGATAACCGCTTTCTTTGAGAAAGTGCCTACATAATCCGTCGCCCGACTACCACCGATTTGCCCGGCCCGGTCTATGGAGGTCCGTCCCATTCCGAGCGGCTCGAGGACATGTTCTCGCAGCCCGCCGATGTATGACCGGCCTGTTACCTGCTCAACTACGGCAGCGATCAGCGTGTAACCGAATGTGCTGTAATTGAAATCGGTGTCCGGCTCAAAGAGCAACGCGTCATTCGCAAAGAGGTTAAGGCTCTCGTCGATGCTCGCGAACTCGCGATTGAGCGCAGACTCCGAGAAAGTGGGAAGCGTCCACCCGAACCCGTAATGCCTGATGCCGGCCTGATGCGACAATAGTTGGCGCAGGGTGATTGTGTACTCCTTCGCGGGAAAGCTCGGAACGTAGTCGCGCACGTCGACATCGATATCCAGCAGGCCATTTTGCCAAAGGAGCGCAGCGAGGACTGCTGTAATCGGTTTCGACACGCTGCCGATGGCGTAGACGGTATTGGGCGTGGCAGGCGTTCGTGACTCGATATCGGCGTAGCCAGTTGCACCTGCCCATACGAGATGGCCGCCCACCCCCACGGCGGCAGAAATAGACGGCGACACCAGCGATGCCCGGTACGCTTCGAGTTCTTCATGCAGCGAGGCGATGGCTTCGTCATACGACTCGTCGTAAACCCTGCTGGTGCCGGCTGCTGCCCCTACCGGTGCGGGTATCCGCTCTTGTAACGCGATCACGCTGACAGTGACGGCGACAACAAGTAACGCTATGACGAGCAACGACCTCTTGATCCCCTTGATGACGCTCAACAAGCTCTCCCCCTACGGATGCATTACTTATTTGATGTCGCAGGGCGTACTTGGGTTTACCGGCGATTAGACCCGGCTGGAAACCAGGTTCACGCAATGGGGTTGGGACACAAACCAGGGACGGCATAAGCCGTTTCGGTGAATATTGGCCAGGGGCGGACCAATCGGCGCAGCCGATTGGTCAGACGAGCGAAGCGAATCCACTCCAAGGGTGAGGCTCGGCCTGGGCCGTCACGTGCCGCATTCACAGCAACCGCTACTTCGGGCCAGCCTATCCACTTTCCTGCCCTGTACCAGCAGAAGTTAGCCGCGGCGCAAGGATGCCGGAATCATTCGCGACGCTCTATCCCTCGCTAACGCGATAGAATCTCCTTTCTTGGCACGGACGCGCGCGCGACGTTACGATATTTGGTAACTTACCAATACTGTCATGACCAGTGTTACAGCAGACGCTCACGGTGTCGCCGTCATTCTTCTGATTGTCACGGCGTTGTACCTGTTCACCCGCGATCGCGTGCCGCTCGAATCCACGAGTCTCGCCGTAATAATCGCATTGGTTTTAGGGTTCCATGCGTTTCCCTACGAAGTCGACGGCGTACCTCTCGACCCCGCCCAGTTCTTCACGGGATTCGGTAACGAAGCATTGATTACGATATGCTCACTCATCGTAATCGGAAAAGCACTGGAGACGACGGGCGCTCTGCAACCGGTAGCCAGGCTTGCGAGCAACATGTGGTTCAAACGACCCCGGCTCGCATTGCTGATTATGCTCGTATCGGTCTTCGTGCTCAGCGCATGCATGAACGACACACCAATCGTTGTGCTGATGATTCCAATTCTTATCGGTATATCGTCACGCACCCATCTGCCGGCGTCCGGGTTCCTGTTACCTATGGGACTTGCGACGATCATGGGCGGCATGTGCACGACAATTGGCACGTCGACAAACCTACTGGTCGTAGGAATTACCCGGGATCTTGGCGTCGCCGACATTGGCATTTTCGACTTCGCGCTTCCGGCGGTCCTGGTGGGCGCGGTCGGGTTGATCTTTGTTTGGCTCATTGTGCCGCGGCTTTTGCCGGATCGTGCCCGACCGATAACCGATACTCGGCCGCGCATATTCGATGCCCAGCTCACCGTTCGTGAGGACGGATTTGCTGCCGGCAAGACGCTGAAGGACGTCCTCGACAAGACTGACGGCGACATGCGAGTAGAGCAGATTCAACGTGGTGAATCGCTCGCCGTCATGAAATTGCCGCTTGTAATACTGCAACCGGGCGATCGTTTGCTGGTGAAAGACACACCGCAGAACCTGAAGCGGTTCGAGGGCCTTATTGGCGCGAGTCTCTATGTTGAGTCAGGCAGTGAACATGCGGTTGACAGCGATACGCCACTAAAGGCGCGCGACCAACAGGTAGCACAAATTGTCGTAACGCGGGATTCGCCACTTTACCGCCGATCCGTGCCGGACATCCATTTCAGTGCGTCCTTCGACCTGATTCCGCTGGCGGTTCACTGTGCAAGGGAGCCCGGGGAGAAGGAGGTTGCTAATCTGAACCAGATTCGGCTTCGCGAGGGCGACGTGGTGTTGGTGCAGGGCAGTCAGGCCGCCCTCGATGCCATCAAGGCGAGCAACAGGATGCTGGTTCTCGACGACACCACGGATTTACCGCGAGCACACCGAGCGAAGCGGTCTCTCGTGGTGCTAGCCATGGTAATAGGGTTCGCGGCACTGGGTTTGCTGCCCATTTCCATCACCGCGATAATCGGCGTCGGCCTGATGATCGCACTGAGATGTTTGTCATGGCGGGATGTCGGCCGATCGCTGCCAGTAGCCGTCATCATGCTCATCGTCGCCAGCCTGGCCCTGGGCAAGGCACTGGTCAGCACGGGCATGGCGGAGTACCTGGCCGCGGCCTTCGTGTCCGCCGCCGGAAACCTGCCGACCGCGGTGGTCCTCAGTACCTTCATCCTGATCATGGCCGTGCTGACGAACATCGTGTCGAATAATGCCGCTGCAGTGATCGGCACACCGATAGCGATCTCCGCCGCGCAGCAAATGGGCGTGGACCCGCTACCGTTCGTGCTTGCCGTATTGTTCGGCGCCAACATGAGTTTCGCGACGCCTTTCGGTTATCAGACGAATTTGCTGATCCTGAGCGCCGGCGGATACCGGTTTTCGGACTTCCTCAAGGTTGGCATACCCCTGATTCTCATCATGTGGCTCGGGTTTTCCATCGTGTTGCCGCTGCTCTATGGCATCTAGCAATCCGGCTGTTCGGTAGATTCCCGCAGATGTCGGTTCGCGTCTTTCCGGCGTCCTTGCTTCGGCCCCGAATTCGGCGAACGTATAATGCGGGGAATGCCATGCCGGCTGCTTCTGATATCGAAATCTGGTCATCGGCTTACCAAGCCGAGAACGAGGATTCGATTCTCCTCACCCGCTGCAATCCTCCAGCCTCCCTTCGGAAACTCCCATGCTGCTCTTCATCACTGCCGTAAGTGTTGTACTGATCGTATCTTTCCTGTGCTCAATCTTCGAGTCTGTCCTGCTATCACTTACCAGGCCGCAGATCGAAGTCCTCATGCAACGCGAAAAACGTGCCGGGCGACTGTTGTCACGGTTCAAGGAGAACATGGATGTGCCGATAGCGGCGATCCTGATTCTCAATACGGCTGCGCACACGATTGGCGCCGCTGTTGCCGGCGCGAGTTACCAGGATGTCTTCGATACCAGCACCCTGTGGCTGTTCTCGATCATCTTCACAATCGCTGTGCTCTTATTTACGGAAATCATTCCCAAGACACTGGGTGTCACCTACGCGCTAAAGCTGGCGTCACCTGTCGCGCACGGCATCCGATGGCTGACGATGGTTTTGCGGCCGCTCGTCGCACTGAGTGAGAAGGTCTCGCGGTCGCTGCGGGGCGATGTTGAAATGCCGGTAACGACGCCCGAGGAAATTCGCCTGCTCGCAACGTTGGGCCGCAGCAAGGGCGCCGTCGGTGTCGATACGGCAGGGATGGTCGTTGGCGCAACGCAGCTCAGATATCTGCACGCTCATGACATCGTGTTGCCGCGCGACAAGGTGCGTTTCCTGTCAGGCGAAATGAAACGCAGAGAAGCGACGGAGTTTATTCGGCGAACCGGACACAGTCGTTTTCCGTTCTCACTGACCCGTAATCTAAAAGACGTTTGCGGCGTGGTACTCACCAAAGATTTGCTTTACTGGCTGCTGCACCACGACGAAGACGACATCGACTGGAACAGCCTGACAAAGGAAGCGCTGATCGTCCCGCCGACCGTTCCGCTGATACAGCTGCTACGCACCTTTCAGCATAGGCGCCGCCACCTTGCGATCATCATCGATGAGTATGGCACCGTGGAGGGCATCGCCACGCTGGAAGATGTGCTCGAGGAGATTGTCGGCGACATTTTCGACGAGAGCGATCTGCCGATGCGCGAGTTCCATGAGCTGGCCGACGGATCGTTTATCGTTCGCGCAACGATTGACCTGCGTAAGCTGAGCGCGAAACTCGCCGTAGCCTGGGACCCGAAGGTCGCGACATCCACGATCGGTGGATTCGTGACCGAAAAACTCGAGCGAATTCCGAGGGCCGGCGATGCAATCAGCTGGAAAGGTTATCAGATCGAGGTGCTGCGGGCCGACAAGCGCCGCGCCAAGCTGCTGCGCATCCGCAAGGAATGACCAGCTGGCAGGGATGTTGAAAGCGCCCAGGCAACCGCCAGTGGTCCCGAAAAAAGTATCTTAAAGGCTTTCGCCAACCCGCTGATTTACCCGTGCGACCCGTGCGGCACATTGTCCAACCCACGGGATCATGGTCTGCTCGGTCACGTCCCGGCTTGATCCAACGCCTCCTGCACATTCGCCGCATCAATATTGTTGTAATGTTCTCATGAAAGCGTCGCAGCAGTGCCTCGACCCTGGCTGTGTCACTGTCGTCGCGGATCAGAACTTCGCGCGCCAGCTCGAGGCTTGCTTCGAGCGTTTCCGATACAGCGATTCTCGCACCAATTTTTCGCAGCGTCCGGCACCGGTCTGCATCGTGCCCCCCTGGCCAAAATCGTGACGTCGGGATACGCCTCGTGTAACGCAGCCACGATGTTCTCGGTGGCCTCAAAATCATCGACGGTAACGATGACGAGATCCGCGTCAGCGGCGCCGACGGCCCGCGGCACCACGGGGCGGCGTGCATCGCCATAGAAGACGCGATGGCCGTTTGCGCGTTCACATAGCACCAGCGAGGAATCGCGGTCAATAGCGACGTACGGTTCGCCGGCCAACGTCAAGATCTGGCCGATGTGACGCCCGACGCGGCCGAAGCCTGTCAGGACTACGGGTGCCTTGCCGGTACCTCATCGTTCGCTTTCTGTTGATCAGCACGCGCGGCCACCAGCTGCCGCGCCAGGTAAGCGAGCGGAGGAGTCACGCGCATACTGAGGACAATGACGAGCAGCAGTTGCACGTACAGATCGGTGCTCATCAGTTGCGCATGATACGTAAAGGCAAACAGGACCAGCCCGAACTCACCACTCTGCGACAGCAGCATGGCGACCGCCGTGCCGACCTCGGCCCGGAGGCCGAAAGACCGGGCCAATGCCCACAACACAACGAACTTCACGGCGATCAGGGCAACGAGCATACCCAGCACCGTAAGCGGCTGTGCGAAGAATTCACCGAGATTGAGTGACATGCCCATGGTCATGAAAAACAGACCCAATAGCAGGCCGCGAAACGGCTGAATCTAGGCGATGACTCCGTGACGAAATGGCGAATCCGCAATCAGCAGGCCGGCAATGAACGCCCCCATCGCCATTGACAAACCGACCGCCTCGGTCAAAAGCGCGCTACCCAGAACGAGCAAAACGGCCAGCGCTGTAAATACTTCCCGGTTACGAGCGCGCGTTACGCGGTGCAGGATCGGTTGCAGCAGGTAACGGCCGCCTACGATGGCAAGCAGCAGAATCCCGACTGCTTGGGCAAGCGCGAGCGCGATGTCCGCGCCGACCGTAAATTTCGGGACCGCGAGCAACGGCACGAGCGCCAGTGCGGGTCCGATCAGAAT